>JAKGBX010000002.1:0-300000 GCA_021555075.1 Rhodobacteraceae bacterium LMO-JJ12
ACAAAGATGAATTCCTTGATCCCGGCGGCGCGCGCCTCGTCGATGGCGTATTGGATCAGCGGGCGGTCGACCAGCGTCATGATCTCCTTGGGCACTGACTTGGTCGCCGGCAAAAACCGTGTCCCCAAGCCTGCAACCGGAAATACCGCCTTCGTGATCTTCTTCTTCATGACTCGCCCTCGTTATGCACGTCGCTTTTTTCCAGCGTTAAAAGTGTATTATGACATATTTCGCATATTGATAAATGGAAAATGCCCAACATTGCAGGTGCTTGTCCTGAAATCCCTGCAAATTTTCTTGCTGTGTTGTTCACGTGTCTCTCAAATGCCCGAATATCGCTTTGGCAGTGATCTCAGAGCGCCTTGGAGAGTCCGCGCAGATGCGCCACCCGCGCCCGTTCATGCGCCAGACGCCCGGCAAAGCTCCAAATCTGGAAAAACGGTCCCGCCCGATCGCTGCGGCCGAACAATCCGCCACTCTGCTCCCACACGGCATCATCGCTAAACCTGACGCGATGCATCCGCGGGCTTGGCCCGAACAGGAAAAGCGAAACATTTTCGCCCGCCGCCGCCCGTTCGCGCGCTTTGCGGCGCAGCCGTCGCGCCTGCCATATCCGCCCCGCCAAAACCACGCCGCCCCGCCGCGACGGGGCAAACGGCAGAAACCCGGTATTTGGTTCGCCAATAGGCTCTAACACGGTCAATTTCCGGCTGTTTCCATCCTCGATACCGCGCTTTAAACCCTGCATCAGCGGCTCCAGATCGGCCTTTTGCAACCGGCCTGCGCGAATCTGGTCAAACACGCGCATGCGCTGTTCTTCGATCATCCTGTTCAATCGCTTGCCGTGATCCGCCACGTCACAATGCTTGCGCAGGAAATAGGCCGTGCTGGCCCCGATCTCGCTCAGGTCTTTAACCGCGCGGTTGGATGTGCGTCGCGCGCTGGCACCATAGGCGTGATGCACCTGTGCCAGCGGCGCAATCGCCGTGCGCTGGCCTGCGCCGGCCAATCGCAGGTTCAGATCGGTCTCATCAAGATAAAACCGAAAGCCGGGATCAAACCCGCCGATCTCGGCCAGCACCGCGCGTCGCACCGCCATATTGGTGCCTTCGGTTTTGACCGCCCATCCCGGCGTCGGGTCGGGCAGAGACGGCGCCGTTTCATCAACCGTCAAGGGTCGCGCATGGCCGCCCGTATCCACCTCGCGCGCTTTCCATTGAAAGGAAATGCCGTTGCGCCCGCGCACGAACCCGCCCGCCGCCGCCACGCCTGCATCCGCAAGCGGCTCGACCAGATGGCGCAGCCATGTCGGCTCAGGCACCGCGTCGTCGTCGATAAACGCGACGATCTCGCCCGCCGCCGCGGTGATGCCAAGATTGCGCGCCGCCGAGATATTGGCTTCGTCAAACCCGATAAGCTTGACCCGCCCGTCCAGCCCCGCGCGCGTCACCGCCTCGCACCCCGCCGGACAGGCCACCACAATGACCTCGAAGGCGGGATAATTCAGCCCGTCAACGCCCTTCAAACACCAGATCAGACTTTCTGGCCGTTCCCGGCTCACAATCACGATAGAGATCGTCGGCGCGCTTGGCTTCCGGTCTGTCACCGGTCCATCCCCCTCACGCGGGTTTCAGATCAACACCCGGCGCCAGCGCGATGAAATAGGGGTTGGCATACCCCTCCTTGCCATAGGTCAGCGGGGTGTGATCATCAAACCGCACCACCTTGCCCCCGGCGCCCGCCAGAACGGCATGACCTGCCGCGGTATCCCATTCCATCGTCCGCCCGACGCGCGGATAGAGATCGGCCTCTCCCGTTGCCACCAGACAGAATTTCAGGCTCGATCCCGCGCTCTTGAAATCGGCCACGTCATATTTGGCGATGTAGTCTTTGGTTTCATCGGTCAGATGCGATTTCGATGCCACAACCAACAACGCGCCATTGTCTGGGTCAGACACGGAAATAGGCTCTAACTTGCCCAATTCGGCCCCGAACGGCCCCTGTTCCTCGACCGCGCTGCCATCGGCGCGGGTAAAGAACATCCGCTCTCTGGCGGGCGCATAAACCACGCCGCGCGTCGGCACGCCGTTTTCCACATAGGCGATGTTGACGGTGAAATCGCCACGCCGGTGGATGAATTCCTTGGTCCCGTCCAACGGGTCGACGATCAGAAATGTTTCGGCCCGCGCGGCGTGGCTGTCGGCCTGTTCCTCGGTCACGAGGGTTGCATCGGGAAATGCTTTGCGCAGGCCCGCGCTGATGATTGCGTCGGCGGCTTCATCGGCGGCAGTCACCGGGCTGTCATCAGATTTCACCTTCACATCAAAATCTTCGCGGCCATAAATTTCCATGATCTTCGCCCCGGCTTCCAACGCGAGTTCGCGCATGACATCTGCCAATCGCTGATAATCCATCTGGCTCGTTTCCTCTTACAATGTTGCCCACAAGTCGCGTCGGACAGGAGGCCATGGCTTTTGATTGAAAAATACTGACGCTACCTTATGATGCGCAGCTAACAGAACGGCAAGGAATCCGTTCTAAAATCTGCGCAACAGGCGGATCGGCAGGCGATGTTCCAGGTTAGAAAAAAACGATCGATGTTCACATCGGCCATCATCATGGCCGAGCTGATATATCATTCCGCCGTTCGCTCGATCCGTAACACCCATGGCAATGCGCTGATGTCGATTGTCATGAACCTTTTGCAGATGATCATCATGATCGCGGCCTTTTACGTGCTGTTTTCTCTTCTGGGTCTGCGCGGCTCGCAGCTCAGGGGTGATTTCCTGCTCTACATCATGACCGGCATCTTCCTTTACATGACCCATGTGAAAACGCTTGGTGCGGTCGCCGGGGCCGAAGGGCCGTCATCGGCGATGATGCAGCATGCCCCGATGAACACCATCATTTCGATCTTTGCGGGCGCGCTCAGCACGCTTTATATTCAGACGTTGTCGCTGATCGTGATCCTGTTTGGCTATCATGTCGGCGTCACCCCGTTCGAGATCGAAGATCCCTTTGGCGCCTACGGCATGTTGCTGATCGCCTGGTTCACCGGTGGCGCGCTCGGCGTGGTGCTTCTGGCAATCAAGCCCTGGGCGCCCACCGTGGTGCGGATTTTTACCATCATCTATCAACGCGCCAACATGATCGCCTCGGGCAAGATGTTTGTCGCCAACACGCTGCCTACGGAAAAACTGCGCCTGTTCGACTGGAACCCGCTGTTTCATACCATTGACCAGTCGCGCGGCTTTGCCTTCGCCAATTACTTCCCGCGCAATTCCAATTGGGAATATCCGCTATATGTCGGCATCGTCTTGTTGATGATCGGCCTTATGGGCGAATTTTTTACCCGCCGTCATGCCTCGGTAAGTTGGGGCGCAAGGCGATGATCCGCATCTTGGCGCTTTGCCTGTTCTGGCTACCCGGCGCCGCGTTGGCCCAGAGCTTTCCGGCGCTCTATGATGTGACCGGGGTTGCGTCCGACGATGTGCTCAATGTTCGCGAAGCCCCGAACGCAAATGCGCAGGTTATTGCAACACTTGGCCCAAAGGCGACGCAAGTCGAAGTGGTGCGCGCAGATACCTCGGGCCATTGGGGGCTGGTCAATGTGAACGAACAGGCAGGCTGGGCTTCGCTGCGTTATCTTGCTGTGCGACCGGCGGGCGACTATCTGCTGACCCGCCATCTCCAGTGTTCAGGGACTGAGCCGTTCTGGAATCTCACCATCACTCAGGGTCAGTCGGCCCATTTGCAGGGCATGGCGTTGTCCGATGTGAACGTCCCGGTCGGCCTGCTTCAGATCGCCTATGGCCGATCAGACCGCTACTCGCTTCGCGGACAATCCAACGCAATGCGCCTTTCGGTCATCATTCGGCGTGAAGACTGTAGTGACGGAATGTCAGAGCGTCAGTTTGGCTTTGACACCGATATTCTGGTCGAAGGGAACAACGACCCGTATCACATCTCCGGCTGTTGTTCGCTCGTCGGAAATTAACTGCCGCGCAGCGCGTTACGTCACCACCCTCAGCGTCAGATTGATCCGCCCGCCCGCTGGCAACAACCCGCTTGATCCAAACCTGATCCGATCAACCCCATGGTGCACCAGCCGCGCCGCCCCGCCGATCACCACTACATCACCTGACGATAGCCACAAAGACTCGGTCTTGCCGCCGCGTTCCACATTTCCAACCCGAAACAGCCCCTCATCCCCAAGGCTGACCGATACAACCGGCTGCGTAAAATCCGCCTCGTCGCGATCCTGATGCAGCCCCATCCGCGCCCCTTCACCATAATAATTCACCAGACAGCTTTCGGGCATCCGTGCCTCGCCCGCAAACGCCGCCCAGATCGCCAATATCTCCTCTGGGATGTCCGGCCAGCCCCCACCGCCCGGATGCTTTTTCTCATAGCGATAGCCGCGCGCGTCGCTGACCCACCCAAACGCCCCTGCGCTGGTCATCCTCACGCTCATTGCCTTGCCGCCGCGCGTTACCGGGTGAACCATGGGCGCGGCACGCGCAATCTCGCGCACCTGTTCAACCAGCCGTTCTTGTTCCTCAATGCTGAGCGCATGGCGAAACACGTCCACACCGCGTAGCCCGATTTTCCCGTTTTTATTCATACCAAAGGCCTTTGAATTGCACTCACATTCAAAAAACACACAAAATTTGCATTTTCCTGTCCAATGCACCGCTTGCAGGGTCAATTTTGCCTCCTTATATACGCCCGGAAGCGTTGCACGCAGGGAATCTCCCGGCATGCGGCTAACAAATCCGGGGACAGGCGCCAAAACGGGTCTGCTCCTCGCATCATCGCCTTAAGTAAGAAGGGATCTAAAAATGGGTAAAGTCATCGGGATCGACCTCGGGACCACTAACTCCTGCGTTGCCATCATGGACGGCTCGCAACCTCGCGTCATCGAAAATTCGGAAGGGGCACGCACCACGCCCTCGATCGTCGCCTTCACAGAAGACGAACGCCTCGTTGGCCAATCGGCCAAACGTCAGGCTGTCACCAACCCTGAAAACACCATCTTCGGCGTCAAGCGCTTGGTCGGTCGTCGGTTGGATGATGAGCATCTGTCCAAGGACAAACACAACCTGCCGTTCACTCTGGTCGACGGCGGCAATGGCGATGCGTGGGTTAAATCGCGCGGCGAGAAATATTCGCCTTCGCAAATCTCCGCCTTCATCCTCGGCAAGATGAAAGAAACAGCTGAGTCGTATCTCGGTGAAGATGTCACCCAAGCGGTCATCACCGTCCCGGCCTATTTCAACGACGCCCAGCGTCAGGCCACCAAGGACGCGGGCAAGATTGCCGGCCTCGAAGTGCTGCGCATCATCAACGAGCCGACAGCCGCGGCGCTGGCCTATGGCCTCGACAAAGAAGACAACCACACCATCGCGGTCTATGACCTCGGCGGCGGCACGTTCGACGTGACCATCCTTGAGATTGACGACGGCCTCTTTGAAGTCAAATCCACCAACGGCGACACGTTCCTTGGCGGTGAAGACTTTGACATGCGCATCGTCAACTATCTCGCGGGCGAGTTCAAAAAAGAACACGGCGTCGATCTGACCAAAGACAAGATGGCTCTGCAACGGCTGAAAGAAGCCGCTGAGAAAGCCAAGATCGAACTGTCGAGCTCAAGCCAGACCGAAATCAACCAGCCCTTCATCTCGATGGGCAAAGACGGCTCGCCGCTGCACATGGTCATGAAGCTGACCCGTGCCAAGCTGGAAAGCCTGGTTAACGATCTGATCAAATCCTCGCTCAAACCTTGTCAGGCTGCCTTGAAGGATGCCGGTATCAGCAAGGATGAAATCGACGAAATCGTTCTCGTCGGCGGCATGACCCGTATGCCCAAAGTGATCGAGGAAGTGACCAAGTTCTTTGGCAAAGAGCCGCACAAGGGTGTGAACCCTGACGAAGTCGTTGCCATGGGCGCCGCCATTCAGGCCGGTGTTCTGCAAGGCGACGTCAAGGATGTGGTTCTGCTCGACGTGACGCCTCTGTCGCTTGGTATCGAAACGCTGGGTGGCGTGTTCACCCGCCTGATCGACCGCAACACCACGATCCCGACCAAGAAGTCGCAGATCTTCTCGACCGCCGAAGACCATCAGAGCGCCGTTACGATCCGGGTTTTCCAGGGCGAGCGTGAAATGGCGGCGGACAACAAGATCCTCGGCCAATTCAACCTCGAAGACATCCCGCCCGCACCGCGCGGTATGCCGCAGATCGAAGTGACCTTTGACATTGATGCCAACGGCATCGTGCATGTCGGCGCCAAAGACAAAGGCACCGGTAAAGAGCACAAGATCACCATTCAGGCGTCGGGTGGCCTCAGCGATGAGGACATCGAGAAAATGGTCAAGGACGCCGAGGAAAATGCCGACGCCGACAAGGAACGCAAGGAGTTGGTCGAAGCCAGAAACCAGGCCGAAAGCCTCATCCACTCGACCGAGAAATCGGTGGAAGAGCATGGTGAGAAGGTCGACCCGACCACCATCGAGGCAATCGAACTGGCCATTGCAGCTCTGAAAGATGATCTCGAAAAAGACGATGCATCGGCCGACAAGATCAAGGCTGGCATTCAAAACGTGACCGAGGTTGCCATGCGTCTGGGCGAAGCCATCTACAAGGCTGCTCAGGAAGAAGGCGAAGAGCCGGAACCGGCCGGTGCCGATGAAATGGCAAGCGAAGGCAAAGACGATGATATCGTCGATGCAGACTTCGAAGACCTCGACGACGACAAGCGCAAGTAAGCGTTAGCCGGTTCACCCGGGACTCCGCGCCGTTCGCGGTGCCTTCCCGGGTGGCCCAAGCAGAGGGGAACCCCCAATGTCGAAACGCGATTACTACGATGTGCTCGGCGTCGCCAAAGGCGCCTCGGCCGACGAGATCAAGAAAGCGTATCGCACCAAGGCCAAAGAGCTGCACCCAGACCGCAACTCTGACAACCCGCAGGCGGAAGCGCAGTTCAAAGAAGCCAACGAAGCTTATGAAGTCCTAAAGGATGCCGACAAGAAGGCAGCCTATGATCGTTATGGCCATGCTGCGTTCGAAGGCGGCATGGGCGGCGGCGGCCACCCCGGTGGCTTTCGTGGCGGTGGGCAGGGCGATTTCGCCTCTGCCTTCTCGGATGTGTTCGATGATCTCTTTGGTGATTTCATGGGCGGGCGTGGCCCCGGCGGCGGGCGTGGACGTGCGGCGCGTGGCTCCGACCTGCGCTATAATCTGCGTGTGACGCTTGAAGATGCCTATGCGGGACTGCAAAAGACCATCAATGTGCCCACCTCTGTCACCTGCACCTCCTGCGAAGGCTCGGGGGCCGAAGGCGGCGCCGAACCCACCACTTGCCCAACCTGTTCGGGCATGGGTAAGGTGCGTGCCCAACAGGGTTTCTTCACGGTTGAACGCACCTGTCCGACCTGTTCGGGTCTGGGACAAACGATCAAGAACCCCTGCAAGAAATGCGGCGGTCAGGGTCGTATTCACAAGGATCGCTCGCTTTCGGTCAACATCCCTGCAGGGGTGGAAACCGGTACGCGCATTCGTCTCGCTGGCGAAGGCGAGGCTGGCATGCGTGGCGGTCCTGCGGGCGATCTCTACATTTTCATCGAGGTTGAACCGCACAAGATATTCGAGCGCGAGAGCACCAACCTCTATTGCCGCGTGCCGGTCTCGATGACCGCCGCCGCGCTTGGCGGTGACATCGAAGTGCCCACCATCGATGGCGGGCGCAGCCGGGTAAAGATTCCCGGTGGCTCGCAATCGGGTCGCCAGATGCGCCTGCGCTCCAAAGGCATGCCCGCCCTGCGCGGCGGCCCTGCGGGCGATATGTTCATCGAACTGGCCGTTGAAACCCCGGTCAACCTCACCTCGCGGCAAAAAGAACTGCTCAAGGAATTCGAGGATCTTTCGGAAGAGAACAATCCGCAAAGCTCGACCTTCTTCAAGTCGGTCAAGAATTTCTGGGACAGCATGAAAGGGTGAACGCCGCAAATACGGTCGAATCACCTACAAGGGTGCGTGGTTTCACGCACCCTTTTCTTTTTCGTAAACAGATACCGCCCGCCCCGTTAACACTCGGGCTTTTGGCGCAATCCACACACCCGGCAGCCGGGCAGCAGCCGGATGTCAGCCGCGAGTCACCCCCCAAATCCCGCCCAAAAGAATCATTAACCCTTCGCGAAATTAACCAAATCTTCAGGATATTTGCGCCACTCTGATTACATGACTCAACGCTCGCAATTTTCCGAGGCTCCCCTGCCGCTTTTTGGCGATGACGAGGTGCAGATCGTGCCTGCCTTGCCGTCCGGCACGCGTCCCTCCTATATCAAGGATCACCGCCAGCGTCTGCGCACCCGCTTCCTTGATGGCGGCGCCACCGCACTCCCTGATTATGAGCTGCTTGAGCTGGTCTTGTTCCGCGCGATCCCGCGACGAGACGTCAAGCCGTTGGCGCATAACCTCTTGGAAAAATTCGGAGATTTCAATGGTGTGATGGCCGCTCCTGCTGATCGTCTGGCCGAGGTTCCCGGCGTTGGTGACGCGGTGATTTGTGAACTCAAGATCATCGAAGCTGCGGCGCATCGCCTTGCGCGTTCCCGCGTGATGCAGCGTCATGTCGTGTCCTCTTGGGACGCGCTGATTGACTATTGCCACACCGCCATGGCGCACCGCGATATCGAACAGTTTCGCGTGCTGTTCCTTGATCGCAAAAACGTTCTGATCGCCGACGAGGAACAGGCGCGCGGCACGATAGATCATGTCCCGGTCTATCCGCGCGAGGTTGTAAAACGCGCCCTGCAACTCAATGCTAGTGCCTTGATATTAGTGCATAATCATCCGTCCGGCGACCCCACGCCAAGCCAGGAAGATATCAACATGACCGCCCGGATCGACGCCGCCGCGCAAACCCTCGGCCTCACACTGCACGACCATCTGATCATCGGAAAATCAGCCGAGCTGAGTTTTCGCTCCGAAGGCTTGCTCTGAGTCAGAAGACAATCAAGTTACTGTTATCTAACCCAGATTTCTACCCGTCTGTTGACCTGCCGCCCCCATGTACTATCATCGCAGGCCATCGGCATCGCCTCGCCGAATCCGGCAACCTCAAGCGTCACCCGATCCAGATTTACCGTCTCGGCGGCCGCGATCACCGCATTCTGCACCGCCTTCGCCCGCCGCTCTGAAATCTTCTGATTTCCCGCCGCCGGCCCGTCTCCGTCGCTGAACCCGGCAAACAGCAAAACCCGCCCATCATAGCGCCCCGCCTCCAGCGCGCGCGCCAACTGGGACACGTTCGAGCGCGACTGTGCGTCAAGTTTCACCGACCCCGCCTCAAATCGAAAAGAGGTTGTCAGCCGCTTGCGCCCCCACAGTGTGGAAATCATCGTCTGCAGATCACCCAGAGAGATATCCGTGCCCGCGCCCGCAATGGCGTTGGCCATCCTATCCCCTTGCGATTCAATCGAAATTTCCTCTGGCTGGCGATCGACAAAACCCGCCCGCCGGATCACAAGCTGGGCTATGGATGAGCGCGTATAAGACAGGAAATCGCGTGCCAGCTTGGGCAATCTTCGCGCCGGAAGATAGAGAAATATCGGCGAGGTCAGCGGATAATCCTCGGTCTTGATCGTGCGCCGGGCAGGGGCCAGCGCATAGCCACAGCGGCCCACCAGAACCAGCGGCTTGGTGTCACCTTTCGCGGCAAAGCTGGCAATCGCGATGCCGAACGGATCGCCCATCACCGCTTCGGCCAGCGCTCGGTCGCTAAGATGGCGGGCTGCGTTTTCGTCCAAGGTCAACCCGGCAGGTTTTAGCAGTCGATCCTCCAACGCCTGTCCCAGCCCCGACTTGAAGTCGCGAACATGCAGGCTAATCGGCGCGTCCGGTCCGCCGAAGTCTTTCCAATTGTCTATTTTTCCGGCGAAAACCTGTGCCAGATCATCCACCGACATATGTTCCACAGGATTACCCGGCGCTGTCACCGCCACCAACGCATCCAGCGCCAGAACCTGCGCCCGCCCGCGCGATGTCAGATCACCCAGACCGGCCTCGCGGCCATGGCGGGCCTCTTCGCGTCGGATCTCGCGCACCGCCAAGGCGATATCGGCCTCACCGGCCAGCAAATTGGCGAAGCCTTCGTCGGTATTGGTAAGCTGAAGCCGGAACCGGCCCTTGAGCTGTCCACCTGTTCGTTCGCGCAGCAGAAACTCCAGCCCGCCTTCGATGTCCTTGCGCTCGACTTCAAGCGCATGGTGCAGGGCAAATCCCTGGATAAGCGCGGGCATCAGATCACTGCCGATCGTCGCCGCACCCGAGATGTTCAACTCGGCCACGTAATCGGTCAGACTGGGACACCCGGGGCCTTCACAGACCACGCCGGAGCCGTCCACAGTCAGCTCTCCATAGATCGTATCGACCCTGTAAAATTCGCCGTCAAAGCCGCGCAATGTGCCGCTGATTTCAACGGCGCCATCGTGCGATGTCAGGGTGACATCCTGGGCCAGACCGGCAAGCGGTGTGGTCAAAAGGAAAAGTGCGGCGAAGAACGCCGCACGCACCATTGTTTTCAAATCGGGAACCTATCATATGGCTCAGTTGGTGGCTGATGCTACCTTCAAGTCATTGAGCAGGTTTTTCAACACCAGAAAATCCCCAACCGCATCGCAATCCGGCATCGCAAGATCCAGCGAATGCACTTCCGGAGCCGAATTAGGCATGGTTTGCAGGCTCTGCGCTTCGATATCCTTGCCGCAATTGGCAGCAGTGACCTCGATTTCCACGCTTAGCTCAATATCTCCGGCTTGTTTGGCCAGTTTGGTTGGGAAGGTATAAACCTGTGCCGTCTGTGCAGCGCTGACTGCGGGGTTGCCCAGTAGGATCATGAACCCGCCCTTGCCTTCAACAGCGTCGGCAATTTCGCCCGTCGCATTGGACCAGATATGGCCCGTACCATTATATCCGGCACCAAATTCCAACGCATGAAGTCCCGCGTTGCTTTCAAACTCCGATTGCACCACGGCGCGATCGAAATCGATCAGATCAGGCACCGAAGTACTGGCCACCGTGCCATCGCCATTGGCGAAGGATGCAATGAAAACCGCTGTCTGAGAAAGCGCGGGCACTGCCGTCATATAGTTGCCCATCTCATCGGTCGTGTCGGTGAACATCATACCGCTATGGTGGATGGTCAGACGTTCATTCGGCAGACAAGGAGCAGCAAGTTCCAACACGACCAGAGCCGCCGTCATCGGTTCGGCCGTCATGGCAATGTCGCATTGCGCGTCCAATTGCGGGGCCTCGCGCGAGTCGGCCACAGGGTCGCCTACGGGGTCGCTGGCCGCTTCGGGATCAACAAGCAGGCTCACCTCAACGGGGGCCTCGTCTGGGTCAGGTGTCTGTATCGGTGCAAAATCAACAGGCGCCGTGACAGGCGCGACATCATCGGGAAGCGTGACTTTCGCTTCTGTCATGTCCTCGGTCGCGGGTGGCGCCATCTCTTGCGCGCTGGGCGACACATCGGCAGGGCTTTGGCCATCCGCCGAAGTCAGTGCGATGTCTGAAATTTCCCCGGAATCCGTTGCAGGCACCTGCATTCCCATGCTGCCGACATCAGCGGTGTTTACTGCGCCCGGCGTTTTCCCGCCGCTTTGCATGAAGAACCCGGTTGCCAGGATGCAGGCAAAGGTTCCGCCTGCGATTGCATATCGTTTCACATCTACCATTTTCGCCTCCAAAGGCCCTTCTGCTCAAGGCTAAGGATGACCAAAAAAACAGGCGCAGATATGACGTCAGCGGGGAGACATTAAGACAGGTTCAAGGCGCACTGCCACTATTTGGCTCCGCTGCCGAGCGGGTCTAGACCCGCCCGTGGCAATGCTTGAACTTGCGCCCCGAGCCACAAGGGCAAGGCTCGTTTCGGCCCGGATTGCCCCATGTGCTGGGGTCATTCTCGTCAAACCCTGGGCGCGCGTTTTCAGGGTTGGCCTGGGGTGTATCGGGGGTCTCCTCGGGCGCAGGTGCTATCCCCTGTTGCGCGAGAATTTCGGCCTGTTCTTCCTGCGACAGCGGACGAACCTGGGCCAGCATCTTGGTAACATCCTCGCGCAGACTATCCAGCATCGACTCAAACAGGGCGAAAGCCTCGGTCTTGTATTCGTTCAGCGGATCGCGCTGGGCATAGCCGCGAAAGCCCACAACGCTGCGCAGATGTTCCAGCGTCAGCAGATGTTCGCGCCATTTGCGGTCGATCGTTTGCAACAAAACCTGTTTTTCGATCGAGCGCATGTTCTCGGGCCCGAACTCGACAGCCTTTTTGGCCATCGACTCGTCGGCAGCTTTTTCCAGCCGCTCGATGATCGTTTCATCGTCGACACCTTCTTCCTGCACCCAATCAATCACCGGCACGTCAATGCCCAGATGCTCAATGGCAGCAGCATAAAGCCCCGGACCGTCCCATTGATCGGCATAGGATTTCGGCGGGATATAGGTCTCGACCAGCTCGTCGATCACCTGATTGCGCATATCCTTTACGATCTCGCTCAGATCGGCGGCTTTCATGATGTCGAGGCGCTGTTTGAAAATCACCTTGCGCTGCTCGTTCATCACATCGTCAAACTTCAAAAGCTGTTTGCGAATGTCAAAGTTACGTCCTTCGACCTTGGCTTGCGCACGCTCCAGCGATTTGTTCACCCACGGGTGAATGATCGCCTCGCCTTCCTTCATGCCCAACGTCGACAGAACCTTTTCCAGCCGCTCCGAGCCGAAGATTCGCATCAGGTCGTCTTCGAGGCTGAGGAAGAACGCACTGCGCCCGGGGTCACCCTGACGGCCCGAACGGCCGCGCAATTGGTTGTCGATGCGGCGGCTTTCGTGGCGCTCGGTGGCCAGAACAAACAGCCCGCCCGCGTCCTTCACCTTTTGCTCCCATTCGGAATGCTCGGCTTCGATCCGGTTGCGGATTTCTTCAGGATCGGCATCCGGGTCGGCTGTGATGGCCTCCATGATCTTGAATTCGACATTACCACCCAGCTTGATGTCGGTGCCGCGTCCGGCCATGTTGGTCGCAATCGTCACCGCGCCCAGCTTACCTGCATCGGCGACGATCTGTGCCTCCTGCTCGTGATGGCGTGCATTGAGAACATTATGTTTGATCCCGGCCTTGGTCAGCAGGTCCGACAACAGCTCGGATTTTTCAATCGAGGTGGTCCCCACAAGGGTCGGCTGGCCTTTGGCGCTGGCCTCCTTGATGGTTTCGACGATAGCGGCATATTTTTCCTGCGCGGTGCGATAGACGGCATCGTCGTCATCGACCCGCGCAATCGGCACGTTGGTCGGCACTTCAACCACGCCCAGCCCGTAAATCTCGGCAAATTCTGCGGCTTCGGTTAGCGCCGTGCCGGTCATTCCTGCAAGCTTGTCATAAAGCCGGAAATAGTTCTGAAAAGTCACCTGCGCCATGGTCACGTTTTCAGGCTGGATCTTGCAGCCTTCCTTAGCCTCGATGGCCTGATGCAACCCTTCGGACAAGCGACGGCCTGACATCATGCGCCCGGTGAATTCGTCAATCAGAACCACCTCGTTGTTGCGAACGATGTAATCCTTGTCCTTGGTAAACAGCTTATGTGCTCGCAAACCCTGGTTGATATGGTGAACGAGGGTCGTGCTCTCGGGGTCATAAAGGCTCTGTCCCTCGGGCAGCAGACCGCGGGCAAGCATATGTTCTTCAAGCCATTCGTTACCTTCATCAGTAAAGGTCACGTTGCGGGTTTTTTCGTCGATAGAGTAATGGTCTTCGGCAAGCTCGGGAATCAGCGCATTGATCGTTACGTAAAGCTCGCTGCGGTCCTCCGCCGGGCCGGAAATGATCAACGGTGTGCGTGCCTCGTCGATCAGAATGCTGTCCACCTCATCGACGATTGCATAGTTGTGGCCGCGCTGACTCATTTGATCCAACTCGGACTTCATGTTGTCGCGCAGGTAATCAAAGCCCAATTCGTTGTTGGTCGCATAGGTAATGTCACAGCGATAGGCCGCGTGCTTTTCCGCTTCGGGCTGCTGTGGATAGATCACGCCGGTGGTCAGACCCAGCGCCTTATAGACATTGCTCATCCATTCGGCATCCCGCTTGGCGAGATAGTCGTTCACCGTAACGATATGCACGCCCTTACCGGTTAGCGCATTGAGATAGCCCGGGAATGTCGACACAAGAGTCTTACCCTCACCGGTCTTCATCTCGGAAATGTTACCTTGGTGCAGGAAAATCCCGCCCATCAACTGCACATCAAACGCCCGCAGACCCAACGCCCGCTTGGCCGCCTCGCGGCAGTTGGCAAAGGCTTCGGGCAAAAGATCGTCCAGGCTCTCGCCCGCCATCGCCCGCTCGGCCAACTCCTCGGTCTTTTCCTTCAGGCCCTCGTCTGTGAGCTTTTCAAACTCGGGTTCCAGCGCGTTGATCTTCTCAACAATTGGCCGGGTTGCCTTGATCTTCCGGTCGTTCGGTGTTCCGAAGACCTTCTTGGTGATCTTTCCTAGTCCCAGCATATTGGTGTCCGTCCGCCTATTGACATTTTTGTGCGCGACAATCGCTTGCCCCCAAATTGCACGCGCCATAAAACGGGCGTTCCAGAGCTCAATTGCCTTGATCTTAAGGCGATGTAAGGGTCGGCTCTGGCAGTGTCAACGTCGCGCGCCTTGGGCGACAGCAGCGAAGGGTAATTCCGATGTCAAAACGTCTCTCTTTCCTGGCCGTGCCACTTGTGGCTCTGCTCTCTTTTGCACCACCGGCCGTGGCTGACGAGGCGCCTGGTCTCGATACGGTTGTGGCCACCGTCAATGGCACCAACATCACTTTGGGGCATATATTGCTGGTGCATAATGATCTGCCTCAGCAATATCGCGACCTTCCGGGGGACGTGCTTTTCAAAGGCATCGTGGATCAACTCGTGCATCAAACCCTGCTAGAGCAATCTCAGGAAGGCGGCCTGCCCAAACGCGTCGAACTGGCATTGGACAATCAACGCCGCTCACTGATGGCGGCCGAAGCGGTTCAGGGCATTCTGGCAGGCGAAGTGACCGAGGATGCCATCAACAAGGCCTATGAAGAGAAATATGCCGCTGAAACGCCCTCCAAGGAATACCGCGCGTCGCACATTCTTGTCGAAACCGAAGAAGCGGCGCAGGCTCTGGTAGAAGAACTGAACGGCGGTGCCGATTTCGCGACGCTTGCTAAAGAGCATTCCACCGGACCTTCCGGCCCTTCGGGCGGGGATCTGGGCTGGTTCGGTACTGGCCGCATGGTGCCCGAGTTTGAAAATGCCGTCACCGCACTCGAAGTTGACGCAGTATCGCCGCCGGTCAAAACCGATTTCGGCTGGCACGTGATCAAGCTTTTTGAAACCCGCCTGGCGCAGGCTCCCGCGCTTGATGCCGTGCGTGATCAGATCGTGGCGGATCTGCAAAATCAGATGGTCGAAGATCGCATCGCCGCGCTTAGCGACGCGGCAGAGATTGACCGCACCGGCGAAACCGGCTTTGATCCCGCCATTCTGAAAGACACCTCTCTTCTGGAGAATTGACCCTTGGCCAAAATCACCAAGCGTTCGCCGCTCGCCCCGGCAAACTTTCCTGTGTTGCCCGAGATCGACGGCGTATCGTTTGCCACTATCGCGGCGGGCGTGCGCTACGCCGGTCGCACTGATGTGATGTTGGCCCAGCTGGCAGCAGGCAGCGCCGTAGCGGGCGTCTTTACCCGCTCGGCGACGCGCTCGGCCTGTGTGCTCGATTGTCAGGCGAAGATCGGCGGCGACCCGGCCCAGGGCGCGGCGATCATCGTCAATTCCGGCAATTCCAACGCCTTCACCGGAAAAGACGGTGAAGCAGCGGTCAAGGCAATCACCGCTGGCGTGGCCGACACGCTGGGTGTGCCCGAAGGGCGGGTGTTCTCCTCCTCCACCGGCGTGATCGGCGAAAGACTCGCCTATGAGAGAATCACCGCCAAGCTGAGCGACCTGAAAGCCGCGCTGTCCCCGTCGGCCATCGAAGCCGCCGCAAATGCGATCATGACAACCGATACCTTCCCCAAAGGGGCAACCGCCGCATTCGAGCGTGATGGCAAAACGGTGCGCATCTCGGGCATCGCCAAGGGTTCTGGCATGATTGCCCCCGACATGGCCACCATGCTGGTCTATATCTTCACCGATGCGCGCATCGCGCAGCCCGCCCTACAATCCATGCTGTCTGAATTCACCGACACCACATTCAACGCCATCACCGTCGATAGCGATACCTCGACCTCCGACACCCTACTGCTGGCCGCCACCGGCGCCAGCAATGTCGAGATCGACGCAGACGACCGAGAATTCCGTGCAGCCCTGCATGGGGTCATGCTCGATCTTGCGCATCAGGTGGTGCGCGACGGCGAAGGTGCGACGAAATTCGTCGAGATCCGCATCACCGGAGCCACGAATGACGGCGATGCCCGCACCCATGCCATGGCGATCGCCAATTCGCCTCTGGTCAAAACCGCCATCGCCGGAGAAGATCCGAACTGGGGCCGCATCGTCATGGCCATCGGTAAATCCGGCGCCGCAGCCGATCGCGACCGTCTCAGCATCCGCTTTGGTGATATCCTCGTCGCAGAAAACGGCTGGGTCTCGCCTAGTTATCGCGAAGAAGACGCCGCCGCCATTATGAAAAAGCAGGATATCGTCATTGGCGTCGATCTCGGCCTCGGGTCCGGTGCTGCCACCGTATGGACCTGTGATTTGACCCATGGCTACATCGACATCAACGCCGATTACCGTTCCTGAGCCTCTTCTTCTGAGTGAAAATATCCCGGGGGTGTGGGGGTTGGCCCCCACTCCTTTCGACAGCAAAACCAGGCGCAACGCTCATGAAAACCCTCCTTGTCTCCGCCGTCGCGCTGATTGATCGTGACGGTCGCGTGCTTCTCGCCCAACGCCCCGCCGGCAAATCCATGGCCGGCCTTTGGGAATTTCCCGGCGGCAAGATCGAACCGGGTGAAACCCCTGAATCCGCCCTGATCCGCGAGTTGCAGGAGGAGTTGGGCATCGACACATGGGCCTCCTGTCTCGCCCCCCTGACGTTCGCTTCACATAGCTACGCTGATTTCCATCTGCTGATGCCGCTTTTTGCTTGCCGAAAATGGGAGGGAATTCCCCAGGCCCGCGAAGGCCAGGTGCTGAAATGGGTCCGCCCCAATGCCTTGCGCGACTATCCAATGCCGCCTGCCGACATCCCGCTGATACCGATTCTGCGCGATTGGCTTTGATGACGAACCGATGCCAAAGCAGCCCCCATTTTCGCCTATATGGGATCCAAGCTCACCAATCTGACTAAATCGGCTCCAAGATTGTCATAAAAATTTTAGAAAATTTTGGTGATTTTTTCAGGATTCTGTGGCCAGATGTACCCATCAAGCCATCTTGGGGAGGATTTGCTTTGCTTCACACAATCCAAATGGGATCTTGCGTTTCTGTTCAGGGGATATTTGTGAAGACCTTGCCCGATGGCCGGGTTCAGGTGCGCGTTGGGCAACAGCTTTTTGTCGGCAAGCCGGTCAACAAAGCAGCCTGAGTCTCCGCGCACCCAATCAAACAAGCATCCAAAACGAGAAAAGGGAGCCGCTTTCGCAGCTCCCTTCCTACACTTTCCATAACGGCCTGGCTCAATCGAGCTGGCGTTCGACCTCTTCGCGTTCGAAAATCTCGATCACGTCATCAGGGCGAATGTCGTCGTATTTCTCGAAGGCCATGCCACATTCCTGACCGGACTGAACTTCGGCAACTTCGTCTTTGAAGCGTTTCAAGGTTTTCAGTGTGCCTTCATGGATCACCACGTCATCGCGCAGAAGCCGCACACCCGCCGAACGACGCGCCACACCTTCAGTCACAAGACACCCGGCAACCTTGCCGACACCCGTGACCTTGAACACTTCCTTGATCGTCGCATAACCGATGAAGGTTTCGCGGATCTCGGCAGACAGCAAGCCCGATGCAGCGGCTTTCACATCGTCCACCAGATCATAGATCACGCTGTAATAGCGAATCTCCACACCCTTCTGGTTGGCCGACTGCCGTGCTGGCGCATTGGCCCGCACGTTGAAGCCAATGACAGGTGCGCCCGATGCTTCCGCCAAGCCAATGTCGCTTTCGGTGATGGCGCCAACGCCCGAATGCAGCACGCGCACGCGCACCTCGTCGTTGCCGATCTTTTCCATCACCTGAACGATTGCTTCGGCCGAGCCCTGCACGTCTGCCTTCACCACGATGGGAAGTTCGCTGACGTTCTTGTCGGCCTTGGCGTTTGCCATCAGCTGTTCCAGCGTCGTGGCGGCACCAACTGCGGCGCGTTTGTCCTTGGCGGCACTTGCGCGGTATTCCGCGATTTCGCGCGCCTGCGCTTCGGTGTCGACCACGTTCAGAACGTCACCTGCTTCGGGTGTGCCATTCAAACCAAGCACCTCAACAGGCATCGAAGGCCCGGCTTCGTCCACCCGATCGCCCTTGTCGTTGACCATGGCGCGCACGCGGCCATATTGCTCGCCTACGACAAAGATATCGCCTTGACGCAACGTGCCTCGCTGAACCAGAACGGTGGCCACGGGGCCGCGACCCACATCCAGCTGCGCTTCGATCACGGCACCTTCGGCGGCGCGATCCGGGTTCGCTTTCAGTTCAAGAATTTCGGCCTGCAACGCAATCGCTTCCAGAAGTTGGTCAAGCCCCTCGCCAGTGTGCGCACTGACCTCCACATCTTGCACCTCGCCAGACATCTTCTCGACAATCACTTCATGACGCAGCAATTCGCTACGCACCTTGTCGGGATCGGCAGCAGGCAGATCGCATTTGTTGATCGCCACGATCATCGGCACTTCGGCGGCCTTGGCGTGGTGAATCGCTTCAATGGTCTGCGGCATGACCGCATCATCGGCGGCCACAACCAGCACGACGATATCAGTTACCTGCGCCCCACGCGAACGCATCGAGGTAAAGGCGGCATGGCCTGGCGTGTCGAGGAAGGACAAAACCGCGCCGTCGTCGGTGGTCACCTGATAGGCGCCGATATGCTGGGTGATTCCGCCTGCTTCACCGGTCTGAACCTTGGCATTGCGGATCGCATCCAGAATCGAGGTCTTGCCGTGGTCGACGTGGCCCATCACGGTGATGACCGGTGGGCGTGGCTTCATCTTGTTTTCGTCATCATCTTCGACTTGGAGCACATCCTCCACATCCGAATCAGAAACGCGCACGGATTTATGGCCAAACTCTTCGATGATCAGTTCGGCAGTATCAGCATCAATGGTCTGATTCTGCGTCACCATCATACCCATGTTCATCAGCGATTTGACCACTTCGGCCACGCGCTCGGCCATGCGGTTGGCCAGTTCGGAAACCACAATGGCTTCCGGCAGCTTGACCTCACGTACAATCTTTTCGCGCTCAACATTACCGCCCATCGCCTTCTGGCGGGCGCGTTCTTGCTTGCGCTTCATTGCGGCCATCGAACGTTGCCGTCCACCTTCGCCACCAGTCAGCGCCTGATTGAGCGTCAGCTTACCGGAACGGCGACCGCCATCGTCGGTGCGTGCCTTGCGATTGCGTTCTTCGCGCTCGGGGGCGCGGCGTTCCGGCTGTTTGGTTGCGGGCTTAGCGGCTGCGCGCGGTGCGGCAGGCTCGTCCGCCGGTGCGGCAGCTGCAGCAGCGGCACGCTTTGCGGCTTCCTCGGCCTCGCGCTTGGCGCGCTCTTCCTCGTCGGCCTTGGCCTTAAGCGCTTCTTCGCGCTCGCGTTCTTCGCGCTCTTTCGCTTCGGCTTCCTCGCGGCGGCGGTCGCGTTCTTCCTCGCGGGCCTTTTCATCGGCGGCGCGTGCAAGGGCCTCTTCGGCCTCGCGTGCCTTGGCCGCAGCCAGCGCTTTCATCCGGCGTTCCAGCTCGGCATCGGTAATGCCTGCGGGCCGCTTCGAGGGATCACCACCCTTAGCGAGCTTTGCCGTAACCGATGCTCCGGTTGGCTTGGCGGCACCCGGCTTTGGTACGACAACGCGCTTGCGCTTCGTTTCCACCACGACATTCTTCGTCCGCCCGTGGCTGAAGCTTTGCTTCACGTTGCCGGGGCGGGCGCCGCCTCCTCTGAGGCCCAATGTCTTTTTGCCGTCGTTATCGCTCATTATGGCTATCTTTATCCTTTCCGGCGGGCTTGCCCGCCTTCGGAAACGCGCAGACCTTTCAATCTTGCCGCTTCCTCTACAACACGTGGCGCCAAACCTCCAGCGCCTATGGCAGCGTGAACGACGGTTTCTCGTCCAAACGCCTGACCCAGCTCCCCGGTGGTAAGCCAGCCCACATATCTTGCCCCTTCGGGCGTCCAGAGCTTGGACTTGCCGCGCTCCGAACCGTCGCTCGATTGCAGGAGGACTTTGACGTCCTCCTTGTTGAGCCGATCCTTGACCTTCTCAAAACCAGCAACCGCCAAGCCCGACTTGCGCGCCAGCGCAATGAGGTCGATCAAACGCTGTGCCACCTGCGCCTCGACCCGCGTGACCAGATCATCGGGCACAGTCACCGGCTGTTTCGCCGCGCGGGCGAAAAGCCCCTTGGACGCCGCCTTTTCCAGAGCCGTCTTTGTCGCGCTCACCCAGATGCCACGCCCGGGCAGCTTGCGCAGGATATCGGGAACAATCGTCCCATCCGGCCCGACGACAAATCGGATCAGCTCTGCCTTCGGCAAAAGCTCGCCCGTCGCAATGCATTTGCGCACTTCGCCGTCGTCCCGGCTCTTGGATTGGCCACCACGCCCCATATTCAGGCTCTCCCGAGACCTACGATCAGGCCTCGGCCTCCTCGTCTGCGGTTTCCAACGTGTCTTCGTCTTCGTCGTTCGCTTCAAGTTCGGTCGGATCAACCCAACCCAGCAGAACGCGCGCGGTCATTACCATGTCCTGCGCTTCTTCCAGGCTCACATCAAAAGGCTCCAGAAGCCCGTCGTCCTTGACCCGCTCACCTTCAACGGTGGTCCAGCCCCCGGCCAGTTCCCAATCGGCGCAGGTGGCGAAATCTTCCAGGGTTTTCACCCCGTCCGCCGCCAGCGCTTCGATCATCTTCGGCGTCAGACCTTCAAAGTTGATCAGGCTGTCCTCGACACCCAGTTCCCGCGCCCGCTCCAAAGCGGCCTTGGCTTCGGCTTCGAGATAATCGCGCGCCCGCGCCTGAAGTTCAGATGCGGTGTCGTCGTCAACACCGTCGATCACCAACAGTTCGTCAACCTCGACGTATCCAACCTCTTCAAGGCTGGTAAAGCCCTCTGCCACCAGAAGTTGGGCAAAGAACTCGTCCAGATCAAGGGTATCCATGAAGAGTTTGGTGCGTGTTTCGAATTCTTTCTGACGACGCGCCGATTCTTCTTCTTCGGTCATGATGTCAATATCGAGCCCGGTAAGCTGGCTTGCCAGCCGCACGTTCTGCCCGCGTCGACCAATCGCCAGCGACAGTTGCTCTTCCGGCACCACCACTTCAATGCGTTCGGCTTCTTCATCGAAAACAACCTTGCTCACTTCCGCCGGTTGCAATGCGTTGACAAGGAAGGTCGGGATATCTTCATTCCACGGAATGATGTCGATCTTTTCACCCTGAAGCTCATTCACAACCGCTTGAACCCGGCTGCCGCGCATACCAACGCAAGCACCGACAGGATCAATCCCGCCATCATAGGAAATCACGGCGATCTTGGCGCGCGAACCCGGATCACGGGCAACGGCCTTGATTTCGATGATGCCATCATAGATTTCCGGCACTTCCATCTTGAACAGCTCGGCCATGAATTCCGGCGCGGTGCGGCTCAGGAAAATCTGCGGCCCACGTGCTTCGCGACGTACATCCTTGATAAAGCAGCGGATACGATCATTCGGGCGATAGGCTTCGCGGCCAATCTTTTCGTTACGGCGCAGGATGGCTTCGCCGCGGCCCACATCGACGATGACGTTGCCATATTCCTCGCGCTTGACCTGACCATTGATGATCGTGCCGGCGCGGTCTTTGAATTCTTCGTACTGACGGTCGCGCTCGGCTTCGCGCACCTTTTGCAAGATCACCTGCTTGGCGCTCTGTGCCGCGATCCGGCCCATTTCGACCGGCGGCACTTCCTCAACCAGCGTATCACCGACCTTGGGGTCTTCGAGATACTGTTTGGCCTGCTCAACGGTGAATTCGGCCTGATAATTCTCCAGCTCTTCTTCCGCCACCACGGTGCGCACCCGGGTAAAGGTCGCCCGACCGGTCTTGCGGTCGATATGCACACGAATGTCCATTTCGGCGCCGTAACGGCTCTTGGCAGCGCGCGCGAGGCTCTCTTCCATCGCTTCGATCACCAAAACCGGGTCGATCATCTTCTCGCGTGCCACAGCTTCGGCTGTTTGCAACAGCTCCAACTGGTTTGCAGAGGTAATTGCCATTCTTAAGTCTCCTCGGAAGAACCGTTCTCGGTTTCAGTCTCGGTTTCAAACTCGTCAAATTTCGTTTCATCCTGCGGGCCCGCACTCTTGCGCGCCTTCAGCATGGCTTTGATCAACTCATCGGTCAGCACCAGCTTGGCCTCGGCCAGCCAGTCGAATTTCAAGCCCACGGTTACGGTTTCGTCGTCTTGGCGGATGTTGATCAGCACTTCATCGCCCTCAACCCCGGCCAGCACGCCCTTGAACCGCTTGCGCCCGTCGATCAATTCGTCCGTTTCCAGCTTGGCGTCATAGCCTTCGAACACGTCAAAGTCCTTGAGTCGCGTCAGCGGGCGATCGATCCCCGGGCTTGAAACTTCCAACGTATAAGGATCGGCCAGCGGATCTTCGACATCCAGAACGGCGCTCAGAGCGCTGGAAATATCGCCGCATTCGTTCACTTCAATGGTGCCGTCGGGCCGCTCGGCCATGACCTGAAGCGTTTTGTTTTCGCCGCCCATCAACCGCAGGCGCACCAATTCGAACCCCATGTCCTCAAGGACGGGGGTCACGATCTTGGCCATTTTGCGATCCATCGCGGTTTTGGCAATCAGGTCAGTCATTCATATTCCAAGCACAAAAAAACGGGCGCGCGGCCCGTCGATATTTCCCGGTGGAGCGTCAGGTTTGGACCCCAGCGCGCCGCTGTTGAAGGGGATATACGCAAGTCGGGCCGAGTCTGCAAGAGCCGAGCGCATCTTAGATTAACGCGGCTCAACAAGGCGCCCAGCCACACGTTAATCCGTGGTTCACTTTTCATCGTGCGTTGCGCGATTCGGTGCTCAAAGGTTAATTCACGCGGGCGATTCCGTCGGCAGCCGTGCAGCAGACGGGTAGCAGCCGCGAGTCACCCCCCTGATTTTGCCGATTTCCGCCAAACCTTAACGCAGCGTTCTCACAGCCCCGCCTGTTCGTCCATAACCCGGCGCAGCTCGGCGCTGATACCGGGCTCAGACAGCGCGTGCCCGGCGATTGGAATCATCCGAAGATCGGCATTTTTCCATTTGTTCGCAAGCTGATAGGCGGTTTCTGGCGGGCAGATCATGTCATAGCGTCCCTGCACGATCACACCCGGAATACCGGCAATTCTGTCCAGCCGATCCATGATTTGCTGGTCGCGATCAAGAAAGACCTTATGGGTGAAATAGTGGTTTTCAAGCCGCGCAAACGCCCGCGCATATTCCCCCCCCGCATCGCCGCCATCCCCACTGGAACGCACTGATGCCAAAGCATTTTCCCAGCGCGCCCAGGCTTTCGCAAACAGGGTTTCCTGTGCCCTGTCGCCGGAAAACAGCCGCTTGTGATAGGCCGCGATAAGATCACCGTGTTCCCGTTCCGGGATCAACCCGACAAACCTTTCCCAAGTCTCGGGCCAGAACCTTCCGGCCCCACCGCCATAGAACCAATCAAGTTCGCTCTGCGTGCCAAGAAACACGCCGCGCAGTACCAGCCGCTCCACCGATTCAGGATGCGTTTCGGCATAAATCAACGCCAGAGTCGCCCCCCAAGAACCGCCAAAAACCGTCCATTTGTCTATTGTTAAGGTTTTGCGAATAGTTTCGATATCACGGACAAGATGCCATGTGGTGTTGTCTTCGACGCTTGCATGGGGCTTTGATCGACCACAGCCGCGCTGATCGAACAGGATCACGCGGTAATACGACGGCTCGAAGTAACGCCGCATCGCCGGGCTGCATCCGCCGCCCGGACCACCATGCAACACGACCACGGGTTTGCCATTTGGGTTGCCCGATTGCTCCATGTAAACCTGATGCCCGTCGCCCACATCCAATATGCGGCGATCAAACGGCTCGATCTGCGGATAGAGGTAATCCGCCGCGCTTCGGGGGCCTGTGAATTTGTCCATGGCGAGCCTGTGTTATCCTGCCTATATGGGAAGAGCACGCTTAGTTGAGCATATGGAGAGCAGAATGCAACCCGCCGAAAGCACGGTCGATCCCGCAGAAGTCGCCAAGTTCGAAGCCATGGCAGCCGAATGGTGGGATCCCAACGGCAAGTTCAAGCCGCTGCACCTGATGAACCCGTGTCGGCTCGACTATATCACCACACAGATTGCCGAAGAGTTCGAGCGCAATCTAGAAAACCCGCAACCTTTCAAAGGCTTGCGGCTTCTCGACATCGGCTGTGGCGGCGGCTTGCTCAGCGAGCCGATGGCACGGCTGGGGGCCGAAGTAATCGGGGCGGATGCTGCCGAAGGCAACCTTCCTGTCGCCCGTATCCACGCCGAACAATCGGGCCTTGAGATTGATTATCGTCACACCACGGCCGAAGCGCTGGCCGCTGCGGACGAAACGTTTGATGTTGTGCTCAACATGGAGGTGGTCGAACATGTGGCCGATCCGCTGGCCTATCTCACGGCCTGCCGCAAGCTTCTGAAGCCCGACGGACTTCACATTTGCTCGACTCTCAATCGCAATCCGAAAAGCTTTGCCATGGCCATTGTCGGCGCCGAATACGTGATG
Source organism: Rhodobacteraceae bacterium LMO-JJ12 (assembly GCA_021555075.1). Taxonomy (NCBI): domain Bacteria; kingdom Pseudomonadati; phylum Pseudomonadota; class Alphaproteobacteria; order Rhodobacterales; family Paracoccaceae; species Rhodobacteraceae bacterium LMO-JJ12. Next base: position 25,003 of record JAKGBX010000002.1, read on the forward strand.
CGCTGGCTGCCCAAGGGCACGCATGAGTGGTCCAAATTTATTACCCCAGAAGAGCTTTTTGCGTTGCTCAAGAAAGCAGGGCTCGACCCGGTGGACAGTAAGGGATTCATGTTCAACCCGATCAGTTGGCGCTGGACGATTTCCGACCGTGACTTAAGTGTAAATTACGTCACGGCAAGTAAAGTTTCGGGTTAGTCCGCTTCAAGTTTGAGCCGCAATTCGCGCAGAATTGGCAATGCCGCGCGTACCTTCACCTCTCCCAGATCGGTCACAAGTTCGCTCAATATCGGCTCGATCGCAGCCAGGGCAGCATCGCGCGCCTGACGTCCTGCCGGGCTGATCGCAACCATCTTGCGTCGCGCATCTTCCCAATCCGGGCGAATATGAATGTATCCCGCCCATTCCAGCTTGCTCAGCGTATTGGTCATCGCGCCGCGGGTCACATGAAAGCTTTTTGCCAACTGAGCGGGCGAGCGTTCTTCGCCGCTATGCGCGAGGTGGTTGAGCACCGAGAAATGCGAAATCTCCATACCCTTCGGCAAGACTTTCGATAACCGGTTGCGGGCCAGTTGGTCTGCGGTCAGAATTTCGCTGAACAGCGCGACGGCAAGGGCATTGTTCGGGTCGGTCATGTGGTCGGCCCATCAAAGCTTCGATCATGACCGAGAGACGGGATTCTCTTCCTTGAACGAGCAACTTCATCCAAATCGAGATCAACAAACGTTACGCCACAACCTAGCCCCGCATCGGCCAGAACTTCGCCCCAGGGCGCCACAGCCAGCGAATGGCCATAGGTGCGCCGCTCGTTCCCGTTGTTGACATAATGCACCCCTGTCTGCGCCGGAGCGAGCACGAAACAGCCGGTCTCGATTGCGCGCGCGCGCAACAACGGCTCCCAATGCGCCGCACCCGTCACCGCTGAAAAAGCCGCCGGAACGGTCAGAATCTCGGCCCCGGCCTGCGCCAGCGCCCTGTGCAGATGGGCAAATCGCAGGTCATAACAGACGGTCAATCCGATGGTGCCAAAGTCGGTTTTCCCAGTCACAGCCGTCTTTCCCGGGCGGAAATGGGCAGATTCGCGATAGCTTTCGGTTTCTGAAACGTCGACATCGAACATATGAATCTTGTCGTACCGCGCCACGATATCGCCCTGCGGCGAGATCAGGAAAGACCGGTTCGCAAAGCGCCCATCCTCATCACCGGTCAAAAGCGCCAGTGAGCCGATCAATATCCAGATTTCAAGCTTACGCGCCTCGGAGCGTATCGCGGTGAGCGTCGGATCGTCCGCTTCAAGATGCAATATGCTTTGCTGATGGCTGCGACTGCCAGACACACAGTTTGTCACCTCGGGCGTCAGCGCAAAGCTGGCGCCACCCGCCTTGGCCTCACGCAGATAAGAGAGCGTATTGGCCAGGTTTTCCTCGGGGTCTTCCCCGGACGTCATCTGGATCAGTGCGGCGCGCAGCATGACTCAGCCCTCCAGCAGCGCGTCCAGTTTGCCGGCCCGCTCCAATGCATAGAGTTCATCGCAGCCGCCGACATGAATGTCGCCGACAAAGATTTGCGGTACCGTGTGGCGGCCATTGGCGCGCTGCATCATTTCGGGTTTGTGCGCAGGATTTTCCAAGATGTTGAACTCGGTGAATTCAGCGTCTTTTTCTTTCAAAAGCCGTTTGGCGGCGTGGCAGAATCCGCACAGCGGAGAGGTGTAGATTTCTATCGTTTTCATGGCATTGGTCCTCGACAATCAGTTCCTTGTCTCGGATTTAATCACCCTTTGCAACGCGCGCCAGTGTCAGCGCCGAAACGTCACGTGCCCCAGCGGCCAGACAGGCCTCGGCGGCGCCGGCCATGGTGGCGCCCGATGTCAACACGTCATCAACCAACAGAACGTGCTGCCCAACCATGTGGTGGCGGCGCTTCGGGTGGGCGCTTATGGCTCCGCTAAGCGTGCTGAAGCGGGCGTCAAAGCTCTTTCCTCCAAGGCTTTCAGTTCGAACCCGGCGGATTAGAAGGTCAGGGCAATAAGCAGCTTTTACGCGTCGCGCCAGAGCGCGTCCCAGCAGCGCTGATTGGTTGAATTTACGCTTCAAGAGCCGGGTCCAATGAAGCGGAATAGGCGCAATCAGAGTGTTTTCGCTCAACAAGGGCTGCGCCGCCCGCGCCAGCCAAATACTCGCAGGTTGGACAATATCATGCCGATCGCCGTGTTTCAGAGCGAGGATCAGTCTGCGACCATTGTCTCTGTAAACAAAAGCGGCCCGCCCCCGGCTCCAGGGTCGTGAAGTAGCGCGGCAGGCATCGCAATGCTCTGCTTCATCCGATTCCCCCGGCAGTGGTACGCCACAAGAGTCACAGCATAATCCTTCGATAAAAGGGGTGTCGCGCCAACATGGCCCGCATAGGCCAAAATCGCTTTCGACACGCTCACCGCAAGAAACGCATTGCGACGGGTAAAGAACCCTTAACGCCGTTTGAAACTTCAACGAACTCCCCCTATTCTCGCGCTCATGTCACAGCCACCTATCCTGTTTGATCGTCAGGCCCTCGCCCTCAATCGCGCACGCGCGGCGAAGCGGTTTGAATCGTTTCTGCACACCATCGCCGCCGATGAACTCAAGCATCGGCTTTCCATGGTTAATAAATCGTTTAATGCACCGGTGATTGTGACAGGTCATGGCGATTTCTGGGCTGAAGAGATGCCGGGGATGGGGATTGTCGAAGATGACGACGTGCTGGCTCTTACTCCTGGCGCGCATGATCTTGTCATCCACGCGATGGCGTTGCACTGGGCCAACGATCCGGTTGGTCAATTGATTCAAAGCTTGCGTGCGCTGAAACCCGATGGGCTGTTCATGGCGGTGAGCTTTGGCGGCCAGACGCTTCATGAGTTGCGCGCCGCGCTGGCACAGGCCGAAGCCGAAGTGGCGGGCGGGCTTTCGCCGCGCATTGCGCCGATGGCAGAGATTCGCGATCAGGGTGCGTTGTTGCAAAGGGCGGGGTTTGCGCTTCCCGTGGCGGACAGCCTGACGCTGAACACCAGCTATGAGTCCGCGTGGCACCTGATGCGTGAGCTGAGTGCAATGGGTGAGCAGAGCGCGCTTGTAGCGCGCCCGCGCCGCTTTACGCAGCGGGCTGTTCTTGAACGCGCCGCAACCCTTTATCAAGATGCCTTTCCTGAAGAAAATGGCCGTGTGCAGGCCACATTCGAATTAATTTTTCTGGCCGGATGGGCGCCAGACCCCAGCCAGCAGCAGCCTTTGCGCCCCGGATCGGCGAAATCGCGACTTGCGGATGCGTTGGGGGCGTTTGAGATCCCGCTGAAGGATTGACCCGGACGCTACACCCCCTATGTCAACATGAAGCAACTTCAGACAGGGAATATGGATGACTATTGAGACAAAACCCGGCTTTGACGTTGCGCATGCGCCGACAGATCATCCCGCACTACCGTCTGAGAAGACAGGTATTCTTATTGCCAATCTGGGAACGCCCGATGGCTATGATTATTGGTCGATGCGGCGGTATTTGAACGAATTCCTCTCGGACCGGCGGGTGGTCGACTATCCTGTGTGGAAGTGGCAGCCGCTTTTACAATTGATTATCCTGTCGAAACGGCCATTTACCTCCGGTGCGGCGTACAAATCGATCTGGAATGAAGACAAGGGTGAAAGCCCGTTGTTGACCATCACCAAAGAGCAGACGGCTGCAATCGCAAGGGAGATGCACAGTCGTTTCGGCGATAGTGTGATGGTCGATTTTTGCATGCGCTACGGTAATCCTTCGACTGAATCAAAGGTGCGTGAAATGGTGGCAGCGGGGTGTTCCAGGCTGCTCTTCTTTCCGCTCTATCCGCAGTATGCAGGCGCCACAACAGCAACGGCCAATGATCAGTTCTTCCGCGCCTTGATGAAAGAAAAGTGGCAACCCTCCGCGCGCACCGTTCCGGCCTATTTTGAGAATCCGAAGTATATTGATGCGCTGGCCCAGTCGATTGAGCGGGCCTATGACGGGGCAAAGATCAGACCTGAACTGCTCGTTGTGTCCTATCACGGGATGCCACAGCGCTATCTTCGGGAAGGCGATCCCTATCATTGCCAGTGCCAGAAAACCACGCGACTTCTAAAAGAGCGTCTCGGGTGGGACGACACGAGTATCACCACAACATTTCAGTCGGTTTTTGGCCGCGAGGAATGGTTGCAGCCCTATACGGTGAAAGAGGTGGCGCGATTGGCAAAAGAAGAAGGTAAGACCAATATCGCGGTGATTGCGCCGGCGTTTGCCGCCGATTGCATCGAAACGCTGGAAGAAATCAACGAAGAAATCTGCGACAGCTTTGTCGAAGCAGGCGGAAAGGACTTTCTCTATATCAGCTGCCTGAACGATGATGCCGCTCATATTCAGGTGCTTTCCGATGTGATTTCCGAAAATATCAAGGGCTGGGCGATCTGAAGCGTCGTCCGTAAGATAGGCAAAAGAAAAGGCGGTGGAAAACCACCGCCTTTTCAAACTTAACAGTAGCTGGACGTATCAGTCCATTGCCACCGCAACGATTGCCGCCAGAACCAGCAGCGGAATGATGATGCCAGCAGACGAGCTAGCAGCTTCTTCCACGATAACCGGGGCTTCGATGATAGGGTCGGCCATAGAGCCGGCATATGCGGTCGAAGCAGCAGCGGTCAGAGCAGCAGCGAGAACGAGTTTCTTCATAGTATCCTCCAGAAATTCGCTTGCCGTCTCAAACCCATAGGGCCAACGGCAAGCACCCAAGACTTACCTCGTGACTCTCTCTAACCAGCAAAATTCGGGGAATGCAAACCCAACTTGTGGCTCTTAGGGCAGAGGCGCGCAAAATGTCGTCAAATTAGCAACACTTGCGTGCCTATGGTGCACATAGCGAACAGTTCAGAGATGTGTTCGTTGTAGAGCCCGATGCATCCGTTGGAGGATCGACGGCCAATCTTGCGCGTGTCATGCGTGCCGTGAATGCGGTAATAGGTCCAACTGAGATACATTGCATGGGTGCCCAGCGGGTTGTCAGGGCCAGGGCCTACAAATTCCGGCCATTCCGGGTTGCGCTTACGCATGGCCGGAGTCGGACGCCAGCTGGGTCCGACCACCTTGCGCACGACACTGGTTCGACCGCGGCGCGTCAGATCTTCAGTAAGTGGAACGCTCGTCGGATAGAGCTTGTAGGTCGAATGATCTTCCGACCAGAAGTGAAGCGCCCGCGAGGTGATGTCGACCAATACCGCGCCGTTGTTGAGATTGTTAAAGTAAGGCTCCCAGCTAAGTGAGCGGAAGCTAGAAATATTGCGCCGGACGGTCTCGCTGATGTCACGCTCAACTTCAGTGGTACTGTCGTTATCGACAGCCCGCACGATTGAGGGTGTTGCAATCATTGCGGCACCGCTTGCAAGGAAGCCGCGGCGATTGAGTTTTCCATAATCTTTCATCTCGTCATCCTTTTGGCTGACCATGAATGCCAGAGTTATGGCATATTATGGCTCGAATGCCGCAGTCGCAAATCAAACCTCCGTCAATTGGCCGACTCACGCTTATGTGGGTTTGAATGGCAACGCCGGGCGGGTTATGGCATATAAAGTTTAATTGGATGGTATGAAATGGCGCGACTTCTCGGTGTTCTGGTCTCTCTTTTGCTGGTTCTTCAAGCTTGCACAAGTACAACTTCCCCGCAAATGGGGGCCGACGGCAAGCCATTGCCGCGGCTTTATCGCATTTCGGCAGGATCAACGGCCAAGATTCAGTATCGGGTGCTCGATTCTGTAAATGCGTTGCGCCAGGCGGCTGGCGTGCCGGCGATTCAGCTTGATGCCAAGCTAAATGCGGCTGCTGCAACGCATGCGCGCGATATGTCGGTGCAAAACCGCCCGTGGCATTTTGGGTCTGATGGGTCTTCCCCGATCGATCGTGTTGCCCGCGTAGGCTATCCCGGCGCGATGCTGGGTGAAACGATTTCTGAAACCTACGAAACCGAGCTTGAAACGCTGGGTGCGTGGATGGAGCAGCCTGACACCCGGGCTGTCATCCTTGATAAGCGCGCGGCCAACATGGGTTTTGCATGGTTTCAGGAGCGCAATGGCAAGATCTGGTGGACGATGCTGATCGGTTCCTGATGCTTCTGCCTAGGGACGGATCGTGATTGGCGTGCCGTCGCGCACCATCGCATAGATTTCTTCGATTTCCCGATTGGTCACGGCGATGCAACCTGCTGTCCAGTCGCGCCCCCCCTTTCGGTTCTTCCAAGGACGGCCGTGAATAAAGATATCGCCCCCTGGGCTCTTGCCAATGGAGCGCGCGAATTCGCGATCCTGATTGTTGGGATAAGAAATGCCAATCGATAGGTGGAATTCGCTGTTGGGGTTGCGTCGGTCGATTCGGTATTCGCCTTCTGGCGTGCGTCCATCCCCTTCGAACGCCTTATGCTCCGTGGGCGCAAAACCGAGACCGACCGAATAGCTCTTGAGAACCTGATCGTGGTGCAAAAGGTGCATTTTCCGCTCGCCCTTGGCGACCAGAACTCGGGTCACCTCGGGGCCGTTATAGGTCTTGAATTTGCTGCAACCTGCCACCGTGGCGACAAGTAGCACTGCCAAGAGAATCTGGAAAATACGCATATCGCTGTCCGTCGATTTGATTTTCGGCAGTCTTACTGAAATTTCGGTGCCCAAAGTAGCTCTTTTTTGATAATCACGCCGATGTGAGGGTGAAGCTGGCCGCCAATTCAACATGCGAGGACCAGCGGAACTGATCGACGATCTGTACCCAATCAAGCACATAGCCCGAATTTACCAGCGTTCTGGCATCGCGTGCGAAGGTGATCGGATTGCAGGAGACATACGCAACCTTTGCAATATGCGCCTGCGCTAACTCGGTAATCTGTGCTTCGGCCCCGGCGCGCGGTGGATCGATAACACAAGCGTCAAAACTGGCCAATTCGTCGGACAGGAGCGGGCGGCGGAAGAGATCACGGGCCTCGCTGGTGACAGATTTGAGACCCAAAGCCTTGCGCCAGCCTTGGTCGAGCGCGTGTATCATCGCCTGACTACCCTCAACCGCATGAACCTCGGCGTGTTCCGCCAGCGGCAGAGCAAAGGTACCGCATCCGGCAAAAAGATCGGCAATACGCGCGGCGTCCTCGGTGATCTCGCTTACGGCCGAGAGCAATGCGGCTTCTCCTGAAAGTGTTGCTTGAAGGAACGCCCCTGGCGGGGGAACAACGCTCGCTTTGCCAAAATTCTGCATGGGCGAACGGTGTGTCGCAATGATCTCTCCATTCCATGCCAGTCGGGCCAGATCGAATCGCCCCGCCTCCTGCGCCAGATTGACCAGCATCGGGCCGTCTGCGGGCAAGCCGCCTTGCACGGCGACATCCAGCCCGGCCTTTGAGAGCGTGGCCGTCACGCTCAGCTCGCCTCTTCGGCTTGCCCCGATGCGTGCAAGGGATTCGGCAATGGACAGCGTTGGCATCAGCTTGGGATGCAGCAACTTGCAATCCGAAACTTCGATGATCACATCAGAGGCGCGGGCGTGAAACCCGGCCATAGCGCCCTTTTTGGTTCGACGCGCGGAGATCGTCGCACGTCTGCGCGAATGGGGTTCACAGGTTATCAGAGGGCGAAAATCGGTTTCGAGACCCTGCGCATGCAGTGCATATACGACCAGATCGTGTTTCCAGCTTTCCACGAACGAATCGGCAGCGTGTTGAAGCTGACAACCGCCGCAGGATTTGAAGTGACGGCAGGGCGGCGAAACGCGGGTTGGCGATGGCGTGACCACTTTGATGTTGGTCAGGGAGGACCCGCTCAATACGCCCGAAACGGTTTCGCCCGGCAGAGTAAGCGGGGCAAATATCGGCCCGTCTGCTATACCGTCGCCGTGCAGGCCCAACCGCTCGATCAAAATAGTGCTTTCTTCTGATCCGCCCATGCCGCTCACTCTTCCGGTGTTCCCAAAAGCTCTGCAGCGCTAAGAGCAAAGCCGGAATTGATCCATTCGGTTTCGAGCTGTTTAAGCCGCTGACCGAGTGCCGGGCCCGAAAGTTCGGGCATCAGATCGGCGGGTTTCACGGGAAACCGTGCCAACGCGCCACTTTGGCAATCGGCCAAAGATTCCTCGGCAAGTGGTGTTTCGAGCAGTGCAGCTCTAAGCAGGAGGATGTCACGAGCTTGATCAAAACCGAAGAAATACCCCAACCGCATGGGGATTTCGGCGCTTTCTGACCCAGCACGGAGAACGGATAGTCTTTGAGCCTCTTTCTTGGAGAGACGGAACCGGCTGATTGGATCTTCGCCACCGATCACCGCAAGTCGTCTTAGCGCGTCTGGCGCGATGTCATGCAGCGTTTCGAGATGCACAAGCGGGCCGATCGCCTTGTCATCGGCACCGGGCAGAATGCGGTGTAATACGCCTGTTGCCCGCATCGCCGCTAAGGATTGCGCAGGGTCCGGGGCGCCGAGCAGCTTTTTCATCTCCGCTCCAACACGCTCATGTGACAGACGATCAAGCCCCTCCAGATTCTGCGCAATCGCGGCCAAACCGTCTTGATCCAACCCACCTTGGGGGTCGCCATACCAAGCGTGGAACCGGAAAAACCGCAGCGTTCTGAGGTAGTCTTCACGAATCCGGTCATCTGCGTTTTCAATGAAACGAACATACCTGACCTGAAGGTCGCCAAGCCCGCCCAGCGGATCGATAACCGTGCCAGAGGCATCGGCATAAAGCGCGTTCATGGTAAAATCACGACGGCGCGCATCATCTGCTACATTGTTTGAAAACGCGACAACGGCGCGGCGGCCGTCGGTTTCGACATCGTGGCGAAAGGTGGTCAATTCGTGCGGAATACCCTTGGCAATCACGGTAACAGTGCCATGATCTATACCGGTAGGAACAACCTTGAAGCCTGCCTGGGTCTGGATTTCCGTTACCACCTCTGGGGTGGCGTCAGTTGCTATGTCGATATCTCCCACCGGCACGCCGAGAAGGGCGTTGCGCACGCACCCTCCGACGAACAACGCCTGATAACCTGCATTTTCAAGCGCATGGCAAACCGCTTGGGTGTGTGGGTTGGTTAGCCATTCGCCGGTGATATTCATTCCGCGCACATGCTGTTGGCCAAGCTGCATAGGATGCGAGCCGTTGCCCCCCAGATATAGTAGGGGCCGAACGGAACCGTGTAGTAATAGCGCCGCCGTCCGAGCCAATATCGCGATTGGATGCGATAGCGGTCGGGATTGCCGAGAAGATCGAGCGGCACTTGGAACACTTCATCGACTTCCTGCGGCTCGGGCAGGTATTCGAAAGGTGCGCGCACCCGCCCAAGGACTGGCGTAACGTTAAAACCAGTGACCGTTTCGTGCGAGGCCATCGTGCCCAGCACTTCGACATTCGATGGAACGAGCCCGATTTCCTCATGCGCCTCTCGAAGCGCGGCTGCCACGGCATCGGCATCAGTATCGTCCTGTTTTCCACCGGGAAACGCAATTTGACCGGGATGATGTTTCAACCCGGATGCGCGTTTTGTCAGGATGACTTCAACTTTATTTTCGCGCACAAGAAACGGCACCAGAACACCAGCCGGACGCAGTTTGCGACTTTCAGGCAGATCTGTTTCAGGGTTCAGATCGAAATCGGATGATGCCTTGGCACCGCGCGCCAGCGCGGCGGACACCATTTGAAGGGGATCAGACTGTGCCATCCCCGTTCCCATCTGCTTCGAAGCCAACTGTTTTCGGGTCAAGATCATAGTGTTTTCCGCAGAACTGGCAGTCTGCGGTAACGCGACCCTCATCGGTTGTCATTGTTTCAATGTCGCGCGCAGAATAGATCGACAGGCTTTGGCGCACCCGATCTTCCGAGCAGGTGCAGCCGAAGCGCAGCGTTTGCGAATCGAACACTCGGGGGCCTTCCTCGTGAAACAAGCGCACCAACAGTTCATTTGGCGGAACCATCGGACCGATCAACTCCAGATCTTCGACGGTATCGAGCAGCATGTTTGCGCGTTTCCAGTTCTCGCCGTCATCCTCGTTCAGAAGATCGTCTGAACGCAGCAGGCGGGCGGCGGTTTCGTCTTCGATCGGTTTCAACAAGGGCGAAGACTTGGGCATATGTTGCAGCATCACACCGCCAGCGCGCCAATGTTCAGCAAGGCCGGGTTGGGTGGATTTCCCAAAGCCGAGTGAGAAACGCGTCGGAAGTTGTTCGGATTGGGCGAAGTATGCCTCGGCACAATCCGAAAGCGAGTTGCCTGCAATCGGCGTAATTCCCTGATAGGGTGTCATGCCCTCGCCTTGGTCGATCAGGACTGCGAAATAGCCCTCGCCAATCTGTTCAAACGGCTTACCAGAGGTGATTCGATCCTGATCAAAACTTGCGTAGGCACGTATCTTGGCGCTGCCGCCTTCTTCCTCGGGAGCAAAGTAATCAGTCGCGATCATCCGGACCGGACCTTTCGACTGCACTTGCAAAGACAGCTTCCAGCGAAGTTTTATCGTCTGACCGATCAGTGCGGTCAGCAATACCATTTCGGCGACAAGTGCCTCTACTGGGGCTGGGTAGTCGTGTTGGCTTAAAATGCCGCCAAGCACGCCATCAAGACGGGCAACGCGCCCGCGAATGTCTGATCTGTCAAGTTGGAACGGCAGGATCGTGTCGTCCCACGCGATTTTCTGTCCAAGCGTCATGGGGTTTCCTTAAAGGCCGGGTGTTGGCATATCGCGTTGATATAGGGCCGACAAGGGGGGCTCCAAGGAGAGTGGATGATAAAAAGATTTGGCAGACCTCCGATACGTGGTCAAAAGTATGTGCTGCGACGTGGCGTTTATGCTCTTTTGCCGATGGGTAAAGACCTGTTGGTGACCTTTCAGGATGCTCCCTTCGAGGAGTTTCAATTACCCGGTGGCGGTATAGAGAGCGGCGAATCACCGATACAAGCCTTGCATCGCGAAGTGCGTGAAGAAACCGGCTGGCGGATTGCTAACCCGCGCCGACTGGGGGCGTTTCGACGATTCACCTATATGCCGGAATACGATCTCTGGGCTGAAAAACTGTGCGAGATATATGTCGCTCGACCAGTGCGCGCGCTCGGCCCACCGATGGAGATTGGTCATCAGGCGGTATGGATGAGCATTCGGAGCGCGGCGCAAGTTCTTGCGAATCCGGGTGACCGACATTTTGCCAATCGCTATGCAGGCGGACTCTGAAACTCGACCAAAATAGCCGAGATGTCGTCAGGGAAATCACGGTCACCGGCAAAATCCGACAACTTCCAGGTCAGCGCCTCGAGAAGGGGGGGGCCAGAGGAATCGGACAGCTCTCGCATTATCTTTTCAAGGCCCTCTTCTTCAAGCAGCTGACCAGTTGGCGAAGGGCATTCGACAATACCGTCTGAAAAGATCAACAGGCGATCTCCGGGCGCCAGTATGGTTTCAAACTCATCGTATTGCGCGCCCGCAATCAGCCCGACGGGAAGCCCACCCGGTCCGCTCTGAACTATCTGGCCATTACGTCGCTGTACCAAAGGATGCGGGTGTCCCGCCTGCGCCATACGTATCCGCCCGGATTCGAGGTTGAGATTGGCCAGAAGCAGGGTGAAATAATGCTCGGTTTCCATCTCTTCCAGCACGAGTCGATTGAGATGCTCGATCACCTTGGCGGGCGCAACCGGGCGATACCCGCCGCCCGGCGCCTCTTCCATGGCGATATTCTGTTCAGGGGAGGCGGACGACAAATACCCGGCGAGTCGAGCGGTCATCAGCGCAGAGCTGATTCCATGGCCAGAGACATCAATTGCAAATAGTCCGATTCGCTTTTCGTTGATCTGAAAGAAGCCAACCAAATCACCGCCGACATGCCCACTTGATTGCAACAACAGGGAAACCTGGGCGCTTGCAAAGTCATGGTAATGCTCGCGCACCAAAGATTGTTGCAGCTTCTTGGCCTCCAGCAGATCACTGTCGATTGAATCGTAGAGCGACTGCAGTTCTTGCAGAGTTGCGGCGACCAAGCGGTTCTTTTCGGTCAGTTCGCTTTCCATTCGCAAAATGCGATCCCCGGCTGTCAGCCGCGCACGTAACTCTGCTGGGTTAACTGGTTTGGTCAGGAAGTCGTCGGCACCATTGTCGAGTCCCTTGGCAACCTCGTTCTTCTCGCTTTTTGACGTCAAGAGAATGAAATAGCCATAACTCGACCGTTTCATTTTGCGGAATTCCTTGCAGAATTCCAGACCGTCGATTCCCGGCATCATCCAGTCGCTGATCACCATATCCGGTTCGGTCTGGGCGCAGATCTGCAAGGCCTGTTCACCGGATTCCGCCTCGAGAACATGATAACCCCACCGTGATAGAGAGGCTTGCAGAATCCTGCGTTGCAGGCGGCTGTCGTCAACGACCAGAATCGTGCGCGCACAGGCTGAATCGGCCTCGGTTCTTGGTGAGCATTCCTGTGTATCTGAAAGGAGCTGTTTCATGAGTAGTGACGCGATAGACCGTGTTTGGACAAGCTTTCTCTCTGTATAAATGCGGAGATTTAACAACCCGTGAAATCTAAAGTTTGCGGAAGTTCCGCGGCCAAATTGGAATCTGAAAACGCGGTCTTAACCCTTTTGTCGCAAAGTTTTCTCATCGCAGGTGCGACAATGGGGCTTCACGATGATCGACTGGCAAAAGGTTACGGAACTAAGAGAGGACATCGGAGATGAGGATTTTGACGAGGTATTAGACCTGTTTCTAGAAGAAGTTGACGAGGCGGTGCTGGATTTACGTAAAGATCTGGCGGATGGAAACGCACTCGAACGCTGTTTGCATTTATTGAAGGGTAGCGCGTTGAATCTCGGCTTTCGCGAGTTTTCCAATCTCTGTTCCGAAGGCGAAAAAGCCGCAGCAATCGGTGCGTATCATCGCATAGATTTGGGCGCGATTACCGAATCCTATGATCGCTCCAAGTGCAAGTTTCTGGCTGAATTGAAAGCACGGCTCGCGGCTTGATCGTCAGATCAGGAACCCAGACAACACCTCGTCGCGGGTGATATCCTGATAGGTAAACCCGGCCTTGTTGAGGCGAGCAAAGAGCGCATCGAAATTCTCGGGTGCCAGGGTTTCAATGCCGATCAGGACCGAGCCAAAATTGCGTGCGGATTTCTTCAGGTATTCGAATCGTGCGATGTCATCATCCGGACCAAGAATGCCGAGGAACTCTTTGAGAGCACCTGGGCGCTGCGGTAGGCGGAGGATGAAGTATTTTTTCATGCCCAAATAGCGTTGCGCACGCTCCTTGACCTCAGGCAAACGTTCAAAATCAAAATTGCCGCCTGAGGTAATGCAGACGACCTGTTTGCCCACGATCTGATCTGCCACGTCGACCAACGCATCAATTGCCAGCGCGCCGGCGGGTTCAAGAACGATGCCTTCGACATTGAGCATTTCGAGCATGGTGGTGCAGATACGATCTTCGGGCGCATTAAAGACGGTCTCGGGCGGGGTGTCGGCGAGAATCTGGAATGGGCGGCTTCCGATCCGCGCGACGGCGGCGCCATCGACGAAGCTATCCACCTTCTTGAGTGTGACCGGCGCGCCCGCGTTTAGCGCGGCGGCAAGGCTTGCCCCACCAGAAGGTTCGATCAGGGAATAGCGCACGGTATCGCCGAAATATTGCGTCACGCCCGCGGCAAGACCCCCGCCACCAACGGGGAGGATGATGTGATCCGGGGCGCCGTCAAATTGATCGGCGATTTCGACAGCAACGGAAGCTTGACCCTCGATTACATCAGCATCGTCGAACGGCGCCAGAAAATGCCCGCTATGGGCGGTGCAATAGCGCTGCGCTTCGGCCAATGTGTCATCGAAATAGTCACCGACCAGTCGAATCTCGATTGTGTCGCCGCCAAATATTCGGGTTTTCTGGATTTTCTGTTGCGGCGTTGTCACCGGCATGAAGATTACACCACGCACGCCGAAATGCTGGCACATGAAAGCCACCCCCTGCGCGTGGTTGCCCGCAGAGGCGCAAACAAAAAGCCGAGACGCAGGCGCCACATCGAGCACCTTGCGCATCGCGTTGAACGCACCGCGCAGTTTGTAAGAGCGCACAGGCGACAGATCTTCGCGTTTCAACCAAATGTCGCAGCCAAACCTTTCGGAAAGATGAATGTTGCGTTGCAACGGCGTTTGGGGGAACACCTGACGCATGGCGCGTTCGGCCTGACGGGCGCGGGTATGAAAATCTTGTTGAAAGCTCATGGTCTTCAATAGGCGTTGCAGATCGCCAGAAGCAAGCCCCGCGCCTTGCTCTGCGACGCAAAACCCGATAATCGCGCCGTGACGATATGAAGGGAAAATCCAATGTCTGCGCCGAAGAAAGTTGTGCTCGCTTATTCCGGGGGTCTTGATACCTCGATCATCCTGAAATGGCTGCAAACCGAATATGATTGCGAGGTGGTGACATTCACTGCCGATCTGGGGCAGGGTGAAGAGCTGGAACCAGCGCGCAAGAAGGCAGAACTGCTTGGGATTAAACCGGAAAATATCTTCATTGAAGATGTGCGCGAAGAGTTTGTGCGTGATTTTGTGTTCCCGATGTTTCGCGCCAATGCGCAGTATGAGGGGCTTTACCTGCTGGGCACGTCGATTGCGCGGCCGCTGATTTCCAAGCGCCTGATCGAGATTGCGGCCGAGACCGGGGCCGATGCGGTGGCACATGGGGCTACGGGCAAGGGCAACGATCAGGTGCGCTTTGAGTTGGCCGCTTATGCGCTGAACCCGGATATCAAGGTGATCGCGCCGTGGCGGGAATGGGATTTGACCAGCCGCACCAAGCTGCTTGATTTCGCAGAGAAAAATCAGATTCCGATTGCCAAGGACAAGCGCGGGGAAGCGCCGTTCTCGGTTGATGCGAACCTGCTGCACACCTCGTCCGAGGGTAAGGTTCTGGAAGACCCGGCTGTGGATGCGCCCGATTATGTCTATCAGCGCACGGTGAATCCTGAGGATGCGCCGAATACGCCGGAATTTGTCGAGATCGGCTTTGAAAAAGGCGATGCGGTGAGCATCAATGGCGAGGCGATGAGCCCGGCTAACATCCTGACAAAGCTTAATGAATTGGGCGGAAAACATGGCATCGGGCGGCTTGATCTGGTTGAGGGTCGGTTTGTCGGAATGAAGTCGCGCGGGATCTATGAGACACCTGGCGGGACTGTTCTGCTTGAGGCGCATCGTGGTATTGAGAGCATTACGATGGACCGGGGTGCGATGCACCTGAAGGACCAGTTGATGCCGCAATATGCCGAGCTGATCTATAACGGGTTCTGGTACAGCCCCGAACGTGACATGCTTCAGGCGGCGATTGACAAGAGCCAGGAACACGTGACCGGGACCGTAAGATTGAAGCTTTACAAGGGCTTGGCGCGGACCGTGGGCCGTTGGTCAGAGCATTCGCTTTATAGCGAAGAGCATGTGACCTTTGAGGATGACGCCGGTGCCTATGACCAGCAGGACGCAGCGGGCTTCATCAAGCTGAACGCGCTGCGCCTGCGGCTTCTGGCGATGCGTGACCGGAGGCTTTCGGGAAAAGGTTAACCTATCTTTTGCCTGGCGAATCGGGGGGGGGTGACTCCCGGCTGACATTTGGCTGACTCCCGGCTGCCGTCTGAGCGGGCTTGCCCGCCAGCGACAGCGGTTAACGCAGCGTGCGGATCAACGAAGGGTTAAAGCTTCTCAGCGGCGAGTTTGCGGTAGGAGTCCATCGCTTGTTCGGCCAATGCGGCGGCTTCGGGCGCGAGATAGGGAAGCGGGCCTTCTGCCGGGGCAAAGCCGGTGGAGCGATGCACCGCGCCATACCAATGCGCCGCCCAGACGCCATCGTCTGCATGACCGCCCGAAGGCCAAGACAGCATCGCGGGAGTCCAATCGAGGCCAATGGCGGCACAAAGACGCTTGAGCATCTTTTCGGGATCGCGACGGATATCGGAGCTGTCGATAACCACGGGGGTGCCGCCCGACGCGCAGACATGGTCGAAGAGTTCGCCCTGTTGCAGGAAGCCGATATCCATGATCGACGGGTTTTCATATTTCGCTGAGAAGCTCGCAACCACGCGGGCGGGGTGGCGAATGAGGAAAACATTGCTGACCTCGGACATCCAGCCGCGCGGCATGCCGGGGATCATGTGCTGGGTCATATGCTTTTGGTAGAAATGCGACTTTTGGGCAGGAATAGAGCCTGTTAGGGCTTGTTCCACCGCTGCCGGATCCTGCGGTTGCGCGGCGAGAATTTCGGCGCGCATCGGGTGAGCGAGGCCGGTTTTTGCCAGGTAGGCGGCATAGAACGGCTCATCCACCACGGCACAATCGGGGCGGGCGGCGAAGGCATACATCATGGCGGTGGAGAGGTTGCGGGGGCCGGACCACATTGCGATACGCATGCTTGAAGACCTTTGTGAAATGGTGTGCCGTGGAGGCATCTGTTACGGGATGGTGTGTGGGCGATTATTCAGTAATGACGCCAACGTGACCGCATTCGGGATGCGCCCCAACTTCGTGAAAGATCACATCAAGGCCGGGTTCGACCGTTGCTTTCTGCGTGCCGTCTTTCAGTGTCAGAATCACATCGAGCTGGTGAGATTGATAGACCGTGTCGACTCGGCACTTTGCGAGCAGTGTTTTGGCCTCGTCCCAGGTGATCTGGTCGAAGGTCGGGGCAGTGTTGGTTGGCTGAGGCTCCATGCAGGCGCTCAGAGCCAGGGTTACGGCGGGAAGAAGTAGAAGTTGTTTCATGATCAATCCACGCTACTTTGAATAAGTGATTTGTAGAGGTGTCGAAGCCTCTCTGTTACCGGACCCATATCTCCATCGCCGATTTGTCGGCCGTCGATCGACGCCACGGGGGTTTGTGCGCCGAAGGTGCCGGTGAGAAAGGCTTCATCGGCGCCGTAGGCATCGACCAGCGAATAATTGCGCTCAAACACCGGGATGTCGTTGGCGCGGCAGAGGTCGATCACTTTCTGGCGGGTGATGCCGTTCATGCAATAGTCACCCGTGCTGGTCCAGACGGCGCCTTTGCGCACGATAAAGAAATTGCAGGCATTGGTGGTGTTCACAAAGCCATGCACGTCGAGCATCAGGGCCTCATCGGCGCCGGCCTTTTCCGCCGCGATGCAGGCCAGGATGCAGTTGAGCTTGGAATGCGAGTTGAGCTTGGGATCCTGTGTCATCGGCAGGCCGCGAATATGCGGCACCGTGGCAAGGCGGATCGGGCGCGGAATGGAGGGGCGCGAATGCTCCATGATGATCGTGATCGTGGGGCCTTGGCGGCTAAGCGAGGGGTGTTGGAACGGGCGGGTTTTCACACCGCGGGTGACCATAAGGCGGGCGTGGGCATCCGTGGTCATGGCATTGGCAGATTGGGTCTCTAACAAGGCTGAAATGACCTGATCCCGCGTCATGCCAATGTCGAGATCAATGGCTTTGGCAGCCTCGAACAGGCGATCCATATGCTCATCGAGAAAGGCCCATGTGCCGTCATAAAGGCGCAATCCTTCCCATACGCCGTCGCCCAGCATGAAGCCGCTGTCATAGACCGACACAAGCGCGTCAGCCTTGGGGACGAGAGAGCCATTGAGCCAGATAAGGATCGATTCATTGCGGGCGTCGTCCTGAGCCTGATGGGTGGTGACGTGATCTTGCATGCGGCGCGCTCCTTTGTTGCGGGCAGGCTAAAGCGTTTTGTGTCAATGCCAAGGGGTCACGTGTGCTCACCACTGCGTGACATCTGGTTTCATGGGATTGGCGAAACGGGTTTGACGCGCCATCGTGGGGGTCGAAATGTGAGAGGACCGTGTCATGATCAAATCATTGCGAAACCTGAAGCCGATTATCCTGAGCCTGCTGATCGCGGTGGCGTTGCTGTTGCACGGTCACAAGGCGGATGCCGGACCGCGCGAGACGTTGATCGTGGCGGGCGGTTGCTTCTGGTGTGTTGAGGCGGATTTCGAGAAGGTGTCCGGCGTGATCGAGGCGGTGTCAGGGTATACCGGCGGCACCGTCAAGAACCCGACTTATAAGCAAGTGGTGCGTGGCGGAACCGGCCACTATGAGGCGGTGAAGATCATCTTTGATGCGGGGAAAGTGAGCCGCGAGACCCTGCTCAACTTGTTCTTCCGCTCGGTTGATCCGACAGATGCGGGCGGGCAGTTTTGTGACCGGGGTGACAGCTATCGCACGGCGATTTTCGTCTCTAACGCAGCGGAAAAGGCGATTGCCGAGAAGGCGCGCGCCGAGGCGCAGAGCGCTTTGGGGCGGAAGATCGTTACGCCAATTCTGAATGCGGCGACGTTTTATGAGGCCGAGGATGACCATCAGAACTATTACAAAGGCAAGAGCCTGGTGCTGACGCGGGGCGGGCCGAAAACGCAGGCAACCGCGTATGATTTTTATCGCAAGGGATGTGGCCGTGACGCACGGGTGAAGCAGCTTTGGGGTAGTGCGGCGCCGTTTGCCGGCTAGTCAATAGGGACAGTGCGAGGCAATTTCAGGACGACGAATTGCGCAGGATCAGAGGCTCTTCTGGCGGGGTGTTTCGGAGCAGGAAAGTATCAACCTCTTGCGCAGTCGGGATCGCGTCGGCGGTGCCGGGGCGCGTGACCTGAATGGCAGAGGCGGCGGCGGCGCGGCGCATGGCTTGGGTCTTGTCGAGCCCTTGATCAAGGCCAGCAGCAAGAGTGCCGATGAAGCAATCGCCTGCGCCGGTGGTATCGACCGGGGTGGCCGCGAAGGCCGGAACATGGATTTCCTGATCATCCTGTAGGTCGTGCCAGGTCGCCCCATCGCTGCCGTGGGTGATCAGGAGATGCGGCACGTCGAGGCGCTTGAGTTCAATTCCGAGGGATTTGCTGAGCTGGGCGGCTTCAACCGCGTTCATCACCAGCATGTCGGTAAAGGGTAGCATTTCGCGCACCGCAGAAGCGGAAAAGGGTGCGGCGGAATAGATCACGTCAAGGCCGCGGGATTTGGCGATTTCGGCGGCTTCTAGCGTCAGGTTTGTTTCGTTCTGAAGGATCAGCATGTCACCGATGCTGGCCGCAGAAAGGGTGGATTGCACCTGTGTTAGAGACTGTTCCATGTTTGCGCCGGGAAAGATGACGATGGCATTTTCACCGCGCGGGTCGACATTGATGATGGCATGCGCAGTGGGTGTATCAAGGGTCGACACGTGGGCGGTATCGACGCCAAATTCGCGCAAGCGTTGCACTGTCCAAAGACCATCGCGCCCGATGGCGCCGATGTGAATCACCGTTGAGCCCGCCAGCGCGGCGGCGACAGATTGATTGGCACCCTTACCGCCCAGCCCGGTGGAATAGGCGGTAGCCGCCAAGGTTTCGCCGGGTGTAGGCAGATGCGGCACAGAATAGAACAGATCGGCATTGATTGAGCCGAGATTGTAAATTGTCATTGCCGCCCTCCCACGCGGGGCGCTTTAGCCAACCTTGCAGGCTGCCAGAACCGCCATGTTGAGGATATCGTTCACTGTCGAGTTAGAGGAACAAATCTGAATCGAGTTATCCACACCGGCAAGAATCGGCCCAATTACCGTTGCACCTGCCATTTCCTGCATCAGCTTGACCGAGATAGAGGCCGAATGTCTGGCCGGGACAATGAGAATATTGGCCGGTCCGGAAAGACGCGAGAACGGATAAGCGGCCCGAGTGGCGGGATTGAGCGCCACATCGACCGTCATTTCGCCATCATATTCGAAGTCGACCGCTCGCGTATCAAGCACTTCGGGGGCGAGGTGCATCTTTTCCGCCCGTTCGGACCGGGGGTAGCCGTAGGTCGAGAAAGACACGAAGGCGACGCGCGGTTCGAGCCCGAGATGGCGGGCCACATCTGCCGAACGTTCAGCGATATTGGCGAGATCTTCTTCATCGGGCCATTCATGCACCAGCGTGTCGGCAATGAGCACGATCCGGCCCTTGTGTAGCACGGCGGTGACGCCGACGGCACCATGTTCTGCATCGGCATCGAATACATGATTCATCAGATCGAGGACATGCGAAGATTTGCGGGTTGCCCCCGTAACCAGTGCATCGCCATGGCCATGGGCCACCATGAGCGCGGCGAATACATGGCGGTCACGTGCGGCGAGGCGGTGAATGTCGTGCCGATCAAAGCCTTTGCGTTGTAGACGATTATAGAGAAAATCTTTGTATTCCGCGAGATGCGGTGTGTTGGCGGCGTTGACGACTTCCAGTTCGCTCACCGCGTCGGCCATGCCTTCGGCTGTCAGCTTTTGGGTCACGTCGCTTTCGCGACCGACCACGATGGCCTTGCCCATGCCGGCACGTTGATATTGCACGGCGGCGCGCAACACGCGCGGATCGTCACCTTCGGCGAAGATCATCGTGGCCTGTGCCGCGCGGGCGCGGGCATTGAGACCGCGCAGAATAGCCGCAGTCGGGTCCATCCGGCTTTTCAGCGTCAGTTCGTATGCGTCCATGTCGATGATCGGACGGCGCGCGGCACCTGTATCCATGCCCGCGCGCGCTACGGCGGGCGGAATGGTGTGGATCAGGCGCGGATCGAACGGCGTTGGAATGATGTAATCGCGCCCAAAGGTCAGCTTTTTACCATAGGCGACGGCAACTTCGTCGGGCACATCTTCGCGCGCGAGTGCGGCCAGGGCCTCGGCGCAGGCGATTTTCATCTCGTCGTTGATGGCACGCGCATGAATGTCGAGCGCGCCGCGAAAGAGATACGGAAAGCCAAGCACGTTGTTGACCTGATTTGGATAATCCGAGCGTCCGGTGGCGACGATGGCATCTTCGCGCACGGCATGCGCCTCTTCGGGCGTGATTTCGGGATCGGGGTTGGCCATGGCGAAGATGACCGGATTGTCGTTCATCGCGGCGACCATCGCGGGGGTCACAGCGCCTTTGGCCGAGACACCGAGGAACACATCGGCACCCTGCATCGCCTCTTCGAGGGTGCGCAGTTTGGTGTCGACGGCATGCGCCGATTTCCATTGGTTCATGCCTTCGGTGCGGCCCTGATAGATCACGCCCTTGGTGTCGCAGGTGATGCAGTTCTCATGCCGCGCGCCCATGCGCTTGAGCAATTCGATACAGGCAATGCCCGCAGCGCCCGCGCCATTGAGGACGATCTTCACATCTTCGATTTTCTTGCCTGAAATATGCAGTGCGTTGATCAGACCGGCGGCGCAGATCACGGCGGTGCCGTGTTGGTCATCGTGAAAAACCGGGATGTCCATCTGCTCTTTAAGCGTCTGTTCGATGATGAAACACTCGGGCGCCTTGATATCTTCGAGGTTGATGCCGCCGAATGTCGGCCCCATCAGGCGCACGGCGTTGATGATTTCGTCGGGGTCTTCTGTGTCGAGTTCGATGTCGATCGAATTGACATCGGCAAAGCGTTTGAACAGCACCGCCTTGCCCTCCATCACCGGTTTGGAGCCGAGCGCGCCGAGATTTCCGAGGCCCAGAACGGCCGTGCCGTTTGAGATGACCGCGACGAGATTGCCCTTGTTGGTATAGTCATAAGCCAGTTCGGGATTGGCGGCGATATCCTCGCAAGGAACAGCGACGCCGGGAGAATAGGCCAGCGACAGATCACGTTGGGTGGTCATTGGCACGGTGGCGCTGATTTCCCACTTGCCGGGTGTCGGATCGGTATGAAACTGCAGCGCATCTTCGCGGGTAAACTTGTTCTTGGTCATTCATTTCTTCCGTGCGTGGGGCTTCTTGCCTCTTACATGGGGTTGGGCGGGCTCTCAACCGAAAGCGTTGCGGGGCGAAACAAGGCCTTTCACGCCGCCGCACGTGTTTGTAAGGTTCGCCGGAATTGGAAACCGGGGGGCTTTCGTGACATCTGCCAAATCTGCCGTAACGCCGATGATGGCGCAGTTTCTTGAGATCAAGGCCGGGTATCCGGGTGCTTTGCTGTTCTATCGCATGGGCGATTTCTATGAGCTGTTCTTTGACGACGCGGTGGCGGCGGCCGAGGCGTTGGATATTGCGCTGACCAAGCGGGGCAAGCATCTGGGCAAGGATATTCAGATGTGTGGTGTACCTTATCATGCCGCCGAGGGTTACTTGCTGACGCTGATCCGCAAGGGCTTTCGCGTGGCGGTGTGCGAGCAGATGGAGAACCCGGCAGAGGCCAAGAAACGCGGATCGAAATCTGTGGTTCGCCGTGAGGTGATACGGCTTGTCACGCCGGGGACATTGACGGAAGAGACACTGCTGGAGGCGCGGCGGCACAACTATTTGTGCGCATATGCCGAGGTGCGCGGTGAGGCAGCGTTGTCTTGGGTCGATATTTCGACGGGGGCGTTTCATGTTCTGGCCTTGCCGCCGGTACGGTTGGGGCCGGAACTGGCGCGGCTGGGCCCGTCCGAGGTGGTGGTATCAGAGGCGCAAGAAGCGGATTTGGCAGAAGTAGTGACCGAATCTGGCGCGTCAATCACAGCGCTGGGCCGTGCGGCGTTTGACAGCACGAGCGGAGAAAAGCGGCTGAAGGCGTTGTTTGGCGTCGGGGCGCTGGAAGGGTTCGGGCAGTTCACGAGGCCCGAATTGTCGGCGATGGGTGCCATCGTGGAATGGCTGGAAATCACCCAGAAGGGCAAGCTGCCGATTCTGCGGGCGCCGGTGCGCGAGGCGGCGGGACGCGTGATGCAGATTGACGCGGCTACGCGCACCAACCTGGAGTTGACGCGGGCGTTGTCAGGGGGGCGGCAGGGGTCGCTTCTGGCCGTAATCGACCGCACCGTGACGGCAGGGGGTGCGCGGCTGTTGGAGCGCCGGCTTTCTTCGCCTTCAAGGGTGCTTGACGTGGTGCATGGGCGACTGGATGCGGTGCAATTTGCGCTGGAACAGAGCCGCATTGCGACCGACCTGCGTGCGGCGTTGCGGCAGGTGCCGGATCTTGATCGCGCGCTTTCGCGGCTAGGGCTGGAGCGGGGGGGACCGCGCGATCTGGCTGCAGTGCGCGCGGCGCTGGGCCAGGCCGAGGCGATAGCCGGGACGCTGAATGAAGCGGAGTTGCCCGAAATTCTGGCCGAAGCGGTGGCGGCGCTCAGGGGGCATGAGGCCTTGCTTGATCTGCTCGATCAGGCGTTGGTGGCCGAGCCGCCCCTTTTGGCGCGCGATGGCGGGTTTATCGCCGAAGGTTATGACGAAGAACTGGATGAGTGCCGACGGCTGCGCGATGAAGGGCGCGGCGTTATTGCGGCGATGCAGGCGGATTATCAGAAGCTGACCGGGATTCAGAGCCTGAAGATCAAGCACAACAACGTGCTGGGTTACTTCGTGGAAGTCACGGCGACACATGCTGACAGAATGCTGTCTGAGCCACTGAGCGAGACCTTCAAGCATCGTCAGACCACGGCCAACCAGGTGCGTTTCACCACGGTGCCGCTGAGTGAGATGGAGACGAAGATATTGAACGCTGGGGGGCGGGCAATCGAGATCGAAAAGCGGCTCTATTCCAGCCTAAGTGCGTCAATTCTGGAGGTTTCAGACCGGCTTTTCGGGGTAGCGCGAGGGCTGGCGGAACTGGATCTGACAACGGCTTTGGCGGATCTGGCAAAGGGGGAGGACTGGGCGCGCCCGAAAGTGGATGACAGCCGCAAGCTGATTATTGAAGGCGGGCGGCATCCGGTGGTGGAACAGGCGTTGCGCGCGCAGGGTGGCGCGCCGTTCATTGCTAATGATTGCAGCTTGGGCGAGCAAGAGGATATCTGGCTTCTGACCGGGCCGAACATGGCGGGTAAATCGACGTTTCTCAGACAGAACGCGTTGATCGCGGTGCTGGCCCAGATGGGGTCTTATGTGCCGGCGGCGCGGGCAGAAATTGGAATGGTGAGCCAGTTGTTCAGCCGCGTCGGAGCGAGCGACGATCTGGCGCGGGGGCGCTCGACCTTTATGGTCGAAATGGTGGAAACTGCGGCAATCCTTAATCAGGCGGATGATCATGCGCTGGTGATTCTGGACGAAATCGGGCGCGGCACGGCGACTTATGATGGGCTATCGATCGCTTGGGCGACGATGGAGCATTTGCATGATGTGAATGGCTGTCGGGCGTTGTTCGCCACGCATTATCACGAGATGACCAGCCTGTCGGCCAAGCTTGACCGGGTGGAGAATGCCACTGTCGCGGTCAAGGAATGGGACGGCGACGTGATCTTTCTGCATGAAGTGAAGAAGGGTGCGGCGGATCGCTCGTACGGGGTGCAGGTGGCCAAGCTGGCTGGGCTTCCTGCTGCCGTGGTGGCGCGGGCCAAGGTTGTGTTGGAGGCGCTGGAGAAGGGCGAGCGCGAGGGCGGCGGCAAGGCCAAGGCCCTGATCGACGACTTGCCGTTGTTTGCCGCGATGCCGGTGCAGGCAGAGCCAGTGAAAGCGAAGGAAAGTGCGGTCGATGTGTTGTTGGACGGGCTGCACCCGGACGAGATGTCGCCGAGGGAGGCGTTACAGGCGCTGTATGATTTGAAAGAGGCGTTGAAGAGCAAGTGAGGTGTGCGCAATATGTGCACGAGGCGAGTTAGGCAATGTTAGAGCCTAATTCACGCCGCAAACGTTGGGGATCGGGTGATCGTCTTTGAAGTCGGTGACGGGGATCGGGCGAAGGCTGGTTTGAACCGAAGTCTTGGCACCTCTGCCTTTGGTCAGGAAACCCCGCCCGGTTAGCAGGTTGAGATCACATTTGCCGCTGTTGGCGAGATCAAGCGTGTCATACCAATCATAGGTGTAGCCAACGACTTTGTAAGCACCTTGCCGGTGGGCGATGGTCAGGGTGAGGTGCCAACGGTTGCGCCCGATGGAATCATTCATCGAGCGGAGCAGGACCGAACCGTTGGGCGCGCGTGCGAGTTCGGGCTTTTGGCCGATGCCGCCACTCCAGGCGATACCCTGGGCGATGACCACGTCGCCGCCGGTGTTTTCGATGTGCAAATCGACCAGGCCGTCACGGGTGATCAGGGTGAATCGTTCGGATTTGCCGTCACCATTAAGATCGGAGGACACGGTTTGCGCAGTGGCGGGCAGGGCGAGGCATAAGAGAGTGAGAGCAAGAGATAAAGAGCGCATCTGGCGGGCCTTGTCAGTTGGGGCGGAATGGCGTTTGTTGGCGAAATGAACACATTATTGATAACACATCCCGAATGCCGCAACCATATGACGCCGATGGGACATCCCGAGCAGGTGGCGCGGTTGAGTGCGGTGGAAACCGCGTTGGCCGGGTTGGGCGATTTGCACCGGCGCGAGGCGCCACTTTGCTCTGACGGGGACATCTTACGCTGTCATCCGCAGGCCTATCTGGACCGGATCGCGGGGCATGGTGCAGGGCAGCTTGATGGCGATACCTGGATGTCGGCGGGCTCGATGCAGGCCGCGCGCCGGGCTGTTGGAGGAGCGCTGGCTGCGGTGGATGCTGTGATAGCGGGGGAGGTGAAGAACGCGTTTGTTGCCTGCCGCCCGCCGGGGCATCATGCCGAGAAGGCGACGCCGATGGGGTTTTGCCTGTTTGGTAACGTCTCTATTGCAGCCAAACACGCGCTTGATGTCCATGGATTGAACCGCGTGGCGGTGATCGATTTTGACGTACATCACGGCAATGGAACGCAGGATCTTCTGTGGGATGAGCCACGCGCATTGGTTGCCACGTCGCAGCAGTTCCCGCTTTGGCCCGGCACCGGGCGAGCGGAGGAACGTGGCGGGCATGACAACGTTTTGAACGTGCCGCTGGCGCCGGGGAGCGGCGGGGCGGAGATGCGGGCCGAGTATGAAAGCCAGATTTTCCCACGGGTGGACGAGTTTGCGCCCGAGATGATTTTGATCTCGGCCGGGTTTGATGCCCACGCGGATGATCCGCTGGCAAATTTGAACTGGCTCGATGACGATTTCGCTTGGCTTACCGAGCAGATTTGCACGCTGGCCGCGAAGCATTGTGAGGGGCGCGTCGTTTCAGTTCTTGAAGGGGGTTATGAGCTTGACGCGCTGGGGAGATGTGCGGCTATGCATGTGCGCGGGTTGATGGCGGGTTAGGTAATTTGCTTTAGGTCGCGGAGCACGGTTCGCGCCATGGTTTCGGCCTTGGCAAGGCGAGGTTCGGGCATTTGGGGGTGTTCGACTTTGATCAGCGTCTCGAACGCGATCATGAAGGGCAGATGCGCCTCGCGTTCAAGCGGAGACATCTCAAACGCATCCGCGAAGGCATGGAACGAGGCGGCATCAACACCGAAATGACGCGCGCCCGAGAAGGGTTTTGCGCGGCGCGCCATATGCGTAAGGGCGCGGGCGATGTCCTTGACGATGGGCATGCGACCGGAACCGCCGGTGTCGATGCCAACGAGCGCCTCGCCATTCAGGATCAGGTTGTTGAGGTGGAAATCACCATGCGAGATGGCGGTGCGGCAATCGGTATCGTGCAAGGTGCGACCCAGGCGTTTCATGCGGCGCAGGATGCGGGCTTCGATGTCGCGCAGGGCCGGGTGGGGCTGGGCCGCGGCGGTCTCGGTGGCTTTGTTGTGCCAGCGGCGGAAGTTCAGCGGTTTGAGTTCGGTGGTCGGGGTAGTGTAGGCGTTGAGCCAATCGGCGGCGCGGGCAATCAGCGGTTGGAGGGTCTCGGGTTCGGCGCGGCGCAGTTGGGTGAACAGCGGCGTGCCGGGGACGTGTGCAATCGACATTAGCCCCGTGTTAGGGTCGAAACTTATCGGTTCGACCACACAGAGAGGAGGGTTGGACATATAGGTGTAAGCGCGGGTGAGTTCGGCCCATTCGCGGGCGAAATCGGTGCGCCCGGCGTCATCCAAGGGTAAGCGGAAGACCACCTCTTGTCCGTTGAGCCGCCCGCGAAACAGCGCGCGCTTACCAGGGACGAGGCGCATGGGTTCTATGACTTCGGCGTCGTGACCCGAGGCGGCGAGCAGTTCTTCAAGCCGTTGCGATGCGGCCAGGGCCTGATCCGGGTAGAGCTTGAGATTGCTGGTTGTGACCACGTTCATGGTGGTTAGCATCGGAGGCAACGTGCCGCCCGTCAACCGAATTGAACCGGGACCAATGCGGGAGTAAGGTGGCGCGAAACCCAAGTTCCGGAGAGAGCAAGATGAGCGACCGTCCCGTAGCGGAAATGACATTTGAAGAGGCCATGGCCGAGTTGGAACAGGTGGTGGGCCAGTTGGAACGGGGTGATGTTGCACTGGAAGATTCGATCAAGCTCTATGAGCGCGGCGCAGAGCTTAAGAAACGCTGTGAGAGCAAGCTTAAGGAAGCCGAAGAAAAGGTGGCGGCGATCACGCTGGACGGGGAGGGGCAGCCCACGGGATTGAAGCCGGTCGAGGGGCTTTGAGTCCATGTTCGGGTCGGTTTTGCGTGGCGACGCCAAGACGATAGATGCATGCCTTGAGCGGGTGATCGGGGGCGATTTACCGCTTAGAGCGGCGATGCGCCATGCGGTAAGTGGCGGCAAGGGTATGCGCGGCTTTCTGGTGATGGAATCGGCGCGGCTGTTTGGTGTTGCGCCCGAACAATCGGTGTGGCCGGGTGCGGCGATTGAGGCGTTGCACGCTTATAGCCTTGTGCACGATGATCTGCCTTGCATGGATGATGACGATCTGCGCCGGGGGCGGCCGACGGTGCATCGCAAATGGGATGAGGCGACGGCGGTATTGGCCGGGGATGCGCTGCAAACGTTGGCGTTTGAGCTGTTGGCGCGCGAAGAGACCAGCCCCGAGCCGCAGGTGCGTGCCGATCTGGTACTGAGTCTGGCGCGGGCGGCGGGGGCGAGCGGTATGGTCTTGGGGCAGGCGTTGGATATTGCCGCCGAGAGCGCGACAGTGCCTTTGACGCTGGAGCAGATTACGCGGTTGCAGGCGGGCAAGACCGGTGCGTTGATAACATGGTCGGCTTGCGCGGGGGCGCGGCTGGCGGGGGCGGATCTGGCGCCGCTAACGGCTTATGGTGATGCGTTGGGGTTGGCCTTTCAGATTGCCGATGATGTCCTGGATGTAGAGGGCGATGCGAAAGAGGTCGGCAAGGCCGTGGGCAAGGATGCCGAGGCCGGGAAAGCCACGTTTGTTTCGCTTCTGGGGCTGGAGGGAGCGAAAAGCCGTGCGGCGGAGCTTGTTGAAAGCGCATGCGACGCCTTATCGTGCTATGGCGAAAGGGGCGAAACCTTGCGTGAAGCCGCGCGTTTCGTTATTGCGCGCCGAAACTGATACGCCCGGCCTGAATGAAACCCCAGAAGGGGAACCAATGTCTGACAAACCGCAAACTCCGCTTTTGGACACCGTGCAGGTGCCAGCCGATCTCAAGCGGCTGAGCGATGCGCAGTTGCGCCAACTGGCCGGTGAACTGAGGGCAGAGACGATTTCGGCTGTGTCAGAGACAGGTGGGCATTTGGGTGCAGGGCTTGGGGTTATCGAACTCACCGTGGCGTTGCATCATGTGTTTGACGCGCCCAAGGACAAGATCATCTGGGATGTGTCGCATCAATCCTATCCTCACAAGATTTTGACCGGGCGGCGGGACCGGATTCGCACCTTGCGCAAGAAGGGTGGTCTGAGCGGTTTTACCAAGCGCACCGAGAGCCCCTACGATCCATTTGGTGCAGCGCATTCGAGCACGTCGATCAGTGCGGCGCTGGGCTTTGCCGTGGCGCGCGATCTGGGCGGCGCCTGCCCCGAGGGGTTGGGAGATGCTATTGCCGTAATCGGCGATGGCGCGATGAGCGCGGGCATGGCGTTTGAAGCGATGAACAACGCCGGGCATCTCAACAAGCGGCTGATTGTAATCCTGAATGACAACGACATGAGCATTGCGCCGCCGGTCGGGGCGTTTTCAAGCTATCTCAGCCGTTTATATGCCGGTGAGCCGTTTCAGGAATTCAGAGCCGCCGCGAAGGGGGCCGTGAGCCTTCTGCCGGAGCCGTTTCGTGAGGGAGCGAAGCGTGCCAAGGACATGCTGAAAGGCATGGCAGTGGGCGGGACGTTGTTTGAAGAGCTTGGCTTTTCGTATGTCGGGCCGATTGACGGGCATGATCTTGAGCAGCTTTTGCCAGTTTTGCGCACGGTAAAGGCACGCGCGAACGGGCCGATTTTGGTTCACGTGCTGACCAAGAAGGGCAAGGGGTATGCCCCGGCAGAGCGGGCCGATGACAGGGGCCATGCAACCGCGCGGTTTGATGTGGTGACTGGCAAACAGCAAAAGGCATCGAGTAATGCGCCGAGTTATACCAGCGTTTTTGGCAAGACGCTGGTTGAGCTGGCGGCGAAGGATGACAAAATCTGTGCGATCACGGCGGCTATGCCGGATGGCACGGGGCTGAACCTGATGGCTGAGAGATACCCCAGCCGTTGTTTTGATGTGAGTATTGCCGAGCAGCATGGTGTGACCTTCTGTGCCGGGTTGGCCGCCGGGGGGATGAAGCCGTTTTGCGCGATTTATTCGACGTTCTTGCAACGGGGTTATGACCAGGTGGTGCATGATGTGGCGCTGCAAAACCTGCCAGTGCGCTTTGCGGTGGATCGTGCCGGTCTGGTCGGGGCGGATGGCGCGACCCACGCGGGGGCGTTTGATGTCGCCTATCTCGCCAACCTGCCCAACATGGTGGTGATGGCGGCTGCGGATGAGGCCGAGCTGAAACATATGGTGGCCACGGCGGCGGCGCATGATAGCGGGCCGATTGCGTTCAGATATCCGCGCGGTGAGGGCGTGGGTGTGGATATGCCCGAGGTGGCGCAGGTATTGGAGATCGGCAAGGGCCGGGTGATCCGCGAAGGTGGGCGCGTTGCGATCTTAAGTTTTGGCACGCGGCTCAAGGAAGTGATGAAAGCCGCCGAGGCACTGGAGGCGAAGGGGATTTCGCCGACCATCGCGGATGCGCGTTTTGCCAAGCCGCTGGATCGGGAGATGATTCTTGGGCTGGTGCGCACCCATGAGGCGTTGATCTCGATTGAAGAGGGCGCTGTGGGCGGGTTTGGCAGCCATGTGGCGCAATTGCTGGCGGATGAGGGCGTGTTTGATGACGGGCTGAAATTCCGCGCGATGGTGCTGCCGGATAGTTTTATTGATCAGGCCAGCCCCGAAGACATGTATGCCGCGGCTGGACTGAATGCGGAGCACATCGAGGCGAAGGTTCTGGATGTGTTGGGTGTGGCGCGGATTGACAGCAAGCGGGCCTAACTTAGCAGATACCAGAGCGCGGCGAAGCTGAGGCCGATCTGAAGATAGCCGAGAAGCGTGAACAGCCCGTCGCGGGCCAGAAGGCCGACGGCGAGCAGGCTGATCGCGACTGCGAAGACCGACGTGACCATTGGCAACACTTCGAGAAACGGGATCAACAGGCAAATCCCGAGGATCACGATCAGGGTGAGTATGTTAAGCGGTCGCGAGGTGAGAAGTCTGAGCCGCCGGTCTGTGTGCCGGTCACCCCAAGAGGCCACCGGGCGAAGCCAGCGGACCGCTTTTTGCAGGCGTTTTGATTTGATACTGCGCCGCGTCAGGGTGGCTGGCATCCAGACATGCGGGCGGCCTGTGAGTTTTTGCAGGGTGATCAGGAAGATGATCGTGGCGCCTATTGTGGGCAGGCCAAGAATGCCTGAGAGCGGCGAGACGAGGATAAGAGAGGGGATCAGGATGAGCGGAGCGAAGCTCTGATCTCCGGTTTCCTGCAGCACGTTGTCGAGCGAGACTGTTCCGTCTTGCCCGGCGTCGTCGAGCGCGTCGAGGATGTCGGATAAGGTGCGGATTTCGTGGTTCATGCGGGTTTAACGCGCGGTGGGGTGAAAAGGTTCAAATTGACGGGGGGCGGCGGGATTGGTCGTTGGAAGGTTTGCGGGAGGTGGTGAGGTTGTCGAGCCTGGCATTGAGTGCATCGAGCCTCGCCAGAACATCATCACGGTAGGCGTCGGTGTTGGCGGCGTCTTCGGCGTGATGAGCGTCTTGCATGGAGTTCACGATAAGGCCGACCAGCAGGTTCACAACCGCGAAGGTGGTGACGATGATGAACGGCACGAAGAACGCCCAAGCCAAGGGGTAGACATCCATCACCGGGCGCACGATGCCCATCGACCAGCTTTCCAGTGTCATGATCTGAAACAGGGAATAGGCCGAGTTTCCGAGCGTGCCGAACCAGTCAGGGAAGCTGTTGCCAAAGAGTTTGGTGGCGATGACCGCGCTGATGTAAAAGATGAGGCCCATCAGCAGGAAAACCGAGCCCATGCCGGGGACTGCGCGGATGAAGCCTTCGACGACGCGGCGCAGAGAGGGCGCGACCGAAATCACCCGCAGAACCCGAAGGATGCGCAGCGCGCGCAGGGCCGAGAAGCCCTGACCTGCGGGCACGAGGGAAATGCCGACGATCACGAAATCGAAGATGTTCCAGCCATTGCGAAAGAAGCGCGGGCCGTATGCGATAAGTTTGAGTGCGATTTCCACAACAAAGATGGCGAGGCAGATGTAATCAAGCGTGACGATCAGCGCGCCAGAGGCTTGCATGACAGTCTTGGAAGTTTCCAGACCGAG
This sequence comes from Rhodobacteraceae bacterium LMO-JJ12, assembly GCA_021555075.1. Taxonomy (NCBI): domain Bacteria; kingdom Pseudomonadati; phylum Pseudomonadota; class Alphaproteobacteria; order Rhodobacterales; family Paracoccaceae; species Rhodobacteraceae bacterium LMO-JJ12. The sequence continues at coordinate 56,543 of JAKGBX010000002.1, forward strand.
GATGATCGCGTTGAAGGCGATTACTGCGGTGATGAAGCCGGTAAAGCGGGAGCTTTCGACCAGGGCAGCGAGGTGTTGGCGCATGCGTTCAGTTTTCCTTGGCCAGGAGGGCGGGGAGGCCATCGCGATAGCTTGGATAGAGCAGAGAGACGCCAAGCTCCTGCTTGATCCGGTCGTTATGCACGCGTTTGGATTCGGCATAGAAGCTGCGTGCCATTGGTGTCATTTCAGCAGTCGTATAGCTTTCTTCGGGCGGCGGTGGCATACCGAGCAACTCAGCAGCATGGGCGAGAACATCCTGCGGCGGGGCGGGATCATTATCGCAGACATTGTAGATTGCGCCGGGATTGGGCCGCTTGATCGAGGCAAGAAGGGTTTGCGCGATGTCATCGACATGGATGCGCGAGAACACCTGATTTGGCTTGATAATGCGTCGGGCCGTGCCGTGTCGCACCTTGGCGAATGGGCCGCGACCGGGGCCATAGATACCGGCGAGGCGGAAAATATGCAGTGGAGTGCCGAGCTGTTGCCATTGGCGTTCGGCCAGGACGCGGTGGTGACCGCGTTTGGTGGAGGGCGTGAGGGGGGTCGTTTCATCGACCCAGCCACCTTGGTGATCGCCATAGACGCCCGTTGTGGAGAGATAGCCGACCCATTCAAGATTTGGTGCGTATTGGGCCATATCAGAGCCGAATTCGGCAATCACGGGGTCGCCGTTTTCATCCGGTGCAGCAGAGAGCAGCAGATGTGTCGCCTTGGCCAGTGCAGGGCGCGGATCGGTGCCGGGCCAGAGGATCGGGGCGACGCCCTGCGCCGCGATGGCGTCAAGACGCTCCGGGTCACGGGTGGTGCCATGGAGCGCCCAACCCAGAGGGGTGAGGAGCCGGGCGAGCGCCGTGGCGGAGTATCCATGGCCGAAGGTGAGAAGCGTTTTTGTCATAGTGCTTTATCTGCTGTGCGGGGCGGGGGAAATCAAGAGTGCAGAGGCGGCCAGAGGCATGTCGTCGGGGGGCGTGTTGCACAGGGTGGCAGAAATGGGGGCCAGCCCCCATACCCCCCGGATATTTCCGGTCAGAGGAAGGGGCGGGCCCGGCGTGCGGCACGCAGTTGGCGGAACATCACCGTGGTGTAGAGGATGAGGGCCAGCCAGATCATCGGAAAGGCAATCATCCGGGCGCGTCCGAAGGGTTCGTCGAAGACAAAAACGCCGATGAGCATGATCATCGTGGGTGCAGTGTATTGCAGGATCGCCATGGTCGAGAGCCGCAACAATTTGGCACCGTTCGCATAAAGCAAGAGCGGCACAGCCGTGGCCACACCGGTGCCGAGCAGCAACCACGTATTGGCAGCGCCGGAATTGGCAAAATGGTTGTCGCCGGTGGCTATTAGCCAGGCGATATAGCCAAGTGCGGGCGGCGTGAGGATCAGCACTTCGAGCAGGAAGCCCTGATTTGGGCCGATAGGCAGCGATTTCTTGAAGAAGGCGTAAAAGCCCCAGGTGAACGTGAGGGTGAGTGCGACCCAGGGGACCGAGCCATTATCAATCGTGAGGATCACAACAGCGACAGCGGCGAGGCCGATGGCGACCCATTGCAGCGGTTTAAGTCGTTCGCCCAGCAATACGGCGGCGAGGAACACCGAAAACAGCGGGTTGATGTAATAGCCAAGAGCGGCATCGAGCGCGTGGTCTGAGATGATCGCCCAGATGTAGACGCCCCAGTTTACGGTGATGAGTGAGGCCGTGATGCAGCCCATGGCCAGCATTTTCGGGGTGCGCAGGGCGGTGCGGATATCATCGGTGCGCCCCAAAAGAACCAAGAGCGCGCCCGCAATGGGCACCGACCAAATGATCCGATGCGCGACAACCTCGGCCGGGGAAATGTGGCTAAGCAACTTCATATAAAGAGGCAGAAACCCCCAGATGGCATAAGCGCCGAGCGCGTAGGCAAGCCCCGCCGGTGTGTCGCGATCTTCTCTCATGGCGCTTTGCCTCCTTGGCATTGGCTTAGCGCCAGTTTGGCGGATGTTCCAGTAGGCGTGGAGGCGTCAGGCTTTCACACGCTCTGACGTTGGGTCGTAGAGCGGTTTGAGGGAAGCTTGCGCCGCAACACGGGTGCCCATGACGTCGATCTCATAGGTGGAGGCGAGCACATCTGAGGCGCTTTCGCCGGGGCAGGGCACATACCCCATGCCGATGGCAGCACCGAGCGTATGGCCATAGGCACCTGAACTGAGATAGCCGACGATCTCGCCATTCCGCAGGATCGGCTCGTTGTGATAGAGGAGCGGTTCGGGGTCTTGCAGCACGAATTGGACCATGCGGGATTGCGGACCGTCGGCCTTGCGTTTGAGTACGGCCTCGCGGCCGATGAAATCGGGTTTGCTTGTGTGGACGGCGAAACCGAGACCCGCGTCGATCACATGATCTTCGGGGGTGATATCGTGGCCGAAATGGCGGAAAGCCTTTTCGATGCGGCAAGAATCCATCATGTGCATGCCGCAGAGTTTGAGATTCATCTCTTGCCCTGCTTCCCAGAGAGTTTCAAAGGCGTGACCGGCCATGTCGGCGCTGATGTAAAGCTCCCAGCCAAGCTCACCCACGTAGCTGACGCGGTGGGCGCGGGCGAGGCCCATGCCAAGTTCGATTTCTTGCGCGGTGCCGAACGGATTCGTGTCGTTCGAGAAGTCGTTGGGCGAAACGGCCTGCAAGAGCTGGCGCGCGTTGGGGCCCATGACGGCAAGAGTGCCTTCGGCGGCGGTAATATCTGTAATTGTGGCTCTATCATTGCCCAAATGGCGCCTTAGCCATGTTTCATCATTGAGCCGTGTGGCGGCGGGGGTAACGACAAGATAGGCCGTTTCAGACAAGCGTGTGACGGTCACATCGGCCTCGATGCCACCTGTTGGGTTTAGAAACTGGGTATAGACGATCTTGCCCGGAGCAACCTGCATTTCGGCGCCGCAAACACGATTGAGGAAGGCTGTGGCATCGGGGCCTTCGACGCGGATCTTGCCAAATGAGGACATGTCATACATTCCGACATTCTCGCGAATGGCGCGATGTTCGCGGACAGCGTTGTCGAACCAGTTCTGGCGTTTCCAGGTGTATTGATATTCGCGCTCTTGTCCGGGATCGGCGAACCAATTGGCGCGCTCCCACCCGGCAATTTCGCCCATGACGGCGCCGTTTTGCAGAAGATGGTGATGGAACGGGGTGCGCCGGATGCCACGCGCGGTAGCCTTTTGACGGTAAGGGAAATGATCGGCATAGAGCAGACCGAGGGTCTCTTTCGAGCGTTCGAAGAGGTAGGTCTTGTTGCCCTGAAAGGGTTGCATCCTGGCAATATCGACATCGCCCAGATCGAAAGGCTTTTCGCCCGTATCCATCCAGGAGGCCAGCGCCATGCCAGCGCCGCCCGCCGATTGGATGCCGACGGAGTTAAACCCGGCAGCGACCCAGACATTGTCCATCTCGGGCGCGAGGCCGAGGTGATAGGCATCATCCGGGGTGAAGCTCTCGGGGCCGTTAAAGAAGGTGTGGATTCCGGTTTCGGCGAGCATGGGCATACGGTTGACTGCCATTTCGAGGATCGGCTCGAAATGGTCGAAATCTTCGGGAAGCTGGTCGAACTCGAAATCGGGGGAAATGCCGGCCATGCCCCAGGGCTTGGAGACCGGTTCAAACGCGCCAAGCATCAATTTGCCTGCGTCTTCCTTGTAGTAGGCGCATTCATCGGGAACACGTAGGACGGGAAGCTGGGTGAGGCCTGCGATTGGTTCGGAGACGATATAGAAATGTTCGCAGGCGTGAAGCGGAACATTGATACCGGCCATGCGGCCTATCTGATGGCCCCACATCCCGGCACAATTGACGATATGGTCGCAGGTGATATGGCCCGAGGTGCCATCTTCACCTTGCCAGTCAACACCAGTGATACGGTGGCCCTTTTTGGCGATATTAGAGACCGACACGCGTTCCTGAACGATAGCGCCGCGTTGACGCGCGCCTTTGGCGAGGGCGAGAGCGATGTTGGCGGGATCGCCCTGGCCGTCCTTGTCAAGATAGACGCCGCCCTTGACTCCATCGAGATTGAGATGGGGATAGCGGGCGCCGACCTCAGAAGGGGTGATCTCTTCGATATCGACGCCGAAGGCGCGCGCCATGGCGGCAGAGCGATAGATTTCTTCAAGGCGTTCATCGGTGAGTGCAGCCGTGATTGAGCCGACGCGCTTGAAGCCGGTGGCGACACCGGTTTCGGCCTCAAGACTACCGTAGAGTTCTTGGGAATACTTTGCCAGTTTGGTCATGTTGGCGGTTGCGCGGAGTTGAGCGATGAGGCCGGCGGCGTGCCAGGTGGTGCCCGAGGTGAGCTGTTTGCGCTCAAGCAGGATCACGTCTTTCCAGCCAAGTTTGGTGAGGTGATAGGCGACGGAACAACCGACGATGCCGCCGCCGATAATGACAACGCGGGCGTGAGTGGGAAGAGTAGGCATACCATGGCTCCTGTGCGTTCGGGAAGAGGGCAGGAGTGGGGGCCAACCCCCACACCCCCGGGATATTTTCAGTCAGAGGAAAAGCTAGGCCAACATTTGGTGCGCATGGCAAAAAGGGCGGAAAGGAGGAGTGTGACGCTGGTCCAAAGGGTGATCCAGCTGAAATACCAGTTGCGCCCTGCTGTTGCGTTGAAGTCCTCGGCGCTGACGAAGGCGGTTTTGGCGAAAGCAGCCGTAAAAGCGGCAGCGATCAGCGCGAGAAGGGCGGCAAGTGCGATCCATAGAGGGTTGATCGCGAAAATACGGGCAGCGAGAAAAAGCACGAGGCCGATCGGCGCGCCGATCAGACCAGAGCGCGCGGCCCACCACGGATGCGCGCCGAGTGCCTGGGAAAGGCCCCACCAAGAGGCAGCGGCGAGAGTAAGCGCAATTGCCACGGCAAAGATGGCATCCATGGGTGAGAGTTTCATGTGCGAATCCTTTCGTTTTGAGGATCCCAAAGGGGTTGGTCGGGTTCGACCGTGGCCTTGCGGCGGGTGCCGTAGATTTCGACTTCTATTTCGGTTCCTGGCGTGGCCAGATCGGCTCTGACCATGCCCAAAGCGATGGATTTTTCGATCCGGTAACCCCAGCCGCCCGAGGTTGTTTCACCGACGATTTCACCATCATGCCAGAGGGTGGACATATATGGGGCGTCGGCTTCGCCTGCGTCGACCGTGAGGGTGACGAAGCGCTTTTTCACGCCGCGCTGCTTTTCGGCGAGAAGGGCTGTCTTGCCGGGGAAATCCTGTGGTTTGTCGAATTTAATGAACCGATCAAGGCCGCCTTCGAGAAGGGAGTAATCGGTGGAAAGATCGCCCTTCCAGGCGCGGTAGCCTTTTTCGAGGCGTAGGGAGTTGAGCGCATACATGCCGAAAGGTTTGGCACCCGCAGAGAGCACGGCGTCGTAGATTGTGGGGAGGTCTTGATTGTCGGCATGGATTTCCCAGCCGAGTTCTCCGGCGAAGGAGACCCGTAGGAGCATCGCAGCCTGTCCCGCGACGGTGGCGGTCTGGCGCGAAAGCCACGGGAGGGTGAGGTCGGCATCTGATATCTCGGCCATCAGCGCGCGGGACTTGGGACCGGAGACGATGAGTGTGCCGTATTCGTTGGTGTGATCGGTTAATTCAATTTCAGACGTTTTGGGGAGGTTATGTCTGAGGTGCTCGAAATCATGCCATTGGGCGGCGGCTGCTGTGATCAGGGTGAACAATTCCTCGTCGTGGCGGATGATCGACATTTCGGTGAGGATGCGGCCGCGATGGTCGGGGAAATAGGCCAGGTTCATGCGGCCGACCTTGGGCAATGCCCCGGCAATCAGGCCGCGCAGCCATTCGGCAGCGCCATCGTTGCGCAGGGTGAAGCGCGAGAAACCAGGCAGATCGAGCACGCCGACATGATCGCGCACGGCTTCGCATTCTTCGCGAACGCGCGTGGCCCAAGGGCCAGCGCGATTCCAGGTTTGGGTGGCGTCATGCGAGGTGTCATCGCCGGGTTGGGCGAACCAGTTGGCGCGTTCCCAACCATTATAGGCGCCCATGACGCCGCCGAGGGCTTTGATGCGGTCATGCACGGGCGAGAGTTTGCGGTCGCGCCCGGCGGGCCATTCGTGATGCGGGAAATGCATGGCGTATTCGTTGCCATAGGTCTCCATTCCCTTGGCGACGCAATAGGCGGGGTCGGTGTAATCGGTGTAGCGGCGCGGATCAACGGCCCACATGTCCCATTCGGGCGCACCCTCGACGATCCATTCGGCCAGCACCTTGCCCGCGCCGCCGCCTTGGGCGATGCCGAAGGTAAAGACGCAAGCCTCAAAGGCATTTTTGACGCCGGGCATTGGGCCGAGCAGCGGCAGGCCATCGGGGGCATAGGGGATTGGGCCGTTGATCACCCGGCTGATACCGGAGGTGCCGAGAAGGGGCACGCGCTCCATTGCGTCGGTTACGATGTCTTCGATGCGGTCGAGATCGTCGGGGTAGAGTTGGAAGCTAAAATCATCCGGCATTGGATCATCGGGATTGACCCAATGGGCGCGGCAGTTGGGTTCGTAAGGGCCGAGATTGAAGCCGTTTTTTTCTTGCCGCAGGTAGTAAGAAACGTCGACATCGCGCAAAAGAGGCAGTTTAGAGCCTGATTTCTTGCTCCAAGCTGTGATTTCGGGGATTTCTTCGGAGAGTAGATATTGATGGCTCATAACCATCATTGGCACGGTGCGCCCGCCGTAGGGTTTGAACCATTCTCCGACGCGCTGGGCGTAGTATCCGGCGGCGTTGACGACGTAGTCGCAGGCGATATCGCCTTTCTCAGTGTGGACCGTCCATGTGCCGTCGTCATGCTGGGTCACGCCGGTGGCGGGGGTGAAGCGGTGAATGGACTGGCCCATGTCACGCGCACCCTTGGCCAGAGCCTGGGTTAGCTGGGCTGGGTCGATATCGCCGTCATGCGGATCGTAGAGCGCGCCAGCGAGATCGTGGGTTTCAAGGAAGGGGTAGCGGGCCTTGGCTTCTTCGGGAGTCAGGATTTCGATGTCCATGCCCTGATAAAGGCCCATGCCCTTGGCGCGCTCAAACTCCTGCATCCGCTCTTTGGTATGTGCGAGCCGAAGCGAGCCGGTTTGGTGATAGTTCATCGGGTAGTCGACCTCGTCTCCGAGGCGGGCGTAAAGCTCGGTCGAATAGCGTTGCATGTTCATGATCGACCAGGAGGTCGAGAAGGTCGGAACGTTGCCCGCTGCGTGCCATGTGGACCCGGCGGTGAGTTCGTTTTTTTCGAGCAGCACGCAATCGCTCCAACCCTTGAGGCCGAGATGATAGAGTACTGAGGCGCCAATGACGCCGCCCCCGATAATGACGACGCGGGCTTGGGCGGGCAGATCGGACATGGTTGTTTACTCCCAGATAAGACGGACTGCGAGGCCGCCGAAGATGAGTGCGGTCAGCTTGTTGAGCGGACCGGTTATACGTTGCAGCGCAGTGCGGAAGACCCCTGCGGCGGCGCCATAGGCGGAGGTGATGATCATGCCGGTGAGCGAAAAGAGCACACCGAGGATCAGGATTTGATGCCATATCGGGCCGATGGCCGGGTCGGCGAATTGCGGCAGGAAGGCGAGGATAAAGAGCGCCACCTTCGGGTTGAGAAGATTGGTGATGAACCCGCGCTTGAGGGCGGAATAGAGACGCTTTTCGCCATTTGAGTGGTTCGGTTGAACGGGTGCCCGCCATGCTTTGACGGCGAGCCATAACAGGTAGGCCGCACCGACCCAGCGAAGGAATTCATAAGCCAGGGGGCTGGCCATCAGCAGGGCGGACAAACCGAGGGCGGCGAGGATCGTGTGCGTCAGACCGCCGAGCGAAATACCTGCCGCCGCCGCAATCCCTGCGCGCGGGCCGCCGGAGAGCCCCGAAGCAGAGGCAAACAAAACGTCAGCACCGGGCGTCAGGTTGAGCAGGATGCCGGCGCCGAGAAAGGCCGAAATGGTGAGAGGGTCCATGGCAAGTAGCGTCTCTAACATTGGCTATTCCTTCTGCGGCAAGCCATCGGCGATGGTGTAGTAGTCGCCTTTGTCGGCGGTGAAGATATGCTTTTCGAGGTTGAGCCCGGTTGGTTTGCTCAGAGCGCCGAGAGCGAAGCTGATCGTGTCTTCATCGTGCGCTTTCCAGAACAGGAAGGAACCGCAGCGCGGGCAGAAGCCGCGCTTGGCGGTTGCGGAGGAGGCAAACCATTTAGCTGCGCCGGAGATGGTCAGATCCGATTCGGTCACGTAGGCAGACGACCAGATTCCGCCGGATTGGGCGCGGCATTGGCTGCAGTGGCACATTGAAGCGCCTTTTGGGGCGGCGGCGGTTTGGAAAGTGATATCGCCGCAGAGGCAGCTGCCTTTGATCATGTGTAGTCGTCCTAATACACCGGGGGGGCGATGACCCAGATCGCCTGGGCCGGTTGATCATAAGGATTGGCCCATTCAAAAGGTTCGCCCCGGATGCGGAAGCTGTCGCCTGGGTGGATGGTGAAACAGCGCCCCGAAATGGTCAGGTCGAGCTTGCCCGTGATCAGGTAGCCGACCTCTTGGGTGGGACGGGTAACGACCTCGTCGATACGCGAGTGCGGCTCAAACGTGGAATGAACCATTTCGAAATCATCGGTGAGGTCAGGAGAAAGCAATTCCTCGACCAAACCAGCATCATTGGAGCCGATAGCGCGGCGCGCGTCTTTGCGAACCACAAGGCCAGCCTCGTTAGCGGGTGCTGGTGCTTGGCCGAAGAGAAGTGACACGGGCACATCCAATGCAGCGGCGAGATGGCGCAGATCGGTGATGTTGGGTTCGGAGAGGTCACGCTCAACCTGGCTGAGCCAGCCGACGGAGCGGCCAAGCCTATCCGCCAGATCGTTCAGTGTCAGCCCACGCGATTTGCGAAGGGCACGGATGTCGAGGCCGAGTGTGGCTGGGTTTGCCGGATGATGTTGCATTTTGTGGCCGTGAAATTTGAGCGTCGTTTTTCACGGTGACTGATTCGCGTGAAAAAACAAAGAAAAATTTCATGGCGAGTGATTTCGTATGGTGGATCAGGCGCCGAAAATGCGCGTCAGAATGCCGGAAAGGCGGTTTGCATCCTCGGGCGTGAAGGCGGCGGGTTGATTGCTGTCAATATCGAGCACGCCGAGAAGGGTGCCATGGGCGTCCTGAACGGGGATAACCAGCTCCGAGCGCGTACTGCTGGCGCAGGCGATGTGGTCTGGGAAAGCCTCGACATCATCAACTAGCTGCACCTGCCTGGTGCGCGCAGCGGCACCGCACACGCCGCGAGAGAACGGGATTTGCAGGCAACCGTGGCCACCTTGGTAGGGGCCGATCTTGAGCATTTCCGGGCCGGTTACACGATAGAAGCCGGTCCAGTCAAAGCGATCATCGGAATGATGAATCTCGCAAGCGAGGGTGGCCATAAGCGCAATAATGTCGTCTTCGCCAGCGGCCAAGGCGAGCAGGGATTGTTCAAGCGTGTCGTAGTTGACCAGCATGGGGAGACCTTTGCGGGACGTTTCAGGAAAGAGCGCTCTTGAGCCAGGCTGCGGATTTCTGGATGGCATCGCGGCCTTGGGGGATAACTTTGGTCAGTGAAAGGAAGGCGTGGACCTGACCGGGGTATTTGAGCAGTTCGACGGGTACACCCGCATTATCCAGCGCTTTGGCGTGCGACAGGCCATCGTCCCATAGCGGATCATGCCCGCCGATAATAATCATGGCGGGGGGCTGAGTGGCGAGATGCGGTGATAGCAGGGGAGAGACGCGGGGATCGGTGCGATCTTGGCCGTCCGGGAGGTAGAGCGAGAGATACCAGTCAATCCGATCGGCGGCGAGTAGGGGTTGATCGCGCAGATCCTGCATGGATTTTGAAGTGAGGCGGCCGTCAAGGCCGGGATAGATCAGCAATTGGGCCGCCGGAAGCGGAAGGTTCGCCGCAAGGAGGTCGTGCATCAGGCAGGCTGCCAAGTTGCCCCCGGCGCTATCGCCGCCTACGGCGAGGTGTTCGGGCGTGATGTTGAGACCGCCGGCACCATCGAGGAGGGCATGGTAACAGGCCAGCACATCATCGGGCGCGGCGGGGAATTTGTGTTCGGGTGCGAGGCGGTAATCATAGGAAATAACGCGAACACCGGAGAGATCGGCCAGCGCGCCGCAGAGTCCATCGTGAGTGTCTATACTGCCCTGCACCCAGCCACCGCCATGGAGATAGAGCAGCGTGGGTTGTGCGGCGTTGGGGTCACGCCCGGCGGGGGTATAGATGCGCGCGGCACGTTCGCCCGCTGCGCCGGGGAGGGTGATGTCGGTTTTGTTGACGGAGGGCGGGCAGGGATGCTCGAACTTGGAGGCGAGCGTGGCGATCTGGGCGCGGCTTTGTTCGAGTGTCGGGGGCTGATCGGGATCGCGCAAAAGCGAAACGAGATCGGTCGCGGCCTGTGCCTTAGGGTCGATTTGGCGACCGGCGATTGTGGTGAGGCGCCCGGCATAGACGAAACGCACGAGTGGTTCGGGCAGGAAAACCTTTAGCAGCCCCCAGATCAGTTTCAGTTTTTGCATGTGCCGTCCCCCTTGTTGGCGCGATGATAGGGGCGAAGTGCAAGCAGGGGAAACCGAAAACAGCCGGGATTATGGCCCCGGCTGATTCAATCGTTTTAGGGTGTATTAGACCCGCTCAATCGCTATCGCGGTGCCTTCGCCGCCACCGATACAGATGGCCGCGATACCCCGTTTGAGGCCGCGCTTTTCGAGGGCATTGAGCAATGTAACCACGATGCGGGTGCCGGACGCGCCGATGGGATGGCCAAGGGCACACGCACCGCCGTTGACGTTCACGATATCGCGGGTGAGGCCCATTTCCTTCATGAAGGCCATGGGAACAACGGCAAACGCCTCGTTGACCTCCCAGAGATCGACATCGAACTTGTCCCAACCAAGACGCTCAAGCAGCTTTTGCGCAGCGGGGACCGGCGCGGTCGGGAACATCGCCGGAGCCTGTGCATGAGAGGCATGGCCCAGAATGCGGGCGCGGATATTGAGGCCATTGGATTCGGCATGATCGCGTGAGGCCAACACAAGAGCAGCGGCACCATCGGAAATTGACGAACTATTGGCGGCAGTGACCGTGCCACCCTTGCGGAAGGCGGGTTTCAGCATCGGGATCTTTTCGGGGCGTGCCTTGCCGGGTTGCTCGTCGGTGGTGATCATCTCTTCGCCGGTGCGCGAATGGATGGTGAAGGGTGAAATTTCATCAGCGAAGGCGCCAGTGCGTTCGGCCTCCAGCGCGTTGGACAGGGACGCCAGCGCATATTGGTCCTGTGCCTCACGGGTAAATTGGAAGGCTTCGGCGCAGTCCTCGGCGAAAGTGCCCATCAGGCGGCCCTTGTCATAGGCATCCTCAAGGCCGTCGAGGAACATGTGGTCCTTGACCTCTTGGTGGCCGATACGGGCACCACCGCGCATCTTGGGCAGGATGTAGGGGGAGTTCGACATTGATTCCATGCCGCCAGCAACCATCGTGGAGTTGTGGCCGAGCGCGATTTGATCAAAGGCCATCATCGCGGTGCGCATGCCCGAGCCGCACATCTTGTTGAGCGTGGTGGCAGGCACCTCTTCACCCAGACCAGCGGCGAAACCGGCCTGACGTGCGGGGGCCTGACCCTGACCGGCGGGCAGGACGCAGCCCATAAGGAGTTCATCAACTGTCTGGACGCCTGCGTCCCTGAGCGCGGCGCGAATAGCAGAGCCGCCGAGCTCAGCAGCAGCGACGCCGTCGAAGACACCCTGAAACCCGCCCATAGGCGTGCGTGACGCTCCTGCAATAACAACCTCGTTCATGATAATTCCTCCGATTGGTTGGGCCCTGCATACCGAATGGTAAGGATTGCGGTCTAGTCTAAGGGGCAATCTTACGTAGTTATACGGCACCCTGGAGGCAAGATGAATCTGGAAACTAGCGACGCGGGCGACTTTCAGGTCGTGACAGTTCAGGAACAGCGAATCGATGCGGCGGTGGCGATCCGTTTCAAGGACAGAATGCGAGAAGTGACCGCCACCGATTCTCCGCATGTCGTGCTGGACCTCAGTCAGGTGGAATTTGTCGATTCCAGCGGGCTGGGCGCCATCGTTGCGGCGATGAAGCAGTTGGGCAGCACGCGGCGGCTGGATCTGGCCGGGCTGACGCCGGCGGTAGAGCGGGTGTTCCGCCTGACGCGAATGGACACTGTGTTCACCATTCACGAGAGCGTGGCGCAGGCGCAGGCGGTCTACATCAGTTAGGCTTGCGACGATGCGACCGGAAACAAACTCAGCATTCAGCATCGGAAGAATAGGTGGCATGCCAGAGGACAAGTTGGCGCAACCGAATAGGCCTGTTTGCATCAGGCTCTCCTTTGTCAGCGGCGAGTTGGAGGTGCGCGCCGCGCTTGGTCAACTCATGCGCGCGCTTGCGCCAATAAGATTGGCCGATGTGGATGAAAACACTGTTGAACTGGTGCTGGGCGAGGTTCTCAATAATGTTGTGGAGCACGCATATGGGCCAGATGCCTCGGGGCGGATCACCATGGACTGCGTTTTGGAGGAAGGAAGCTTACAGTTCTGTGTCCGTGATGGCGGGAGAGCCCTTCCAGGGAAGCATCTGCCGGTTGGTCGCGCGCCTGATCTCGACCGCCCCTGCCATGAGTTGCCCGAAGGCGGTTTCGGCTGGTTTCTGGTGCACAGCCTTGCGGTTGAGTTGAGCTATCGACGTGACGCAGAACGCAACGTGTTGAGCTTTGGCATTGCGTTGAGCCAAACTGGTGGGGCGGCCTGACACCGGTGCAATCTATGTTGGTGGCCAACCCTGCCCGGCCAGGACCAGCTTGATGAACGGGTTCAAACCGCTCTCGCCATGCTTTGATAGCGCAGCGGACAATCTTTGAATCGCCCAAATTCGCCCGCAATGCCGCCCAATTTTGATGTGATACAGAAAGGGTAGCTGCATATAGCTTCCCTCGGCGCCGCGTGTTAACAGCCCCCACCCAGTGCGCGGTGCCGAGGTACTTATTTCCCCCCTTCCATAAATTGATGTCCTTCAGTCGAACGCAACGATGCGATTGGCAATTCAACGCACGCGCCCTAGGGTTCAGCAAGATTGACCAAGGGGTGTTTCGTATGCGTGATTTTCAATTTCCCGGACGATCGGCGGTTCTGGCGACGAACGGCATTTGCGCGACGTCGCATCCGCTGGCTGCGAAGGCTGCAGTCAACATCCTTGAACAGGGCGGAAACGCGATGGATGCCGCGATTGCCGGTGCGGCTCTGCTGGGGATTTGTGAGCCGCAGATGACGGGGATTGGCGGAGACTGTTTTGTTCTTTTCAAACCAGCCGGGTCGAATGAGATCAGGGCGCTGAACGGATCGGGCCGGGCAGCGGCGGCCGCCAATGCGGCGGCGTTGCGAGAGGCCGGTCATGCGGCAGTGCCGCCACATGGGCCGGATGCCGTGACCATTCCGACGGCGGTGGATGCGTTTTGCCGGTTGAGCGAGGATTGGGGTAAGCTGGGATTGGAGGCTCTGCTGGCGCCCGCGATCCACTATGCCGAGGCGGGCGTTCCGGTGGCACCGAGGGTCGCGTTTGATTGGAATGCTGCCGGTGCGACACTGAGCGGGCATGGCATCACGCATTTTATGTTTGACGGAAAGCCGGGGCAGGTGGGTCAGGTCTTTCGTGCACCAGGGCAGGCAGAAGTGCTGCGCAGGATCGCCAAACACGGGCGCGACGCCTTTTACACGGGCGAGGTGGCCGAGGATATGCTGGCCGCGCTGCATGCACGCGGTGGGGTGCATACGGCGGCGGATTTTGCAAATGCGCAGAGCTTTTACACCGACCCGGTTGCGGGGAACTACAAGGGCGCGGAATTGCTGGAGCATCCGCCGAACGGGCAGGGCGCGATTGCAAACTTGCTCCTCAACATCCTTGGGCATTTTGACATTGCTGCGATGGACCCGATGGGCGCGGAACGCGCGCATATCGAGGCAGAGGCGAGCAAGCTGGCCTATGATGCGCGCGACAGATTCCTGGCAGATCCCGACCATACCAAACGGTTGGATCACCTGCTATCGCCGCAAACGGCGGCTAAGCTGGCCGCGCTGATTGATCCTCGTCGCGCTATGGTATCGGCGGAAAGGACCAGCGGCGAGGTCCATAAGGATACGATTTATATCACGGTGGTGGACAAGGACCGCATGGCGGTTTCCCTGATCAATTCGATTTTCAAAAGCTTCGGCGCGGGATTTGCCAGCGAGAAATTCGGCATTTTGTTCCAAAACCGTGGAACCGGATTTACCCTGCAAGAAGGGCATCCGAATGAACTGGCCGGGGGCAAACGGCCGATGCACACGATTATTCCGGGAATTCTGAATTGGAATGGTGAAACCATGCCATTCGGCGTGATGGGCGGGGCATATCAGCCCTGTGGCCACGCGCGGTTGATCACGAATCTGGTGGATTTCGGGATGGACCTGCAAAGCGCGATTGATGCGCCGCGGTGTTTCGCCGAAGGTAACGTGATGAAGGTTGAGCGCGGGTATGACGAAAAGGTGCGTCGCCAGCTGTCCGAGCTGGGCCATGAGGTCAGCGTTCCTGATGGACCGCTTGGGGGTGGGCAGGCGATTGTGATCCGCGAGGATGGCATTTTGGAAGGCGCTTCGGACCCGCGCAAGGATGGTATCGCGCTGGGCTATTGATGCCAAAGCGCAAGGCGGCATGAAAGCCACAAATTTGGAGAACGGAAAGATGGGCATCACCCCAGTGAAAGAGATGGTCGCGACGGCCAAGGCGCAGATCACATCGCTGTCGACGCAGGAGGCGGAGGCGATGGTAGCGGCGGGAGAGGCGCTGTTGGTGGATATCCGCGATCCGCGCGAGTTGAGCCGTGACGGGCGCATTGAAGGGGCATTTCATGCGCCGCGCGGGATGCTGGAATTCTGGGTCGATCCACAGAGCCCCTATTTCAAGGAAGCGCTGGCGACCGACAAGACGTTGGTGTTGTTTTGCGCCAGTGCCTGGCGTTCGGCACTGTCGACCAAGCAGCTCAAGGACATGGGGGTGGAGAATATCGCCGAGATGGAAGGCGGATTTTCGGCATGGAAGAAGGAAGGGCGACCCGTCGCGGAGTGAGGGCGAGAACGGTGCGTGATTTCACGCGCCTTCAATTCAGTTGGAAATGCAGCGGATAGGTTCCGTCTTCGAACGGGCCGAAGAGATCGGGGATATCCGGATGATCAACGGGTTCCCCGGAATAGTCGGCGATCAGGTTTTGTTCGCTGACATAAGCTACGTAGTAGCTTTGATCATTTTCGGCCAACAGGTGATAGAACGGCTGTTCCTTTTCAGGGCGCGATTCTTCGGGAATGGCATCATACCATTCTTCGGTATTGTTAAATTCGGGGTCGACATCGAAGACAACGCCGCGAAACGGATGTTTCCGGTGTCGGACGATCTGGCCCAAGTGGTACTTTGCTAGTGTTTTACGCATCATTCAGCAGCCCCTACTCTCAGAGCATAGCGCTTTCAAGCCCCGCTTGTCCATTTGTGCCAGGTCAATTTCGCGGAAACAGTCTGTGTTAACAAGTTTAACAGTTGTGAAGGGCGCCGCCGCGAGAAGGTCTGTAATTCTGCTTTAGAAGTAGTGGAAAACAAGTTAAAATAAGAAAAAACAATGAAAAAGCGAGAGGCACAATGAGCAGACCCCTTCGCGCCCTGATTCTGTTGATGTTGCTGGCCAGTTGTGGCGGCGGACGGGACTATAAGGCCCCGCGCGAGTTCGACAACGCCTGTACCATCCTGCAAAGCAGGCCGCATTATGTGCGCGCGTTTCGCGCGACTGAGAGAAAATGGAACGTGCCAGTGCATGTGCAGATGGCTACGATCTATCAGGAAAGCAGGTTCAAGGCCGATGCGCGCACGCCGTATCGTTGGGCTATCGGGGTAATTCCGATGGGTCGGCAATCGAGCGCCTTTGGCTATTCCCAAGCGCTGGACGGGACCTGGAAGGAATATCTGGCAGAGACGGGCCGTCGCAGTGCCAAGCGCGACGACATTCGCGACGCAACCGATTTCATGGGTTGGTATATGAATACCACCAAAGCGCGCAACGGAATCGCGCTGCATGACGCGCGCAATCAGTATCTGGCCTATCACGAAGGGCATACCGGCTATAGCCGCGGTTCTTACAACAGCAAGGCCTGGCTGATGCGAATCGCGGGTGAAGTGGGCGATAGAGCGCAGGTTTATGAGGCGCAACTCAAAGGGTGCCGACGACTGAGATAGGCTTGGCCGCCCCGGATTAGGTCCGGGGCGGGCCTCTGAAGCGTGCCCTGCGCGTTCAGCGCTGGGGTCTATTGGTGTTGAGCTCGATATCAAACAGCCGCGAAGGCAGGTTTCCGCCTTTGCTCAGCGCGCCCAGAACGACCGTGGTGCGCGAGCCCGAATCATCGTTGATGATCCATTGGCGCAACTCGATCGGGTTGCCTGTGAACTTGAGCTGAATATTGCCGTATTCGGGATGTTCCGGGTCCTGGGCCGTCACGATTGTTGCCGTGCCGTCGTCGGTATGGCCGGTCACCATGTTGGCGCGTGCGAGATCGACGTTCTTGGCGAGGATAATCTTTAGTGGTGTCCGATTGAGCGGATAGGTTTCGGGACCTTGATTGGTTTTCGAATCAAAGATCGCTACCGCACCGGCCGAGGCCAGAACGAGGGTTTTATCCGGTGGATTGTATTCGAAACGAATATTTCCGGGTCGTTTGATATAGATTGTTCCGGTCGAAATAGTGCCATCATCGTTCACCTGCGTGAACGCGCCTTTGGCGGTTTGCATCCCGTTGAGGTATTGCGAGATTGCGTTTAGCGACAGCTTTTCGGCCCAAGCGGGCGCGGCAATGGCGCTGGTTAGGGCGGTAACAAGGGCAAGACGACCCAATTTCATAACTCGAACCTCATGGTGGTTGGCGGGCAAATCCGTAGATAGGCACAGTTTGCTGCAAACCCAAATGATAGGCGATAACAAGCCGGTGCTTCGGGAGAAAAGGTGGGCAGTTTGCCCACGTTACCCTTGTTCGGGAATCAGAATTTCGCGTTTGCCGACGTGGTTGGCAGCCGAGACGAGGCTTTCGTCCTCCATTTGCTCAACGAGTCGTGCGGCTTTGTTATAACCAATGCCGAGCTTGCGCTGAATGTAGGAGGTGGAGCATTTGCGATCCTTGATGACGATGGCAACCGCTTGGTCGTAAAGCGCGTCTTCGCCATTGGTGTTGCCACCTGTCGAAAGGCCGAGAACGGCGTCGATATTGTCGGCCTTTTCATCGTCAACGCCCTGCACGACACCGCCGACATATTCGGGCGGACCATAGGCTTTGAGATGGGTGACGATTTCCTCGACCTCTTCATCAGAGACAAACGGGCCGTGGCAACGCGTGATCTTGGCACCACCGGCCATGTAGAGCATATCGCCCATGCCCAAGAGCTGTTCGGCGCCCATTTCGCCAAGGATGGTGCGGCTGTCGATCTTGGATGTGACCTGAAACGAAATTCGGGTGGGGAAGTTGGCCTTGATCGTGCCGGTGATGACATCGACCGAGGGGCGCTGAGTCGCCATGATGATGTGAATGCCCGAGGCGCGCGCCATTTGTGCGAGGCGTTGAATGCAGGCTTCGATTTCCTTGCCCGCGACCATCATGAGGTCGGCCATTTCGTCGACGATAACGACGATATAGGGCATTTTCACCGGTGTGATTTCTTCGCTTTCGAATATGGGTTCACCGGTGTCATCATCAAACCCGGTTTGCACGGTGCGATCAAAGGTTTCGCCCTTGGCCAGCGCATCGGCGACGCGGGAATTGTAGCCATCAATGTTGCGCACGCCCATCTTGGACATCTTGCGATAACGCTCTTCCATCTCGCCGACGACCCATTTCAGCGCCACAACCGCCTTTTTAGGGTCTGTTACGACCGGGGACAGAAGATGCGGAATGCCGTCATAGACGGATAGTTCGAGCATCTTGGGGTCGATCATGATCATGCGGCACTCTTCAGGCGTCAGCTTGTAGAGAAGCGACAGGATCATCGTATTGATTGCGACGGATTTACCCGAGCCGGTGGTGCCCGCGATCAGAAGGTGGGGCATCTTGGCGAGGTTGGCCACCACGGGGTCGCCGCCGATATCCTTGCCCAGCGCGAGGGGGAGTTTGTGATTGCCATCGCCGAATTCGCGCGACGACAGGATTTCACGGAAACTGACCATCTCGCGGTTATCATTGGGCAGTTCGATGCCGATGACAGAGCGGCCCGGAACGGTGGAGACCCGCGCCGAGAGGGCGGCCATCGAGCGCGCGATATCATCGGCAAGGCCGATCACACGCGATGCCTTGAGACCCGGTGCCGGTTCAAGTTCGTACATTGTCACAACGGGGCCGGGGCGGACCGACACGATCTCGCCTTTCACTCCGTAGTCATCGAGTACAGTTTCCAGCATGCGCGCGTTTTCTTCCAGCGCTTCGTCAGACAGGTGGTGCCGTTCGATGTTGATCGGGTTGGACAAAAGCGACAGCGGGGGCAGTTCATAGGCCGCGCGATTGTCTTCGAATTGCAGCGAAGGCTGGGCCTCGGCCCGTGCACGGGTCGAGGGCTGAATCGGCTTGCGCTGGGGCTGCTGCACCACCTTTTTGGGTTGTGGTGTCGGGATCGCCATGGTCGGCTGGGGGACTTCCGCAGGTTTGAGCGGAAGGTGATCTTCGACCAATTCGGGGTCTTCGAAGTCGGGTTCGAAATCAGGTTGCAAGCTGGGTGCGGCATAGGCCTGAACGTCGCGCGCAGTCAGCGGCGGTTCGGGCGGCAGGGGGCTGCCGTCATGGGTGTTGAGCAGCAATGGCTCGGGTCCGCGTCCGCGTCCCTTGGTTAACGGCATCTGCACCGCAGGGTTTTGCCGCACACGCGACTTGATCACATCGGCGATGCGCGCCTTGATGTGTTCGTCGCTGGGCGCCTCGGGCTCGTGCTCATAGTGCATCGCGCGCTCGACAAGTTCGGGCTCGGGATCGGATTCGGGCATCGGTTCGGGGCGGCGAATCAGATTGGTCGCGCGCGAAAGAAGTCCCTGCCGTTCGACCTCGTACTCGGCTGCGCCAGCAGTGCGGAAATCGGGGTCTTGCACATGAATCGGATTGGGGGCGGCGGGGAGTGCCTCGGCCTGGGCCTCTTGCATGGCGGACCATTCCGCAGCGTCAGCGGCGGCTTGGGCGCGACGTTCGCGGCGCTCGGCATTGCGGGCCTGAAGCGATTGCGCAGTGGAAAGCGCGCCCCGGGCCGTGCGGCCCAGCAGCGCCATCAGTGTGGCATAAAGCAAAATCAGACCGATCAGCAGGAAACGTCCGGTTTGGCGGAGTTCGCCCTTGGTGAAACCCAGAACGAATGCACCGAGGGCGACCATGGACGCACCCAGGACAAGCGACAGGAGCTTGAGCCCGGTGGTGGCGCTGATTGGGAGGATGTTGATCAGACTGCCGAGGGCGGTTTTGCCAAACAACCCGCCCATTCCGAACGAATGGGTCCATTCCGGGCCGGGCACCAAAGTGGCGGCATAGATCGATAGCAACGCCACCCAGATCGGCGCAAAGATCAGCCGTGAAATGGCGCGTTCGTTACCACGATGCAGCGCAAAGCGAAGACCCCATGCCAGCAGAACGATGGCGACACCCCAGCTGCCCCAGCCGACGATCATGAACATCGGCGCGGCAAGAGACGCACCAAACCGGCCAAGCCAGTTTTGCACCGGCGCATCTGTGGCCGACATCCACCATGGATCAGAGGGCGCGTAAGACCCGATCATTGCAACAGCAGCCAACCCGCAAAAGAGTAGCGCAAAACCGATCAGCTCCTTGCCGCGTTTTTCGATGGCCTGTGCCATGTTGCTGTCGAGAAGCGGATCGCGGCCTCGTGTCTGGTATGCCATGTTTTCCCTCGTCCTCAGCTGTAGATGCAGTCGCGAAGCCGGATTAGCCCCTGCTGCATTTCTTGTTTGGGGGCGACCATTGCCGCCCGAATGTATCCCCGCCCCGGGTTGTGATCATTGACTTCGCGAGCGAGATAGGCGCCGGGCAGAACCCGCACGCCGGTCTCTTTCCACGCTTTGAGCGCGGCGGCTTCGCCATCCTCGACGGGAAGCCAGAGAAAAAATCCTGCCTCGGGGCCTTGGTAAGCCTGCACGCCGGAAAAGACCTCATCGGCGACGGCGTATTTTTCCTGATAGAGGCGACGGTTTTCGCTCACATGTTCTTCGTCGCGCCAGACGGCCGCAGCCGCAGCCTGCAACGGCAGGGGCAATGGTGCGCCGCCATAGGTGCGCAGTTGTTTCATCCTCGCGATGCTTTCTGGCCCACCGGCGACAAAGCCGGAGCGCAGCCCAGGCAGGTTTGAGCGTTTGGAGAGCGAATGAAAGACCACCACACGCTCGGGGTCGGCGCCCATCTCGGCAGCGATTTCGAGTGCGCCGGGAGGCGCCTCGTTGCGCCAAATCTCGGAGTAGCATTCATCGGCGAAAATCTTGAAATCAAATTGTTCAGCCAAGCCGATCAACTCGCGCAGGTAATCGCGGCTGGCCACTGCGCCCTGTGGATTGGAGGGCGAACAGATATAGGCGGCAGCGACACGATTGAGCATATCGGTGGGCAGGCCGGAGTAGTCAGGCAAATAACCGGTGGCACGGGTGGCAGGGACAAGAACGGGCCGTGCATTCACCGAAATCGCAGATACCATGTAGACCTGATAAAACGGGTTGGGCAGCAAAACGAGCGGTTGTTCGCCGCGCACCTTCTCGGGCACCAGCGCCATGCAGGCATTGTAGAGCCCTTCGCGGGTGCCATTGAGGGCCATGATCTGTGTGGACGAATCAACCGTCACGCCGTAGCGGCGCTTGAGCCAATCGGCGATGGCGCTCAGCAATTCCGGCGAGCCGTCATTGGGCGGGTAGCTGTTAAAACCAGCGGCATTTTCGGCAATGATATCAGTGACCCAGGGCGGAAACGCATGTTTCGGTTCGCCAATTGTCATGTGTGTTACCGCGCCACCGGGTTGGTGTCGGTCCAACAGCGCGCGCAGGCGCGGGAACGCGTAGTCCGGTAGGTTCGAAAACCGATCGGGAAACATGCCAATACTGCCTCTAGGTCGGAGTCGTTACTGCTCCGTTTCGTTCAAAATTACCCAAGCAGCGCGGCTACGTCCAGAAAAAGACGGGTGATTCCCAAGGGTTGTGGCAATTATAGCGCGTCAAGCTTTGGCTTTGCTCAATACCGTCTCGCACGCAGCGGCAACCCGCAAAAGCGCTTCTTCTGCAAAGGGTTTTCCCATCAGAATTACACCACAAGAGGGATGACCCGTTGGCAGGGTGATCGCCGAGAGACCCAGAACATTACCGATGCGTGTGTTGTGCAGGGCAAGAAGGTTTTCGCTGATGTAATAATCTTGATCGGTTTCAAGCCGTTCAACGTTGGGCGGCATGATCGGCGCCGAGGGCAGGATCACGGCGTCATAGCCCGCGACACGGGCATTCCACGCCGCGCGGCACTCGTCCAGCACCTGCCAGGCGCGCACATATTCGGGACCAGAAAAGGCTTTGCCCGTGCGGAAACGCTCAAGGATCTGATGATACATCTTGTCCGGGGCGGCCTCGATCACATCGCTCCAGGTGCCATAGGCCTCGCTGGTGAAGGTGACGGCGGATTGGGCCAGGGCTTTGGTCACTTCGGGGGCGTCGAATTTTTCGATGATAACACCCGCATCGACCAATTTTTCGAGCGCGTCGGTATAGGCCGCCATCGGAGTTTCGCGTGTGTTTTCCAGCGCGCCAGTCTGGAGCGCGCCGATGCGCAGCCCCTTGGCCGAAGCGCCGGTCAGATCGGCGGGCTGCCCGCCTTCCAGAACGGCCAGCATCAAGGCAGCATCTTCGAGGCTGCGACAGAGCGGACCAATAGTGTCGAAGCGCGCGCAAAGCGGCACCGTGCCAGTGAGCGGTATCCGAGTTGCGGTGGTCTTCAGCCCAACGAGATCATTCCAGGCGGCAGGTATGCGCACCGAGCCGCCAGTGTCCGAGCCGACGCCGCAGGGCGCTAGACCAAAGGCGACCGATGTTGCCGCCCCGGAGGAAGACCCGCCCGAGACCGCGCCTTCGTCGTTCACGCAAGGTGGCGTCGCGGTCGATGGGTTATAGCCCAGCCCGGAAAAGGCCAGTTCTGACATATGCGTTTTCCCGAGACAGACGGTGCCCGCCGCCGTGGCGTTCTTCAATACCCAGGCATCTTCATCGGGTACGCGACCCTTTAGCAGGGCCGAGCCTGCCTCGGTCGCAACACCGGCGGTGTCAAAGAGATCTTTCCAACTGAGTGGCACACCGTCGAGGGGGCCGCGCCGGTGCCCGGATTTGGCACGCGCCGCCGCTGCTTCCGCTTCGGCCATTGCGCGGGTCTCGGTCAGGCGGGCATAAATCCGGTCTTGCAAAGGATGGGCCTTGATTGCGCTCAGATAGGTCTCGGCCAGATCGATCGGATCAATCTCGCCCACACCGATCCTACGACCCAGGTCGGCCATACTCATCCAAAGCCAATCTTTCATTGCACGCTCCCAGCTTCCTCTGACCAAAAATATCTTCGCCGGAGGCTCCCGCACTCGCGACTTGCGATACGCTAGCGGTGAACTCGGGCATGGACAATCCCGGACACGTATCCATATGTGAGAGCATGACATATGACAGCGATATTGTGATTGTCGGCGGAGGGTTGAACGGCCCGGCGCTGGCCTTGGCCTTGGCGGGTAAAGGGTTTTCGGTGACAGTGGTCGACGCGTTGCCCGAAAAGCAGCGCAAGACCGCAGGGTTTGATGGGCGGGCCTATGCGCTGGCTCTGGCGTCAAAGCGGCTGCTTGCGCGCATCGGCATCTGGCAAATGGTCGAGAACCACGCACAGCCGATGGTCGAGATCAAAGCCGCGGACGGGCGTGCGGGCGAAGGGGCAGCACCGTTTTTCCTGCATTTCGACTCAGCCGAGATTGAAGAAGGCCCGATGGGTTTCATGCTGGAAGATCGCTTCCTGCGCCGGGCATTTCTGGACGCGATGAGTCAGAACGATGCGATTACCCAGATCGAGGGCCGTGTCGTGGCACAGGCGGCGGACGTCGGTGGTGTGACAGTAACGTTGGAGAGTGGTGCGGCCCTGCGCGCGCGGCTTCTGGTGGGCTGTGACGGTCGCGCTTCGGGCACGGCGGTGCGGGCGGGGATCAAGCGGACTGGTTGGGACTATGGGCAGAGCGCGCTGGTCTGTGCCATCGCCCATGAAAAGCCGCATAACGGCATCGCGCATCAGCTTTTCATGCCCGGCGGGCCGTTGGCAATTCTACCTTTGCCGGGGAATGTCTGTTCGATCGTATGGGCAGAGAGCCATGAGAATGCAGCTGCGATCAATGCGCTGAGTGATGCTGATTTCATGGAGGTGTTGCGCCCAAGGTTTGGCGATTTTCTCGGGCCGATCAAGCTCAAGGGCAAGCGCTTCAGCTATCCGCTGAACCTGACCATTGCCGATTCTTTCATGGCAGAGCGGCTGGCGCTGATCGGTGATGCGGCGCATGGGATGCATCCGATTGCCGGGCAGGGGTTAAACGCAGGCTTGCGGGATGTTGGTGCGCTGGTGGATGTTCTGAGCGTCGCCGCAAGACGGGGCGAAGACTATGCCTCGGCGCTTGTTCTGGCGCGCTATCAGGAATGGCGGCGGTTTGATGTGCAAACGTTGGCGATGGCGACAGACCTTACTAATAGGCTTTTTTCAAATGATAATCCGCTTCTTCGCGCGGCGCGTGATCTGGGCATGGGGGCGGTGAACGCGATACCTGGGTTGCGGCGGACGTTTATGCGCGAAGCGGCCGGGCTGACCGGGGAATTGCCGGAATTGATGAAAGCTTGAGAAACGGGCGCGCATTTTGCGCAGCTTGCCGTCAATCGAGCTTGCGCGCCTCGTCGATCAGCATCACCGGGATGCCGTCACGGATCGGAAAGGCCAGACCAGCGGGTTTGCTGATCAACTCTTGGGCGCTGGCGTCATATTCAAGCACGCTCTGGGTTTGTGGGCAGACCAGCGCTTCGAGCATGTGGCGGTCGAAGGCGGGGGTGGAATCACTCATTGCATCAAATCCTCGTCGTCCCCGCCATGCAGGGAATATTCAATCAGGGTTACAAGGGTTTCGCGGCGTGTCGAAAGCGACGGCGCTTCGAGCAGGGCTTGTTTGTCTTCCGGTTGAAACTCGAGCAGCATCGACAGGGAATTGATCAAAAGCTCCGCTTCGGCGTCTTTCAGTGTATCCCAATCGGTGTTGAGCCCTTTGGTCGAGAAATACCGGCTCAGAAGCGTCATGAACCGCGCACGGTTGAAGTCGGGGTCTTGGTCGGCGCCGCCACGGTCGCGCTCGAAACCGTTCCAGGAGACTTGAGCGCGGCGATATGGGGTGAAGCCTTCAACCTCCTGAAGGACGCGAAACCGCGACACACCTGAAAGCGTGATCATGTAGTGGTGATCTTCGGTTTCAGAGAAGTGCGTGACCCGTCCGGCGCAACCGATCGTCATTAACCCGCTACCATCTGAGCGGCCCGGCACCTCGTAGGGTTGGATCATGCCGATCAGCCGCTCCGGCGTCTTGAGTGCGTCTTCGAGCATCGTCAGGTAACGCGGCTCGAAAATATGCAACGGAAGACGCGAGCGCGGCAGCAATAGCGCGCCGGGGAGTGGGAAAACCGGGATAACCTCGGGAAGGTCGATGAGGCTTGTCATGGAATGATGATAGCGCGAAACACCCGCTTAGACCAAGATCATCGAGCCGAGCTTGCGGCGACCGTTGAGCGCGATGGGGTCCTGCGGTGGCAAGGCTTCGAAAATCTTCAAAAGCTGAGCCTTGGCGGCGGCCTCGTTCCATTCCCGGTCACGACGGAACAATTCGAGCAGTTGATCGACGGCGCCCTGGACGTCTCCGCTCGCATGTAGCGCCATGGCCAGATCAAGCCGCGCCTGATGATTGTCGCCATTCGCTTCAACGGCGGCTTGCAGCTCGCCGACGGGTCCGGCGTTGGCGGCCTGCTTTGCCAGATCGAGTTGCGCATGGGCGGCTTCAAGCTCGGGTTTTTCGGAAATCTCGGCAGGGGCGCCGTTGAGTACGGCTTCGGCCTGATCAAGATCGCCCGTTGCGATGTGCGCGCGCACCAGTCCGCCATAGGCGGGGGCATTCGCGGGATCTTCCTCAAGGATTGCGGCGAAGGTTTGCGCGGCGTCGACAGCGGCGCCTTCCGCGAGCATTTCTTCTGCGGCGGCGACCGCCTCGGCCAGGCCTCCATCATCGCCGTCACCCGCGAGGGCAGCGGTTTTCTCGACGAATTTCGTAACTTCCGAGGGCGGTAGCGCGCCTTGGAACCCATCGACCGGCTGGCCCTGCCAAAAGGCATAGACTGTAGGGATGGATTGCACCTGTAGCTGGCCCGCGATCATCTGGTTTTCATCGACATTGACCTTGGCCATGCGGACTTTGCCGCCTGCTTTTTGCACAGCCCCTTCCAGCGCCGGGCCAAGCGTTTTGCAGGGGCCGCACCACGGTGCCCAGAAATCAACGATCACGGGGACAGTCTTACTGGCCTCGATCACGTCGGCCATGAAATCGGCTTCCGAGACGTCCTTGACCAGATCGGTGGTGGGGGTTTCGGTTTGTCCAAGTTCGAGCATCGGTTGCCTCATTATTATGCTGGTTTCGGACCTTATATGAGGTCCGGCGGGTCGGATTCAAAGGGCAAATATAGCCGCGCGTTGCTTATAGGTCGAACGTTGCGAAGACGGGCGCGTGGTCCGAGGGCTTTTCCCAGCCGCGCGCGGCGCGCAGGATACGGCTTGAGTGAGCGGCATTGGAGATATCGGGCGTGGCCCAGACATGATCGAGGCGGCGCCCTTTGTCGGCGGCGTCCCAATCGCGGGCGCGGTAGGACCACCAGGAATAGAGCTGTCCTTCGGGGATATCAGCGCGGGTAACATCGACCCAGCCGCCGGCATCCTGGGTTTCGGCCAGATGTTCGACTTCGATGGGGGTGTGCGAGACGATCTTGAGGAGTTTCTTGTGCGACCAGACGTCATCTTCGCGGGGCGCGATGTTGAGATCGCCGACGAGGATGGATTTCTTGGGCTTCTCGGCATGGAACCAATCGCGCATCTCGGTCAGGTAATCGAGTTTTTGGCCGAATTTGATGTTTTTCTCGCGATCAGGGATATCGCCCCCGGCGGGGACATAGAAATTGTGGATTGTGACACCGTTTTCCAACCGCCCGGCAATGTGGCGGGCGTGGCCAAGCGAGGCGAAATCATGGTCTCCGGCTTCAACAATCGGCAAGCGCGACAGGATGGCGACGCCGTTGTAACCCTTCTGTCCACGCGCAACCATGTGGGAATAACCAAGCTCTGAAAACATCTCGCGTGGGATCTTGTCGACGGGGCTTTTGCATTCTTGCAGGCAGAGCACGTCGGGCGCTTCTTCTTGCAGGAGCTTGCAGACGATTGGTTCGCGCAGGCGCACCGAATTGATGTTCCAGGTGGCGATTGTGAAGGGCATGATCTCTCCTGAATGGCGCGAACGCGGTCAGGCTATCTGTTGGGTGGAGAAGACACCAGCAACGAAATGGAAAAAGGCCTGAGGAACCCATGAAGGTTCTCAGGCCTTACCGAGTACCTTCGGGCAATCGCTACAAGCTAACGGTGGAGGCAAAACGTTGTTTTGCGATCTGTCACTGCTTACGCTACACTGGCTACACTGCTCGGCCCTGTCATAGTTCGAATGAAAACACAGCAAAACAAGCCCATTTGTCACGAACTGCGTATTGTTGCCATGAACGGCTATGTCTTTCGTGCGACGCTGAACGATGCCTTGCAGGTATTGCGCTCCAGACTATTCCAGGGATCACTAATCGCGTTTGGAATCCTGATTGCGTTGGTCAATCCGGTGCTGTTCGGGGTCACGTTGCCCTTGGGGTGGCGGCCGGTGTTCTGGGTTCTCAATTGCAGTTTGTCCACGGCGGTGTGGATAGCGCAGTTCCAGTTTTGCAATAGTTTGATGCGCTTTGCGCAGCGCGATTTCGTCGTGCCGTCGGGGTTGTTTCATGCGGTGGCCGTCGTTGTGCTGATCTGGGTCAACTATGTTGTGTTTGTGTATTGGCTTGAGTTTCCCGAGTTGGAAACGATCACGATATGGGGCGAGATCCTGCGCTTTACGCTGATTGCGGTGGTTTTCGAGTTGATGATGGTGATCTTCATCCTGCCCAAATTTCCGCAGATTCGACGGGTGCAGTGGAACGGTGAGGAGATCGAGGATGGGTCGCTTTCGGCGGACGGTGTTGTGCGATCATCTGATGCGGGGACGTCACCGGAGCTGGAAGTGCAGGATCGCCAGATCGCGCTTGAGGGGCTGCTCTATCTGAAATCGGTTGAGCATTATGTTGAGTTTGTCTTTCATGAGGGACGAGAGCTTTTGCGGGCTGCGTTACGCGATCTGACAGAACAGCTTGGGCCGGAACACGGCATACAAACACATCGTTCTTATTGGGTGCGCCGCCAGGCGATTGACGGGCTGATCCGCCAAAACGGCCATCGGTTCCTCCGACTGAAGGACGGCACGGATATTCCGGTGTCGCGGACGCGGCGCAAGGAGGTGAGCGAGTGGATGCAGCGTTTTGGACCGGATTCGTAATGGGTTTGGCCCCAAAAAAAAGCCCGGGCAAGCCCGGGCCAAGTCCAACAGGGAGGTGCATGTGATAACCCGCACATGCAACGGGATGGGTGAACTCTATATCTTCCTTCACAATACAACTTTGATCTGTCTCAAACGAGTATGGAATTCCATACAACGCATATGTTGTGACATTTAGGCCATGAGACGGTAGCCGCCTGACTCTGTTACCAGCAGGCGGGCTTGTGAGGGATCGGGCTCGATTTTCTGGCGCAGGCGATAAATGTGGGTTTCCAGCGTGTGGGTTGTGACACCCGCATTGTAGCCCCACACTTCGTGCAAGAGTACATCGCGCGCCACCACGCCTTCGGATGAGCGATAGAGAAACTTGAGGATATTGGTTTCTTTCTCGGTCAGCCGGATTTTGCGCTCGTCCTCGGTCAGCAGCATTTTCATGGCCGGTTTGAAGGTATAGGGACCAAGCGAAAAGACGGCATCTTCGGACTGTTCATGCTGACGCAACTGGGCGCGGATGCGGGCAAGCAGCACGGGGAATTTGAACGGTTTAGTCACATAATCATTGGCGCCTGCATCGAGGCCGAGAATGGTGTCGGAATCGCTGTCATGGCCGGTGAGCATGAGAATCGGAGATTTGACACCCTGCTTGCGCATCAGACGGCAAAGTTCGCGCCCGTCGGTATCGGGCAGGCCGACATCGAGAATGACCAGATCATAGATTGCTTCCTTGGCCCGAGTCATTGCTTCGGCACCATTGGCGGCTTCGAAAACGTCGAAGTCTTCTGTCATGACGAGCTGTTCGCTGAGCGCCTCGCGCAGGTCTTCATCGTCATCGACGAGTAGTATCTTCTTGAGCTGTGCCATTTTTTCGGCCTCCTCATTGGCGTTAGCAACAGATGAGGTGGAGAGGCTGCGACAGCAAGATATGCTGCAATTCCCTCACGGCCTCGTGTAAAGGGGACGGCGAATGTTTCAAAATGCGCCGTTCAGATATAGGAAGACTACATGAGTTTTGCCCCGGATATTACAGAAACGCTGGCTCGTGCGCATGCTGATTTGCGTATGGGTGTGCCTGTTGTGTTGATCGGAGCGCAGGGCGAGGCGGTTCTGATGCTGGCGGCTGAGACACTTGATGCGCAGCGGCTCGCTGACCTTCGGGCGATGGGCGGGGAACCTCATCTGGCGATTACGGCGCGGCGGGCAGAGACTCTAAAGGCGCGCGCCTATGATGGCGCTCTGGCGCGGATAGCTTTGCCTTTGGATGCGGGGCTTTCTTGGGTGTTGGCTGTGGCTGATCCGGCGGATGATCTCAAGGCACCCATGAAGGGGCCACTTCAAGCGGCACGGGGCGGCGATGTGACGCTTCACCGGTTGGCGATTCGGCTGACCAAGACGGCGCGGCTCTTGCCTGCGGCTCTGGTTATGGAATTGAGCAACGCGCGAGAATTCGCGGCTGAGAACAATCTGACGCTTGTAAGTGAGGCTCTGGCCGGTCCGGTGCTGGAAGCGTCTGCGGAGTTGCACCCGGTCGTGGCGGCGCGTCTGCCGATGGCGGCGGCAGAGGCGGGGCGGCTGCATATTTTTCGGCCCGAGGATGGCGGCGAGGAGCATTATGCAATCGAAATCGGGCGACCTTCGCGGGATATGCCGGTTCTTGCGCGGTTGCATTCGGCCTGTTTCACCGGCGATGTGCTTGGCTCGCTCAAATGCGATTGTGGGCCACAACTGCGCGGCGCCCTGGCGCAAATGGGGGCGGAGGGTGAAGGCGTGCTGCTCTACCTCAACCAAGAGGGGCGCGGTATCGGGCTTGCCAACAAGATGCGGGCATATTCCTTGCAGGATCAGGGGTTTGATACAGTCGAGGCCAATCATCGTCTGGGCTTTGAGGATGATGAGCGCGATTTTCGCATTGGGGCGCAGATTTTGCAGTCGATGGGATTTAGCGCGGTTCGGCTTTTGACCAACAATCCGCGCAAGATCGCGATGATGCAGGCGCATGGCGTGGACGTGGTTGAGCGTGTACCATTGAAGGTGGGTGAGAGTGAGCATAACCGCGCCTATCTTGCGACCAAGGCCGCGAAATCCGGGCATTTGCTGTGACGCTGGCTGGTGCTGCTAACCGCGATTTGGTTCTGACGCGACGTGGTGTGCGATTTGCGGGGCGGTATTTGCCCTGCTCGATCGGTAGGGGGGGCGTGCGGGCCGACAAGCGTGAAGGGGACGGCGCCACGCCTGTTGGTGCGCACCAAATTGTTGCGGTGCTTTATCGTCCTGACCGGCTTGCGCAGCCGAATGCCTGGGCCAAGGCGATCAGACCGGGAGATCTGTGGTCGGATGCGAGCAGCGAGGCTGGGTATAATCAGATGGTGCGGGCGCCCTATGGGCATAGTCATGAGGTGCTGCGGCGGGCCGATCCGCTTTATGACATTGTGCTGGTGACCGATTGGAATTGGCCGAATGCCGAAGCGGGCAAAGGGTCGGCCATATTTCTACATCAGTGGCGGCGGCCCGGTTATCCCACGGAAGGCTGCGTGGCGTTTGCGCGCAGTGATCTAATATGGCTTGCAGAGAGATTACACGCTGGGGCTCGGTTGATCGTGCCGGAGGCGCTGGCGGGGTAGAATCAGGCGGGCACGCGATCGCCAAAAATGGCTGATCCGACGCGTATATGCGTAGCGCCAAGGGCGATGGCGCGTTCGAAATCACCGCTCATGCCCATTGAGAGACCAGTGAGGCCATTGCGGGCTGCGATTTTTGCCAACAGGGCAAAATGCAGGCTGGGTTCCTCATCGGCGGGGGGGATGCACATCAGACCTTCGATTGGCAAATCCATGCCTTGGCATTCAGCGATGAATGAATCTGCATCGGCGGGCAGGATGCCGGCTTTTTGCGGCTCTTCGCCGGTGTTGACCTGAATGAAGAGGGTGGGGCAATGGCCATCTTCTTGGGCAATGCGGGCGATGCTTTTGGCGAGTTTGGGGCGATCGACAGAATGGATTGCCTGGAAAAGCTCGAACGCAGCCCGTGTCTTGTTGGTTTGCAGCGGTCCGATCAGGTGGACTTGGGTATCGGGGAATGATTCGCGGAAGGCGGGCCATTTTCCGGCGGCTTCCTGCACCCGGTTTTCGCCAAAAAGGCGATGACCCTGCTCCAGAACGGAACGCACGCGAGATTCGGGCTGAACCTTGGATACGGCGATCAGCTTGACCGAGCCGGGCGCGCGGTCTGCGTCAGCTTCGGCTTTGGCGATTCGGGTCTGGATTTCGGTAAGCGACATGGGCGGTCCTGTTTGATGGGTCGAGCGGAATGAACATCATCAGGGAACCAAAGAACAGGGCAAAAGAAAAGGGCAGGTCAAATGACCTGCCCTTCCTTATTGGATCGTTCGACTTCTGAATTAGAAGTTGAAGCGGATACCCATGTCATACATGGTCACGCCACCGGTAGCATTGGTGTCGTCACGTGCAACACCAGCTTCGAGCGATGCACCACCGCCGAGGCTGTGCGAAACAGCCAGACCGTAGGTTTCGCCGCCAGCAACGCCATCTTCCGAGGTGACAAATACGTCAACGCGGGTTGCCGCGCCTACGTCGATGTTACCATAGAGGCCGAATTTGCCGATGCCGTCGTTGTCAGCATATGCCAAGCCGATGTTTGCCGGGCCGATTTTGCCGCCAACGGTCAGAACAACTTTGTCACCACCAACCCATGCAGCGTCTTGGTAAGCAGCTGCAACGGTCCAGTCGTTGAACTTGTAGTTCAGTTGCAGAGCGGTCAGTTCGCCTACGCCGTTACCGGTGTGCGACAGGTGAGCACCGAAGTCGCCAGCCGAATACATGATTTCAACGCCATTACCGCGAACAGCACCGCCGCCGAGGCCGCCGTTACCTTTGGACGAGTAAGCGTCCCAACCCCAGTAGCCTTGGCCTTGGGTGTTGGTCACGAGGTTCGAGAAGCCGAGACCCGAGAGGCCGATACCAGCCGATTGAGTGCTCATGTAGAGGCCAGGCATTGCTTCGATGGCGCCGATGATGTTGCCAACACCGAGTTGGAAGCCGCCGGCTGCTGCGTAGAAACGCACGCCGTTGAAGCCACCGGGGCCGCCGTTAACGACGCCGCCGTTGAACGAGTCTTGCTCGTGGCGAAGACGCGCACCAAATTTCAGACCATTGTCTGCTTCGGTGGACATATCGATTTGCAGGCGAAGACGGCTGTAAACGCCGGATGTGGCGCCGTTGTCCATTGCGCCGAAACGGCCATAGCCGCTGAACGACACGTCAGCTGCGGCGACACTTGCAGTGGCGACGAGAGCGGTCGTTGCGAAGAGAATCTTTTTCATGTGTTTTCCCTCGGTTTTCCAGTCATGCGCCCAAAACGGGGAATCCGTAGTGGGTATAGGCCACTCTCTCGCTCCAAACGGGGGGGCATTGCAAGTCTGGCAGGTGGGCCATGCGCATAGGGGGGTGAAATTGGTGCAGCAATGCCACAGTTTCGACGTGCCCCTATGCAGTAAAGTGTTCGCAGCCCTGAAAACCGCAATTTGCACGGGATCAAAGAGGTTTATCATAGGTCGATGGCGCGCGCGATAAAACCTTGCTCCTATCGCATCGCTTGGGTAGGAGAGTATCAGAAGGGCAGGACCGGGGCAAAAACATGCAAACCTTGAACGCTTTCAAACTTCTGGCCGCTGGGCTGGTCGCGTTTACGCTGGCATCTTGTGGTGGCAGCGGGATGGGCTCGTTAGGACAGGTCGGCTTTGGCGGCGCGCGTGATGCCGTCGATTCCGAGGATGACGAGGGCGCGCCGGTTATCGAAGGTCGCGGTGGGATGAGCCAGGTTGGCCAGACCTCGATCTTTGATCTCTTCAAGCGCAAAGATACCGGCACGACTGTCAAAGTGAACCGTTACTTGTGGAACGCGTCGCTTGATGTGCTGAACTTCCTTCCGGTGCAAAGCATTGATCCGTTCACTGGTGTGATCGTGATGGGCTATGGCACGCCGCCGGGTGGTGGGCGGGCATATCGTGCGACGGTCTATATCAAAGACCCGGCGCTGGATGCGCGCTCGCTCAATGTCGCGATTGCCACGCGGGGCGGGCCAGTGGCCGCCGGAACACAGCGCGCCGTGGAAGACGCAATTCTGAACCGCGCACGTCAGATGCGGATCAGCGACAAGAGATTCTGAGCCCGTAGGCAGAGCGTTTCTGCCTAAACGCTCCAGGCAGGAGAACCGGCAAGATAGGCAGAATGCCCATCCCCCGGATCAAATGCAGGGCGAACCCATTGTGCGGGGTGGCAATTCTGCAAGGTCGTGCACCCATTTGAGCTGACCCGGTAGGCAAATCTTTTTCAGATCGTAATGGCTTACCACATGTTTGCGGGCGGCTTGGCCCAGCCTTGTGCGCAATGCCGCATCGTCGAGCAGGTTGCAGACTTCCGCAATCAGCGCGTCGCGGTCGAAGAAATCGACCAATCTTCCGGTTTCATCATGCGTGACCAGCTCTTTCACAGGATCCGTATCGGAGGCAACGATGGCGCCCTCGACGCTCATGGTTTCAAACAGCGACCATGACAGCACGAAGGGATAG
This sequence comes from Rhodobacteraceae bacterium LMO-JJ12, assembly GCA_021555075.1. Lineage (NCBI taxonomy): Bacteria > Pseudomonadati > Pseudomonadota > Alphaproteobacteria > Rhodobacterales > Paracoccaceae > Rhodobacteraceae bacterium LMO-JJ12. The sequence goes on from JAKGBX010000002.1 coordinate 89,966, forward strand.
GTGAGATAGACATGCACGCGGCTGACCTGAAGCAGCGCAACGAAGCGATCATAGGGGATGCGGCCAAGAAAATGCACCCGCGCCCAATCTTCATCACTGATCTGTTCGCGAACCTCGTCGATGAAGATCTGCTTCCAAGTTTTGCCCTTGGGCGGGCGCGCACCATAGCTTACCTCGTCCCCGCCGACGATCAGGACGCGCGCATTGGGGCGTTCTTTCAACAACCGAGGCAGAGTGCGCATGAAGATGTGATAGCCGCGGTAGGGTTCGAGATTTCGATTCACGAAGGTGATGATCTCATCCTTGCGGCTGAGCGTTGGGCCGTCCTTGATGGGATATGTCGCATCTGTGTTGGGCACGAGATGATCGGTGTCGATCCCGTCGAAACAGATGCTGATGCGGTCACGAAAGCTGTCGGGGAAAGTATCTGCCTGGAACCGTGTCGGGCTGAGGCCGGCATCGCCCATGGCAAAGCTTAGATGATTGTTAATGTTCTTCATTCGCAGCCGGAGCGGTTCAGTGACAGGGATTTCCGGCTGGAATTCGGGGTCAAAGCCCGTGTGCGGATAGACGGGCTTGTGATAAAGCTCGCAGTAGAGGCCGATACGCGCCTCGGGCCAGATATCCTTGAGGAACAGCGATTCCCCCCAGCCGGGATGCGCCAGAATGACATCCGGCATGAAACCGGAAGCGCGCAATTTGAGCGCGGCATTGAAGCAGGCTTCGGCGCGCACGACCTTGGTGTCGAGGTCTACCAGCCAGGGATGGAGCACCTGACCGGTTTTGCGCGACAGCTTATAGGGCAGGATACGCACACCCTGCCAAACTGTCGGTTTGTCGACCCGCAAGGTCAGCGCAACAGTCAGATGGCCCTGGGCGGCGAGTGCCGGGGCGAGATGTTTGAACTGTCCTGGGAAGTTCTGATGAATAAAAAGGATTTTCATGTGTTTTGCGCGCGTAAATCCGCTCCCGAGTTCGCTCTTATACCGGTTATAACGTGATATTTCGGCTTGCACAGTAGAGGTGGCGTTACAAAGCGGACTGGACCAACGCGCGCGTGCAGCCTATCACCCCACACAACGTTGAAATTTTCAAGCAAGAGCCATCAGACATGAACCGCTATTCGCCAGCCGAAATCGAAGCCAGATGGCAGGAAGCCTGGGACAAAGCCGGAATTTTCCGCGCCACCCGTGAGGGCAACAAGCCGAAATACTATGTGCTTGAGATGTTTCCCTATCCGTCGGGGCGCATCCATATCGGGCATGTACGCAACTATACGATGGGCGATGTGATCGCGCGCTACAAGCTGGCCAATGGCTTTAACGTGCTGCACCCGATGGGATTCGATGCGTTTGGCATGCCGGCGGAAAACGCCGCGATGGCGATTGGCGGACACCCCAAGGAATGGACCTATTCCAACATTGACGACATGGTGGCGCAGATGAAGCCGCTGGGATTCGGGCTCGATTGGTCCCGGATGTTTGCCACTTGCGACCCGGAATATTACGGCCAGCAGCAGTCGCTGTTTCTTGATTTCATGGAAAAGGGGCTGGTTTACCGCAAGAACGCGGTGGTCAACTGGGATCCGGTGGATATGACCGTTCTGGCGAATGAACAGGTGATCGACGGCAAGGGCTGGCGTTCGGGCGCTGAGGTTGAACGGCGTGAGCTGACCCAGTGGTTCGGCAAGATCAGCGATTTCAGCGAAGAATTGCTAGAGGCGCTGGATACGCTGGAGAACTGGCCTGCCAAGGTGCGGCTGATGCAGGAGAACTGGATCGGCAAATCGCGGGGTTTGCAGTTTTCCTTTGAGCGGGTCGATGGCGGTGAGCCGATCGAGGTTTATACCACGCGGCCTGATACACTGATGGGGGCGAGCTTTGTCGGTATTTCACCGGATCACCCGATTGCGCGCGCACTTGAGGCGGAGAGCGACGAGGTGAAATCCTTTGTTGCCAAGGCACGCAAGGGCGGAACCACGGAAGAGGCCATCGAGACCGCGCCGAAACTTGGCTATGACACCGGAATCAAGGTGCGCCATCCGCTGAATCCGGATTGGGAACTGCCGGTGTGGATCGCCAATTTTATCCTGATGGATTATGGCACGGGCGCGATTTTCGGCTGTCCGGCGCATGATCAGCGCGATCTGGATTTCTGCCATAAGTATGAATTGCCGGTGATCGACACTTTCTTTGCGCTCAGCGATCCCAAGCCGGTGGACAAGGAAGCCTTTGTGCCGCCGAAAACCGAGGTGGTGAAATGGGTGAATCATTTCGCTGGATTGGACGAGGCAACGGGGCAGGAAGCCATCGACGCCACCATCGACTTTGTCGAAAAGGCGGGCTGGGGCACTGGTGTGACCAAGTATCGCCTGCGCGACTGGGGGCTTTCCCGCCAACGCTATTGGGGCGCGCCGATTCCGGTGGTGCATTGCGAGACCTGCGGCGTGGTGCCCGAGAAGAAAGAGAACCTGCCGATTGTGCTTCCCGATGATGTGACCTTTGATCAGCCGGGAAATCCGTTGGACCGACACCCGACATGGCGTGATTGTAGCTGTCCAAAATGCGGCAAGGCGGCCAAGCGCGAGACCGACACGATGGACACGTTTGTCGATTCGAGCTGGTATTTCGCGCGGTTTACTGCGCCGAGAGCAACGACACCGACGGATATGGAAGAAGCGTCTTACTGGATGAACGTCGATCAATATATCGGCGGTATTGAGCACGCGATTTTGCACCTGCTCTATTCGCGGTTTTTCGCGCGGGCGATGCATATCTGTGGCCACCTGCCGGAAAGCGCGATCGAGCCGTTTGATGCGTTGTTCACCCAAGGCATGGTGACGCACGCGATTTACAAGACCAAAGGTAAGGATGGGCGGCCAGTCTATCATTATCCCGAAGAGGTCGAATTGCGCGAGGGCAAGGGCTTCCTCAAGGACGGTTCCGAGGTCGAGATCATTCCGTCGGCCAAGATGTCGAAATCGAAGAACAACGTGGTCGATCCGGTGAATATCATCGCCGAGTTCGGTGCCGATACGGCGCGCTGGTTCGTTCTGAGCGACAGCCCCCCCGAGCGTGATGTGGAGTGGACTGCAAGCGGTGCAGAGGCAACGCACAAGTTTCTCGGGCGTGTCTGGTCTCTTAGTGATCGGATCAACGCGATGGGCGAAGGGATCGGCGAGGGCGACGAAGAGTTGCTGCGCGAGATGCACAAGACCATCCATGACGTAACGATGGGTGTCGAAAGTTTTGGGTTCAACGCGGCGATTGCCAAGCTCTATGCATTTACCAACACGCTTTCGAAATCAAAAGCCGGTAAGGCGGCACAACGCGAGGCGGTAATGACGCTGGCCCAGTTGATGGCGCCGATGACGCCGCATCTGGCCGAAGATATATGGCTCCGTCAGGGGGGGGAGGGCCTGATTGCTTCGGCGCCCTGGCCCAAGGCTGATGAGGCGATGTTGATTGACGATACAGTGACCTTGCCGATTCAGATCAATGGCAAGCGGCGTGCGGAAATCAGCGTGCCCAAGGATATGGGCAAGGCAGAGGTTGAAAAACTGGCTATGGCGACGGATGCTGTTCAAAAGGCGCTAAACGGCAATGCGCCGAAGAAGGTGATCGTTGTGCCGGGGCGGATTGTGAATGTGGTTGTCTAAGAGACGAAGCTTTCTGAAAATTTTGGTGCCGACACTGTTTCTGTCGGCGTGTGGGTTTACCCCCGCCTATGGGCCAGAAGGTGGCGCCGGGCGACTACAGGGCACGATCGAGATCGACGAGCCGGTAGATCGCAACAGCTATCTTCTGGTGCAGCAGTTGGAACACCGGTTGGGCCGAGCGGTGGTGCCAAGCTATGGTCTTTCGTTGGCGTTGGAGGTCAAGCAAGAACGCATGGCGATCAATGCCACCAACATCACCACCCGCTTCAATGTGATTGGCAAGGCGACCTATGCGCTGCGCGATCTGGGCGATGGCAAGGTGCTGCAAACTGGCACGGTGGACAGTTTCACCGGTTATTCTGCGACAGGTTCAACCGTTGCGACCCAAGGCGCGGAGCGCGATGCGCGTGAGCGGTTGATGACCATTCTCGCCGATCAGATTACCACGCGGCTTATTGCGAAGGCCGCGGAGCTGGCGCAATGAAGCTCTCGCCGCGTGATGCTGCGGGCTATTTCGCCAAGCCCGACCCAAAGCGCACCGGGGTGTTGATCTATGGTGGGGACGCGATGCGTGTAGCGCTGCGGCGTCAGGAGGTGATTGCCGCGTTGATCGGACCCAAAGGCGACGAGGAAATGCGGCTGGCGCGGATGAGCGGGGCCGAATTGCGCAAAGACCCCGCGATGCTACTTGATGCGATCAAGGCGCAGAGCTTTTTCCCGGGGCCAAGGGTGGCGTTTGTCGAAGAGGCCAACGATACCGTCACGCCCACTGTGACGGCGGCGCTGGAGGCTTGGGTCGAGGGCGATGCGCAGGTGATCATTACGGCCGGAATGCTCAAGGCCAGTTCGAAACTGCGCAAGTTGTTCGAGGGGCATCGGAATGCCTATGCCGTCGGGATTTACGACGACCCGCCGAGCCGCGCCGAGATAGAAGACGAGATGGCCAAGGCGGGACTGCGCGACGTGTCCAGCAATGCAATGACCGATTTGGTCGGTCTGAGCCACGACATGGGGCCGGGAGATCTGCGCCAGGTTATTGAAAAGCTCGGGCTCTACAAGCTGAGCGATGACAGCCCTGTTTCCTCTGCCGATGTGGCGGCTGTGGCTCCTACATCGACTGAGGCAGTGCTGGATGATGTGCTCAATATCGTGGCCGAAGGGAAGACAGGCGAGATCGGCCCGGTGATGCGCAAACTTGAGGCGCAGGGCGTGCAGCCGGTGGGATTATGCATTGGCGCGATGCGGCATTTCCGGGCGCTTTATACGGCGGCGAGCGACCCCGGCGGTGCAGCGCAGGGTATTGCACGAATGCGGCCGCCGATATTCGGGCCGCGGCGCGATCGGATGTTGCGCCAGGCGCAGGGCTGGGGCGCACGCAAGCTGGAAACAGCGCTGGGCATGCTGACCGATACCGATTTGCAGCTGCGCAGCGCAGGCCAACGCGCGCCTGCGATGGCACTGGTGGAACGCAGCCTGATCCGCCTGGCGATGCTGAGCCGCAAGTGATGCCGCGGTAGGTGCCTGTTGGAGCCTGCGCCAACGCAACGTCGCTGCAATTGTGCTGGTATTCCCTGAACATATGGGCAAACCATCGGCTAAAGCCTGCCTTGGCGGGCGGGTGTCATCGAACGGCTGAAATAGTCGAACAACAGGATTTCTGTCAGAAGGGAGCGCAATATGTATGAAGTGATTGGAGCCACGCCAAGCCGGGCAACACGGGTAATCTGGATGTTGGAGGAATTGGGTCAGCCTTATACCCACACCAAGGTGAAACCGCATTCCGAACTGGTGAGCAAGGTGAACCCGTCGGGCAAGATCCCGGTGCTGAAAGATGGCGACGCGGTTTTGACTGACAGCACGGCGATCATGACCTATCTGGCCGATAAACATGGCGACATGACCTATCCGGCCGGCACGATTGAACGAGCGTGGCAGGATGGGCTGACCAACCAGATATTGGATGAGCTAGATTCGCTTCTCTGGGTGGCGATGCGCCACGCCATGATCCTGCCGGAAGAGCATCGCGTGCCGGATGTGAAGCATTCGCTGCGCTGGGAGTTTGCGCGCAATATCGCGCGGCTGGCCGAACGATTTGAGGGGCCGTTTCTCATGGGCGAGCGGATGACCGTTCCCGACATCATCATGACGCATTGCCTGAACTGGGCCTATTCGGCAAAATTCCCTGTCGAGCATGAAAATCTGCTGGCCTATGGCAAGGCAATGCGTGGCCGGGAAGCTTTCAAACGCGCGTCGGTGGTGTGAAGTCAGGGGCTTTGCGCGCCAATCTGCGGTGATTGTAATTTGTGCAGGCGGGGTGATAGCCCGTAATGCAGGTATTTAGAGGGGCGGCGCATGGGCACCCAGTATTACGTTGTCGGTTCGGGTTCGATCGGGCGGCGGCATCACGATAATCTGCAAAAGCTCGGGGTCGAGGCGCATCTTCTTGGCTGGCGCGGGCTGGATATGACCACGTTGGAGGCGCTGATCGGCGGCGCCGAGAGCGCAGCGGTGGTGATTGCCACGGCAACGCAGGTGCGGTTTGAACTGATTGCACTGTGCGGGCGGCTGGCTGTGCCGTTCTACGTGGAAAAGCCGGTAGCGTTCCGGCTGGCGGAACTGGAGAAAATTTATCGTGCCGCGATGCCTGTGGCCGAACGGTCGATGGTTGGGTTCATGATGCGCTATCACCCGGCGTTGCGCGCACTGGTCGACGCGCCGGTGGCGCAGCCCTATGGGTTTCATCTGGAAATCGGCCATGACGTGCGGCAGTGGCGGCAGGACTGGCGCTTTGGCGACAGCTATGCGGCGCGCGCCGAGGGAGGCGGTGTGTTGCTTGATCTGTGTCACGAATTGGACATGGCGCATTGCCTGTTTCCCAAAACGAAGCTTTGCGCGGTCGATTGCATCGGCCATGCCGAATTTCCCGGCGTCGATTTCGCCACGCGGGTGACATTGGCACAGGCGGGCGGACCGGTGGGCACGGTGGCGATGGATTATCTCTCGCCCAAGAGCCTGCGGCGCATGGCGCTGCGTGGGCGTGCGGAGGTTGTTGATCTTGATCTGCTAGGGCCGTCTTGGGTGCGCTCCTCGGGGGGTGATGACGCGGTGCGCGACTGGTCGTTTGAACGCAACGACATGTTTCTGGGGATCATGGGCGATTTCACGGCGTTGGTGGAGGGACGGGCACCATCGGGCAACCCGCTGATGCCTCGGTTCGACGCGGTTTATGACAGCTGCGCGTTGATTGCGCGAGCCTGGGAAGCACGGACATTTCACGGCTCAATTGAAGGAGGGTTCGCATGATCATCGGTCATATTGGTGTACGCAAGGGTTCCAAAGGGGTGCCGGGCAAGAATTTTCGCGATCTGCTGGGCAAGCCGCTGATTGACTGGTCGCTGGAGCAACTTCTGGCACATTCGCGGGTGGACGCCGTGGTGGTCAGCACCGATGACGAGAGGATTTATGCCCATGCGGTGGCCAAAGGCTGCCTTGAGATGGGTTTGCGACCCGATCAACTGGCCACCGACACAGCGGGTAAATGGGGGGTTTGGCAGCATGCGCTGGAGCGTGCCGAGGAATTGGTCGGGCCTGCGACAGCGTTTCTCGACCTCGATTGCACCTCGCCGCTGCGCGAGCCGCGCGATATCGACGGTGCGCTGGATGCGTTTTTCGCCGATCGGCCTGACATGATCATGTCTTGCACCGAGGCGCGCAAGAACCCCTATTTCAACCTTGTCGAGCCGGATGAAACGGGTGCCCTGCATGTCTCCAAACCGCTGCCGGGCGGTGTTGTCGCGCGCCAGCAGGCTCCTACGGTCTGGGAACATGCGGCTTCGACCTATGTGGTTGATCCGGGCTATTTGCGGCGCGCAGGGAGCCTCTTTGAAGGTCGTGTGCTGCCCTATCTTATGCCGCCCGAGCGCTGCCTTGATATCGACAGCGAGCTGGATTTCAAAATTGTCGAATGCTTGATGAAGGAGCATGTGAATGGCTGATCAACTCAAGGAGCGCACGGTGTTCATCACCGGATCAGGCGGCGTTCTGGGCTCGACTTATGTGCGCCGGATGCTGGCGGAGGGCGCGAAGGTGGTGTCGACCGATCTGGCGGGGTCGCGTGCCGAGGCACTGGTCGATGCGCATGGCGAAAACCCCGATTTTGCCTTTTACGAGCTTGATGTCGGCGATGAGACGGCTGTCGAGGCCATCTTCCAGAAGGTGATTGCGGATGGCTGGCAACCCAACGTGGTGCTCAACAATGCTGCGATCACCGGCGAGATGCTGATGGGCAAGGGCAAGGGCTTTCCTGATTTCGCCGATACCACGGTCGAGGATTTTGAAAAAACCCTGCGCACCAACCTGACCGGCGCTTTCATGATCGCGCGCCAGATGGATCGCGACATTGTCGGGCGCTGGCCCAGCACGTTGATCAACGTGGCGTCGATGTATGCCCTCAATGGCGCGCATCACCCGATCTATGACGGCATGCCGTTCAAGAATTTCTCGGCCTATGGCGTAACCAAAGCCGGCATCCACGGATTGACCGTGTGGCTCGCGGGTTACTGGGCCAGTCGGCAGGCGACGGTGAACACAATCGCGCCGGGGGCGGTATTCAATGGCCACTCTGACGAGTTTCAACGCCGGGTAGGTGAACTGATCATGGCGGGACGGATGGCACAACCGGACGAGATCGCCGATGTGATGCTCTTCTTAGCCAGCCAGCAAGCAGGCTATATGACCGGGCAAATGGTCAACGTTGATGGCGGTTTTTCCGCCTGGTGATTCACTTGGTGTGTTCCGTGACGAAATGCTCATTTCCCCGGTTCAGCGCGGCGATGCGCCAAGCCTTGACGTAAGTCCTCAGTGTCGGGGCGTTTTGAATCTCGTGAGCGCTGCAAGCGTCTTTTCCACTGCGCCTGCGTGGTCATCCAGAAAACGCGAGATGTCGTCAGCATCGGGTAGGACGGGATCACGCAAGGTTTCGGCCAAGGCTTCGGGGCTGACCTGTTGCACGACACCTGCAGCAATAGCCTCCACCGCCGGGTATTCGATGGTCCAGATTTCAGGCCCCACGATGACCGGTTTTCCGAGGCTGAGTGGCTCGATGATGTTGTGCGAGCCTTTCGGGTTGAACCCGCCGCCGGCCACCGCGATGTCGCAAAGCTCGAGATAGAAATACATCTCGCCCAGACTGTCGCCCACCAACACTTCGATTTCCGGGTTTTCCCGTAGGGCCAGCGCATCGTTGAAAATCTCGCTGCGCCGGGCCATGCGCAACCCTGCATCCGCAACGCATTTTGCCACAGCGTCGAACCGTTGCGGTGCGCGGGGAACATAGATGAAGAGCGGTGTCTCGCGTTTCTGGTTTAAAACCTGCCGAATCGTGTCGATGAAGAGCGTATCTTCGGCCTCAACCACCGACGCCAGCGTGATTACGCGCCTGCCATGCGCCAAGGCTGAACGTGCGGCGCGGGCCGCCGTAAGCTGCTGCTCGGGAATTGGCTGTTCGAAACGCATCTCGCCGGTAATGGCGATATTGGCCTGGCCCAAGGCGTGAAACCGCTCGGCCTGAAGTGCGGATTTTACCATCACACCGGCGAATCCCGGGACGAAATTGGCAGGTGAAAGGTAACGTTCGCGATCGCGCTCAAAACTCTTGACCGGGTATTGCCCGTTGCAAAGATAAAGCGGCACGCGCGCCTTTCGCGAAGCCATGATCATGCCCGGCCAGAATTCGACCTCCATGACCAGCCCGATTTTCGGTTGAAACGCCCGGAAGAACCGCCGGTATGCGAGGCCGTAATCGAACGGCACATACGTTGCGAAAAGCTGTCCGGCAGCGATTTCGGCGGCAAAAATCCGTTCAGCCTCGGCGAGGCCAGCCGGTGTGAAATGGGTGGTGACCAGATGTTCACCCCGTTCGAGAAATGCCCGGATCATTGGCACTGCCGAGCGCAGTTCGCCAATCGAGACGGCGTGAACCCAGACATGCGGCGCGTCTCGCTTGGCATGAAAGCCAAATCGCTGGGCGATGCGCTGACGGTATAGCGGCTCGCCCCGTCCGCGCCAGAAAAGATAACCGAGCAGCGCTGGCATGAACACAAGCCATACCACGCGCCAAAACGCCAGAAAGACGCGCAGCTTGAAGGTGGGTTGCCAGTGAGGAAAGGACGGGTCGGCCAAGGGCATCGCCTGCTTAGAGAAGTCCAAGCAGCTTTTGGCACAATTGATCCATCCGGTCCATATGTGCATCGATCAGGGAGGTGGCGCGTGCGGTTTGTTCGCCGAGGGCTGGGTCAGATAGCGTCGCGGCAAGCGTGTGGGGTGTGTCTGTGAGCCTGGCAGCCGCGGAACGGGACAATTGGGCGTAATCGTCAGCGAAATTGGCGGTGTGAGGACCATGCAAGACGGCGCAGCCAAGTCGCACGGCTTCCCAAGGGTTGTGGCCCTCAATGTCACTCATTGTGCCGCCGATAAATGCAGTGGGCGCAAGACGGAAGAACAGACCCATCTCGCCAAATGTGTCGGCCAGATAGACTTGCGTTTCGCGAGTTACGGGGTCTTTCCTGCTGCGCTGTGCTGGGACCAAACCAGCCGCGCGGATTGCCGAAAGTATCTCAGGGGCACGATCAGGCAGGCGAGGGGCGATGACAAGGAGCGCGTTGGGGTCGGTTTTCAGCCGTATCGCGTGGGCCGCGAGAACAAGAGCTTCATCCTCGGGATGAGTTGATGCAGCGAGCCAGAGCGGGCGCCCCCGAAAGGCACGCTCAAGCAAGGCCCGATCTTCCGGTTTATCCGCAAGCGGCGGTGCGATTGGTTTGAGCGACCCGTCGCACTGAACCAGCGGCGCTCCGAGCACGGCAAGATGCTCGGCTGTCTTGGCATCTTGGGCCGAGATCAGGGCAAACCGCGGTAAAATATCGCGATACATTGCTGCACCGCGCTCGCGTCGCGCAAATGCGGCCTCGTTCATCCGGGCATTGACCAGAGCCAGCGCAATACCGGCACGATCGATTCGATAGACGAGACCCGGCCAAAGCTCCTGTTCGGCCCAGATTGACAGATCGGGGCGCCAATGGGCGAGAAAACGCCGCGACGGGCCGGGTGCATCAAGGGGCGCAAACTGATGGATCGTGCGCGGCGGAAGGTTGTGCGCAAACACTGCGGCCGAGGCGCGTGTGCCAGAAGTGACAAGAAAATGCAGGTTGCGGTCCTGCGCCTGCATTCGGTCAATCAACCCGCGCAAGGCCAGCACCTCACCAAGCCCCACGGCATGCAGCCAGACGAGTTTCCCCTCCGGTCGCGCGACGGACGTTTCGCCCAGCTTCTCGCGCCAACGGGTTGGATGCTCTTTGCCTCGTTTCAACCGACGTTTTAGATGCCAAGGCAACAGCGGCTCAATCGCCCAAGTCAACGTCAACCATCCACGCAGAGCAATACTGGGAGGGCGTGGCTCAGACCGCATAGCTAGGCGTTCCATCATTCCTCTGACCAGAAATATGCTGGGGGTTTGGGGGTAAAACCCCCAAGGCCTGCGTGGCCTGAACGCATTCCAACCTTCTGCGCGCAGCGCCCCGATGGAACGCCGCCCCTAACGGCACCTTAGCCATGGTCGTGGAATTCTTTTTGCAGGCTGCGGGACCAGAACGCAGGATCGGCCAGCACTTCGACAAACCTTGCGGCGGCGTTTCCTTCACCAAAGGCGGCATCGCGCGGGTGTCGTTGGGCCCATTCGCGGGTCAGGAAACCGGCGATAGCTGCGGTGTCAAAGGCGCCGCAAAAAGTAATCGACGCGCCCTCGGCGCGATTGTTCTGCCGGGTGCCAATATCGAGCGAAGGAATACCCAGGAACGGTGCCTCTCGCACACCAGCGCTGGAATTGCCGATTATGCAGGTGGCGTGCTTCATGGCTTCTGAGAAATGTGCAAACCGCATTGACGGGATGGCGCGAAAGCGGTCCGCTGGCAGAGCGTTGATGACCTCAAGGATATCCTCCGAGCCGGGATCATTGTTGGGCAGGATCACAACGAAATTCCGGCCCGAGGCTTCCAGCGCCGCGAACAGTGCCGCCGCCTGGGCACCTATGGTGTCGGCTTCGGAGGTGACGGGATGAAAGGTGACAATGCCGAAATCATCAAACGGGATGGCATAATGCGCCCGCACCGTTTCAATGGCTACGCCAGAGGAATGTGAATGAAAATCAAGCTCAGGCGAACCAATGGGAAAGATTGCATCTGTTGGCTCTCCCAGGGCCATGACCCGTTTTGCCGCCGCTTGGGACGAGACGAAATGGCAATAGGCCAGCTTGGTGTTGCAGTGGCGAAAGAGCTCATCAATCGTGCCCGACACTTCGCCTCCTTCGATATGGGCGCAGCGTATGTAATTGGTTGCGCAGACCAAAGCACAGGCCAGTGCCTCGACACGATCGCCATGTACTACCACCAGATCGGGGCGGTGTTCGGCGACAAAATCGGAAAAGCCCAGCAAGGTCTTGGCCAACACCAGGTCCTGAGGATCGCCGATGCGCTGGTTGAGAAATTCATGAACCGTGACCCCAGGCGTGCGGTGCACCTCGATCTTGGTCAGACCGTAACGCTCGAGCATATGCATGCCGGTGACGAAGATGCTCACGTCATGGCCAGCATCACGCGCCGCCAGCGCCAGAGGTTCGATCTTGCCAAAATCGGCGCGGGTTCCGGTGACGAAGAGAAGGCGTTTTTGCATGGGGCTTCCACGTTGCGAAGTGTTTGATGGTATGGACAGAATGGCTGACGATGTCTAGTTAGTCGCGGATTTCCATCTGAAAGGCGAAGCTCCATGACAGATGAACGGATCGTGCTTTGTATGAAATGGGGCACGCTATTTCCGCCCGATTATGTCAATGTGCTTTATAACGCCTGTCGGCGGGCCATTTCGGGTAACTTCCGGTTTGTTTGTCTGACGGATGATGCGCAGGGGTTTGTTGAGGGGATCGAGGCGTTGTCGATCCCTGATATCGGGTTGAGTGCGGATCAGTGGTACACCAAAGGGGTATGGCCGAAATTGGCGCTCTATGTGGCGGACTTGCATAGCCTTAAGGGGCGGTGTCTTTTTATCGACCTTGACATGGTGGTGCTGCGCGGGTTGGACGAGATGTTTGATTTCGGTCATGGTTTCGTGAGCACGGATATGGGCGAAGGTTGGCGGCCCGGTGGGCGGGAAGGCGCCAAAAAGGAACCGGGAACGTGTGTTTTTGCTTTTAACGTCGGGGAAGAAACGCAAATTCTGGAGGCTTTTCTGGCCGATAAATCAGCTGCATTGCAGAATTTTCAGAACGAGCAAGATTTCGCGGGCGCACATGCGCAAACCATGGAGTTCTGGCCCGATGGTTGGGTTCTGAGCTTCAAGAGGTTTTTGCGGCGTCCGATTGGGGTGGATTTGTTCTTGCCGCCGCTCGCTCCGCCGGATAGCGCCAAGATTATTGCATTTCATGGTGACCCGCGCCCGATCAAGCTGGTTCCGAGGCGGGCAGGCTTCTGGGACAGGTTCCCGCATATGGGGCATGGGCAAGTGGATTGGGTGCGAGACTACTGGGTGGAAAACGGCGGGCGGGAGCCTCTTGAGCGTGAAAGGGACGGGTGAGATCATGGGGGCTTTCGGGCGATTGAAAGAGAAAATAAGGCGATGGAAGCTGGCCGGGCGCGAGCCGCGTGACGTTTTTTCTAACATCTACACCAGCAATAAATGGGGCGATCCCGAGAGCCGGTCCGGAAAGGGTTCGAACATAGTGGCGACGGAGAGGATCCGTGCAGCACTGCCCGGGTTGGTGCGCGATCTTGGTGCCGAGAGCTTTCTCGACCTGCCCTGCGGCGATTATTTCTGGATGCAGCGGGTGGAGCTTGGAGTGAAGACCTATACCGGCGGCGATATCGTGGTGGAACTCATTGCGGAGAATCAACGGAAGTATGCGCGGGAGGGCGTGAATTTCGAGGTGATCAACCTTATCGAAGGCCCGGTGCCGAGACATGACATTGTATTCGTGCGCGATTGTTTGGTACATCTGAGCCTCGCGCATGTGGCTGCAGCAATTCGCAATCTGAAAGCCTCGGGATCGACATGGCTCGTGACCACTACGTATCCGGAAACCGGCACCAACGAAGCCATTTCCACCGGCCAGTGGCGGGCGCTCGATCTGACGGCGCCGCCTTTCTCTTTCCCCTCGCCTGAACGGATGATCGACGAGGCGATGCCTGGGCTGAAAGGCAGTAGCCACGACAAGTCGATGGGTGTCTGGCGGTTGGCCGATTTGCCGGACCTTGCGGCACTGGAGGCCGACGTATGACTGTCGTGGGTAAGGATTTCCTTTTCGTTCATGTACCAAAATCGGCAGGTAAATCAGTGGCGGCCTATCTGGGTGGCACCACGAAAGGAATTCCGAGCCATGCGCCGCTCTGGTATCTGCGCGAAGAGTTGGGGCTGACGCAATATGCATTCGGTACCGTGCGCAATCCCTGGGCGCGGATGGTTTCGGCCTATGCCTTCATTTCCCAGAAACCGCTGCGTAAGCATGAATCAGCCGATTATCAGCGCGACGTTGCTGATCGGGGTTTTCGCGACTGGCTATTGAACGACACCTTTTTCTCGCACGAGGATGCGCTTTGGGATGTGCCCGCACGGGCTGCGTTCCAGCGACGGTCACAGGAATTCTGGCTGAAAGGCTGTGATTACATCTGCAAGGTAGAGACGCTGGTGCAAGATCTGAAACAGGTGAGCAAACATATCACCATGCCCCGCAGGCGGTACTTCGGATTGCTTGGGCGGCCGGAGTTGAAGCAAAAAAACACCAGTTCACACGGCTCCTATCGAGACTATTACGACGAGGAAACGCGCGCTTTCATCGCCCTGCATTTCGCATGGGAAATCGGGGAATTCGGTTACAGTTTCGAGTGAGACGAAGCTGTGCAAGACCACACGCCGCAAAACCTTTCATGCGAGATCGCTCCATTTGAGTTGTTGGTTTCGTTTTACCGGCTGTTTCAACGTCTTTCCCATCACCTTGTCGAAATCATAGCCCGGAATCTCGCCCGAGCCGGGGCGGCGGGCCCAGATGTCTTGCTCCTCGATAACATGACCTGCGGGCAGATCAGCATCAGCCACGACAGAGGCGCGGGCGAAGCGATAGACATCTTCTTCGGGGCCGGTGCGTTTCTTGTCGTTGTTCGCGGCGATCCAGATTTCACGTGAGCGATCAATCAGCAGGCGCAGTTCGGCAGGGTCCATTGAGCAGGAGATATCCGGTCCCTTGCGGTAGCGCGTGTCGGTATAGTGCCGCTCGAGGATCGAGGCACCCAGCGCGACCGAGGCCAGTGCCATTTCTGGGCCGATAGAGTGATCAGAAAAGCCTACAACGGCGTTTGGGAAGGCTTGGCGCAGGTCGGTTACACCCTTGAGCGAGACGATTTCGGCCGGAGAAGGATAAAGATTGGTGCATTCCAGCAGCGCATATTCGATCCCGGCATCATCCAGGATCTGAACGCTGGCGCGCATTGTCTCGATGGTCTGCATACCGGTGGACATGATCACCGGTTTACCCTTGCGCGCGATGTGGCGGATGAGGGGCAGGTTGTCCGCTTCTCCTGAACCGATCTTGTAAGCAGGTACGTCGAGCGTTTCGAGAAAATCGGCAGCGGCGCGGGAGAATGGCGTGGAAATCCAGATCAGGCCGAGGCTTTCCGAGTAGCGTTTCAGCTCGGCCTCGTCGTCGAGGGAAAGCGCGCATTGCTGCATCACCTCCCAGATCGAGATGTCGGCATTGGGCGGGAAGATCTGCTTGGCCTCGTCAGTCATCTCGTCTTCAACGATATGGGTCTGATGCTTGACCATCTCGCAGCCTGAGGCGGCGGCAAGGCGCACCATCTCCTTCGCGACAGCCAGATCGCCGCCGTGGTTTATGCCAATCTCGGCAATGACAAGTGGGGGATGGGCGGGGCCGATCTCGCGGTGGGCGATTTTCATGTGTCACTCTCCTGAGCTTGCGGGATGTCTTTCCAGCGATTGTGGATCCAGAACCATTGGCCCATGTGCTGGCGCACTATGGCTTCCAGAGAATCGTTGAGTGTTTGGGTCATTTCTTGAGCTGTTGAATGCGCAATCGGGGCCTCGAGCACGGCCCGGAAGCTGAGCCCGTCGGGCTGGCGAATGCTATAGCAGGGGATCACGATGGCGTTATACTTTAACGCCAACTCGGCGAAGCTGAGCGCGGTATAGGCGGTGTGGCCGAAGAACTTGAGCGGCACGCCGTTGTTGAGGCGCTGGTCGATCAGCACGGCAAGCGTGCCGCCGCCTTTCATGAAACGCATCATTTCGGCCATGCCGCGCCGCCCGCGCGAAAACAGGGGCGTGCCGACTTTCGAGATCGTCTCAACATAGATCGTATTGAACTGGGGGATGTTCATCGGACGATAAATTCCGCCAACCGAAAAACCACGGGCAATCACACCCGCGCGGATCACATCGTAATTCCCGAAGTGACCGGAGACGAGGATCGACGGGCGGCCTTCTGCGCGGGCTTGTTCCAGTGCGGCAACGCCCGGCCCCTCTAGCGGTGTCGCCTGTGCGATTTTGATGAATTCGTCGGGTGAAAAAAGTTCTGCCAGGGTGCGACCGAAATTGTCAGGCACGTCGCGCGCAATCTGGTTGATTTCGGCGTCAGGCGTTTCTGGCGCGACAAGCCGAATATTGGCGCCAATTCTTTTGCGCCATCCGAGCAGGGGCGCCACGATACGCGAAAGAAACCACCCCGAGAATGGCACGCGTTTATTGTAAGGCAGGCGGCGCATGATCCAAAGCACCGCCTTGATCAATGCAAATTGCACGCGGTCTTTAGCGCTGCGGGGTTGGGCGGGCTTGGTGCTCATATTGCGGTATATCGCGCAAAACACTGACGTGGGGAAGGGCGAATGGGTAGGTCGGGATCATACGCTATGCACAGGCCACCGCGCGCGCCCTTTGAGACGACGGCGTGCGTGCAATCAGTTTTCGAGCTTTAACTTGACGAGCTCACTCGACCATCCATCAACGGAACATCGGGCGCGTATATAAACTTCGCGCGTGCCGTCGGGCGGCATTACGTTGACTAACGATCTGGTAAATGGCTGTTCTTCGACATGCGGATGCATCAACTCGCGATAGCCGATAATATTGCCGTTGGCGTCTTGAACGTCCCAACCATCGGCATAGTGGTCCCAGCCTGTATCGGGGTGCCGCAGTGTGACATTGATGCGCCAGCCCATGCCGCTGCGTTCAGCAGTTGCCTTGACGATTTCCGGAAAGTCGGCCCGCACAGCGGTGGTGAAACCGACAGCAAGCAGACCGGCAAGGACGAGAGATATGAGATGGGATCTGATCATGACAGCGTCTATACCAACACTTGGGCCTGGCCGGTAACTCAACTCTTCGTGCAGTGTCGTGAACTGAGGCAATTGCGCATCATGAGAACAACGCGGCTTGTGCCTCTTTTAAGATTGGTTATAATTTCTTACCAGTCAGCAGGAGTTGCCACATGGAGATGCCCAAACCCGATTCCAGCGTATTGGCCAAAAAGCCGATTCTGGTGAAGCGACTGTTGGAGGTGTTGCCAAAAGATGCGGTGATCCATGAGGTGGCAGAGACGCGGGCGTATGAATGTGACGCGCTCACGGCCTATCGCTGCCCGCCGATGTTGGCGGTATTGCCGACGAGTACTCAAGAAGTCTCGGATGTTTTGCGCATCTGTCATCAGATGGGTGTTCCGGTGGTGCCGCGTGGGGCAGGCACGTCGCTGGCCGGCGGGGCGCTGCCCACGGCGGATTGCGTGATTCTGGGTGTTGCGCGGATGAACGAGGTTCTGGAGACCGATTACGATAACCGTTTTATCCGGGTGCAGACCGGGCGAACCAATCTGAGCGTTTCGGGCGCTGTGGAGGAGGAAGAGTTCTTCTATGCACCCGATCCGTCAAGTCAGTTGGCCTGTGCCATCGCTGGAAATATCGCGATGAATTCCGGGGGCGCGCATTGTCTGAAATACGGGGTGACAACCAATAACCTTATCGGCGTGACAATGGTGATGATGGATGGCGAGGTGGTCGAGATCGGCGGCGCGCATCTGGATGCGGCACATTACGATCTGCTCGGCCTGATCTGTGGCTCGGAAGGGCAGTTGGGTGTTGTTACCGAAGCGACGCTGCGTATTCTGCGCAAGCCCGAAGGTGCGCGACCGGTGCTAATGGGTTTCGATAGCAACGAAGTCGCAGGGGAATGCGTTTCGGACATTATCAAGGCCGGAGTCTTGCCGGTGGCGATCGAATTCATGGACCGGCCCTGTATCCGAGCGACAGAAGCCTTTGCGCATGCGGGATACCCCGATTGCGAGGCGCTTTTGATCGTTGAGGTCGAGGGCAGCGACGCCGAAATTGACGAGCAACTGGGCATGATCCTAGAGATCGCCCGACGGCATAACCCGGTGGAATTGCGCGAAAGCGGTTCGGCTGAGGAAAGCGCAAAGATCTGGCTGGGCCGCAAGAGTGCCTTTGGCGCAATGGGGCAGATCAACGATTACATGTGTCTTGATGGTACGATCCCGGTGAGCCAGCTGCCGTATGTGCTGCGTCGTATCGGCGAAATGAGTCGTGAGTATGGGCTGGATGTCGGGAATGTGTTTCATGCGGGCGATGGTAACATGCATCCGCTGATCCTGTATGATGCCAACAAACCCGGTGATCTGGAACTGTGCGAGGCATTTGGCAGCGATATCCTGCGACTCTGCGTCGAGGTGGGTGGCTGTTTGACCGGAGAGCATGGCGTGGGCATCGAAAAGCGCGATTTGATGGTCGATCAGTTCGGGCCAGATGACCTTGATATTCAGATGGCTGTGAAGGATGTGTTTGATCCTGGGTGGCTTTTGAACCCCGCCAAGGTATTTCCGCTTGGTGCGTCAGCTAATCGACGCGCCGCCTGATCAGCGCCGGGGGGCTCGCGACGGCCCTTGTGCACCTTAGGTGCGACCGGACCCCCGGAGTATTTTCAGCAAGATGAAGACCATGGTGCCTGAGAGCGAAAAAGAACTGAGCGAAATGATTGGCGAGGCCCGAGGGGCGCTGTGCATTTCGGGCGGCGGCACCCGACCTGTGGGTCAGGTCGTGGCGGGTGAAGCGCTGTCAACGGCAGGGTTGAGCGGGATTGTGGACTATGAACCCGGTGCGTTGACCCTTGTGGCGCGGACAGGAACACCGATGGAAGAGATCAATTCTGCGCTGGCGGCGGAGGGGCAGCGGCTCGCCTTTGAACCGATGGATCATCGCGGTCTGTTGGGGACGACGGGCGCGCCGACGATTGGCGGCGTCGTCGCGGCGAATGTCAGCGGGCCGAGGCGGATTGCCACAGGCGCCTGCCGCGATTTCCTGTTGGGAGTGCGCTTTGTCGATGGGATGGGGCGCATTCTGAAAAATGGTGGGCGTGTGATGAAGAACGTCACCGGCTACGATCTTGTAAAGCTGATGGCAGGCAGTCGGGGCACGTTGGGCGTGCTGACTGAAGTGAGTTTCAAGGTCTTACCAGAACCACGCGCGCTGGCGGTCTTGCGGATCGAAGGATTGAGCGAGGCCGAGGCGGTGGCGGCGATGACACTGGCACTGCGATCTCCCTTTGAGGTGACGGGGGCCGCGCATGCGCCGAGTGGCATCAAGGCTGAGCCGGTGACAATGGTTCGGATCGAAGGTTTTGCAGATAGTGTGGCATATCGCGCCGGGCAATTGAAAACGCTCTTGCGACAGTACGGCGATGCCAAAGTGGAAACCGATCCGCAGACCTGCGTGGCCAGTTGGCGTTGGGTGCGCGATGTCGAGATGTTTCACGGCGAGGCGGGCGATGTCTGGCAATTTTCAGTCAAGCCCAGCGATGCGCCGAAAATCGGCGTTGGATTGCGCGAACTGGGCGCGCTGGATCTGCTCTATGATTGGGGTGGTGGGCGCATATGGGCGTTGACGCCGCAAGGGCAGGATATGCGCCCCGTGGGCCTGAACGGGCATGCAAACCTGGTGCGGGCGAGCGAAGAGACCCGACAGGTGTTGTCGGTTTTTCAGCCTGAACCATTGGCGCTCAAAAAGATTTCGCAAGGTTTGCGCGATAGGTTCGATCCCAGGGGGGTTCTGAACCCCGGGTTGATGGGATAGCGCTTATGACACTTTTGATCGCTTATATCGTTTTCGTGCTGGTGGGTCCGGTGATTTTCCTGGGCTTGATCCGACCCAAGCCCAGTGAGAGGCGGTTTGCAATTGGCTGCGCCTCGGCTGTTACGCTGATGTGCGCGGCCTTGCTGATGCGGCCGGCCGGACAGGGCACCGATTTGGCGACGATCGGATGGCTGATCTGTGCCTGGCTGTGCTGGATCGTAACGATTGCGATGGTGGTGCAGGCGTTGACGCTCAGGCGCGGGTTTGGCTGGCAGAGGAAATGGAAAGCGGCGTTGGGGGCAGCGGCAACGATTGTGCCGTGGTTCGGGCTGTCGCTGGCGATAACGGCGGCAGGATAGATGCAGACTAATTTCACCGAAGAACAGATGAAGGATCCCGGCATTCTGCGGGCCAACGAGATTTTGCGCGCCTGTGTGCATTGCGGATTTTGCACGGCAACCTGTCCGACATACCAAGTTCTGGGAGACGAGCTCGATAGTCCGCGAGGTCGGATCTATCAGATCAAGGACATGCTGGAGAATGAGCGGATACCTGATCCGAAAACCGTGCTGCATATCGACCGTTGTCTGAGCTGTTTGGCTTGCATGACAACCTGTCCCTCGGGCGTGCACTATATGCACCTCGTCGATCATGCACGTGCCTATATCGAAAGCAATTACAAACGCCCTTTCACGGATCGCATGCTACGCTGGGTGTTGTCGCGGATTCTGCCCTATCCGGGGCGATTCCGGCTTGCTTTGTTGGGTGCGAAAATCGGCAGGCCCTTTGCTTTTGCGATGCCCGACAAGCGGCTGAAGGCCATGTTGAAGATGGCGCCCAAGAGCATTCCACCCGTGAGCCGCAATGACGATCCGCAAAGTTTCCCGGCCAAGGGGGAGCGCAAAATGCGCGTGGCTCTCATGACGGGTTGTGCGCAAAAGGCGCTCGATACCGATATCAATGATGCCACCATCCGGTTGTTACGCCGGTTGGGTTGCGAGGTGGTGGTGGCCAAGGGGGCGGGCTGTTGCGGGGCGCTGACCCATCACATGGGCAAGGAAGGTGAAAGCCATGCTTCGGCGGCAAGGAATATCGAGGCCTGGTGTGCGGAAATGGCAGGCGAGGGGCTTGATGCCATCGTGATAAATACCTCCGGCTGTGGTACGACCGTGAAGGACTATGGATATATGTTCCGCAATGCCGAGATGGCGGAAAAGGCGGCCAAAGTATCGGCGCTTGCCATGGATGTGAGTGAGCTCGTAATGAAGCTCGACCTGCCGGAAGGCGGCGCCAAAGGAATGAAGGTGGCCTATCATTCGGCGTGCTCCCTGCAACACGGCCAACAAATCAAGACCCATCCAAAAACTCTGCTCAAGAGAGTTGGCTTTGACGTGGTTGAACCCGCGGACAGCCATCTTTGTTGTGGTTCGGCAGGAACCTACAATCTCATGCAACCCGAGATTTCCGCGCAACTGAAAGATCGCAAGGTCAAGACGCTGATGGCGAAGACGCCGGATGTGATCGCGGCGGGTAATATCGGTTGTATGGTGCAGATCGGATCGGGCACTGATGTGCCGGTGGTGCATACAGTTGAGCTGCTCGACTGGGCCACGGGCGGGCCGAAACCGGGCAAGATGGCGGCGGAACTTTAACCATTTGCCCTAATTTTGACAAACCGCGTCGGTAGCAGGCTAGGCAAAGCTCTGACCGGAGAGACCATGCTGCGCCTGTTTCTGATTGCCCTGTTTGCCACGATCGCGACGACTGCCGATGCTGAAGACGCACGGTTGAAGAGGCTGGCGACGGGTGATGACAATCGCGGTTGGGAAGCGGTTGGGCGGCTTGATATTGACGGAAAACGGTTTTGCACCGGCGCGTTGATCGCACCTAATCTTGTACTGACTGCTGCACACTGTCTGTTTGAGAAAGAGAGCGGTGTGCGTATTAACCATGAAAAGATCGAATTTCTGGCGGGTTGGCGAGATGGCCGAGCTTCGGCCTATCGTTGGGTAAAGCGCGCGGTGGTTCACCCGGAATATTCTTATTCGGCTCGGCTTGATGCTGTCCGTGTGGGTAATGATGTGGCGCTATTGGAGTTGCATCATCCGATCCGCAACACTCGCGTCGTTCCGTTCGAAACGGACAGTCCGCCGCACAAGGGTGACAAAATCGGCATCGTGTCTTACGCGCGGAACCGGTCCGAGGCGCCGTCGATGCAGGAGGTGTGTTGGGTCAAGGATTGGCAGACGGGCGTTCTGGTAATGACCTGTGATGTCGACTTCGGATCGAGCGGCGCACCGGTGTTTGTATTCGACGAAGCAGGAACGCCGCGAATCGTGTCGGTCGTATCGGGCATGGCGGTTGTCGATGGTGAGCGGGTGTCCTTGGGAACCCAGCTTGAAGAGCCGCTGGCCTTGCTCAAGGCCGAACTGGCAGCGAACAATGGCATGTTTACCTCTGCGAGCCGCCCGAAAACCAAGCGGTTGAACGTGGGCGCGCGAGGGGATACGGGCGCGAAGTTCGTCAAGCCATGAATCGGTGGGCAATCAAGACGCTGGCGCTGGTTTTGCTTTTTCAGCCGGTGCAGGCGATCGCAGACAACAGCAGTTTGATCCGCCTCAACCAGCGCGATGCGTTACTTGGCTGGGAAGCAGTCGGGCGCGTTGCGATTGGCGATGATGGATATTGCACCGGCGTTCTAATCGCGACCGATCTTGTTTTGACGGCCGCGCATTGTGTTGTTGAACCAACGACAGGCACATTGCGCGACGCCGAAAGCCTGACCTTTCGTGCGGGTTGGCGCGAGGGTGCTGCGATTGCCGAAAGCAGAATTTCAAGAGTTGTGGCGCATTCAAACTATGTTCCCGCCAAGGGAATGAGTTTTGAAAATATTCGGTTTGATGCTGCTTTATTGCGGCTGGAGAAGCCAATACCGTCGGCAACGGCAGCGCCGTTTGCCTTGCACGGTCCGGCAAAGACCGGTCAACGTGTGAGCGTGGTGTCTTATGGCAGAGGACGTGACTCTGCCCTTTCCTGGCAGCGTGTTTGCGGGTTGTTGGGGCGTCAGAGCGGAATAATGGCCTTCAATTGCGACGTGACCTTCGGGTCGAGCGGTGCGCCGGTTTTCGTAACCGACGGGCGGCGCGCGCGCATCCTTACTTTGGTTTCATCTGGTGGATCGCGCGATGGCATGACCATTGCCTATGGCATGGAACTGCCCGAAGTGGTTGCGCAATTGAAACGAGACCTGCGTACGCTCGGGCCGATACGCCCGGCTGTCACACCTGTGAGGCGTATACGGGTGGGGGGATCGAACAGTGCCGCAAGTGGTGCGAAATTCGTCAAACCCTGAGGGCTTGAAATCACCTTCCGATGATCCCAAATCCTGACTATCGGGGCGCCTTTCGGGCCCCGGCAACCAGAGGCCTGTCCCAGATGGGAAGGCGAAAACTTGTTATCGCTCAATGGAGGATGACCCATGCGTAACCTAGATTTTGCACCGCTTTACCGCGCCACTGTCGGCTTTGACCAAATTGCAGACATGTTCGACCGGGTGTTATCCGGCGAAGTGGCACAAACCACCTATCCACCCTACAACATCGAAAAGACCGCCGATGATGCCTATCGCATTTCCATAGCGGTCGCCGGATTCTCTGAGTCTGACCTATCGGTCGAGCTGAAGGACGGCGCGCTTATCGTTTCGGCACGCAAAGCTGAGGACGCCGAGGAAGGTCGCACCTTCCTGCATCGCGGGATTGCGACCCGTGCGTTCGAACGTCGTTTTCAACTGGCCGATCATGTGCGCGTGGTAGGTGCAGCCCACGCCGATGGCATGCTGCATATCGAATTGGTAAAAGAGATCCCCGAGGCGTTGAAACCGCGCCGGATCGAGATCGCCAAAAGCGACAGCGTCGACGTCGACAAGGACGTGGTCGACGCAAAAGCCGTCAACTAAGGCAGTGCCTGTTTCCGGGGTTGACCCGGAACCAGCGGCTAGAAGCAGTGAGGCCCCGGATTGATCACCGGGGCCTTTATTCATGTCGGGGTATGAAACTCGGCCGTGCGGCCAAAATCATCCATTCTAGTGCGCGAGGCTTGCGGCCAGGCGCATCAGACGAACCGCTTCGGCGCGATAGCCGAACGGATCATCTCCGCGAGAAGCGGTGGCAAGGGCGATGGCGTCGTCAAAGCTCCAATCGCCGGTGTAGGCGCTATCTTGCAGAAGCTGACCAAAGCCAGCGATGGTCGTTGCAAAGCGCATATCGTCCGTAGCCTGCCTCGCGCCTGGAAGGATTGGCGTTTCAATTAGCTGACTGGACGAGGTGCCCGGCGCCTTGTAGCGCAGTTTCAGGAAGCCAAGCTCGGCAGAGGGTTTGGCGATGCCCTCGGCGGTGGTGGTGCCATAGCGCAGCGGATCGGTGAGCCGGGCAGGCGAGTCTGTCGGCGTAATCTCGTAGATGGCCGTGACAGAATGGCCAGCGCCGATATCACCGGCATCGACTTTGTCATTGTTGAAGTCCTCGCGCTTGAGGGCGCGGGTTTCATAGCCGATCAGCCGGTATTCCGAGACTTGCGCCGGGTTGAATTCGACCTGGATCTTCACATCGTTGGCGATGGGGAAAAGCGCGCCTGCAAACTGATCGACCAGAACTTTCTGCGCTTCGCTGAGCGTGTCGATATAGCTTGCATGGCCGTTCCCGTTCTGGGCCAGTGCCTGCATCGTGGCATCATCGAGATTGCCGCGGCCAAAGCCCATCACTGACAGGTAGGTGCCGCTGTCACGTTCTTCGGCGATGTAGTTTTTCAAGGCGTCAGGGTTGGACAGCCCGACATTGAAGTCGCCATCGGTGGCAAGGATTACACGGGTGACTTCGCCATCCTGCGCCATGCCTTCGGCCACGGCGTAGGCCTGCTGTAACCCGGCTTGCCCGGCGGTGGAGCCGCCTGCGCGCAGATTGTCGAGCGCGGCGAGGATGGTTTGGTGTTCGCTTGCCGGGGTGGGGGCCAAGACCTGCCCAGCGCTGCCCGCGTAGGTCACGATGGAGACCTGATCGGCTTCATTCAGACGCGGCAGCATCAACGCGAGGCTTTGTTTCAACAGCGGCAGCTTGTTGGCTTGGTCCATCGAGCCAGATGTGTCGATCAGGAACACCAGGTTGAGCGGCGGACGATTATCGGTTGCGACCGCGCGGCCCTGAATGGCGATATGGACCAACTCGGTGCCTTGGTTCCAAGGCGTTGGCATCACCGTGACGGTGGGTTTGAACGGCGCTTCACCGGCGCCGGGTGCAGGATAGTCGTAGGGGAAATAGTTGATCATTTCCTCGATACGCACGGCCTCATGTGGGGGGAGATGCCCGGCCATGATCGATGATCGCACCACGGCATAGGAAGCGGTGTCGACATCGATCGAAAAGGTAGAGACCGGGTTTTCGGCAGTGATCTTTAGCGGGTTCTGGTCGGCCTCGGGGAAGGCTTCGGTGTTTGCTTCAAGCGGTGGCGCAACTTGATCGCTCGGGGCGGGCGCGATGGCGCCGGAGGGATAGGGCTGCTGGATGTAGTCGTTGGTGTAGCCATTGTTCTGCGCGCTTTGCGCGTTGCGTTCAAGCTGACGCGTGGATGTCGGCTTTGACGCAAGTCGACCGATTGCGGCGCCTTCGCCGTCGGGTGCGGCGCTCAGCGGAGCATCGGCCAACGTCTCGCGCTCTTCGACCGGTTTGGGCAACGGCGGGGCGGGCTCGGCATCGGATTTCGCTTCCCTTTCGTCGCGCAGGGGCGTTGCGACCGGTTTCGGTGTGGTTGTGCCTTCGGACGTGCCCAACAGGTCGGGAAGGGGGCGGTTGGTCATCTGCGGCAAGGCGATCACGAGGCCGAGCGCGACTAGCGCTGTGGTCGCGGTAAGGGCGCCACGGGTGGTAAGATTGGCAAACATACGGGTCACTCCTCTGAAAAGCCCCGTTGCAGGGCGTTCAGAAGTAGGACGCGTGCGGTTTGCAGATTCTTGGAAACGCGCGAAATTTTTTTGCGCCAACGCCAGATGTTCGGCCTTTTTCGCCGGGTCAGGGGGCGGCGTGGCCTCGTTCAAAAGGCGTTTCAGATCTTCAAGATCGTCGGTCATGACTGATCCTCGCTCATGCGCAGGGTGCGCAGGTGTGTCTTGGCTTGCGATATGCGCCAGCTGATGGTGCCTTCGGAGACGCCGAGGATTTGCGCAGTCTCGGCGTGGGTGCGCTCATCAAGCACCAGCGCCAGCGTGTCGCGCAGATCATCGGGCAGGGCTCGCATCGCCTGCGCCAGCCAGTCCGCGGCCTCGGCGGCCTCGGTATTGGCGGCGCGGCGATTGAGCTCCCAACTGCCCCAACCGTCCGCGTGGCGCGCATGGGTGGCGGCGCGGCGGCGGCGATCATGGGACGCGTTCACAACCACACGCCAGAGCCAGGTGGTGAATCTGGCGTTGCCCTTGAAGTTGCTCAGTTTCGCGGGCAGCGCGGCGCAAATATCCTGGGTCAGGTCTTCAGCCTCGGCGCGTGCGCCGGTGAGGCGAAAGGCGAGACGGAATAACCCGTCGTAATGCCGCTCGATCAAGGACGTGAAAGCGGCGGCATCGCCAGCGGCGGCCGCAAATGCCAGACTTTCATCGCTTGTTCCCATACGCATCACAATTGATATGACGCGCGGCATTCGTCAATCCTTGGGCGCGATGCAAATATTTTTGGCCCCGGCGCAGAGCCGGGGCCAAAAAGACGACTTTTACACCGACAGGCAGACGTATTTCAGTTCGCAGAATTCATCGAGGCCATAGTGGCTGCCTTCGCGGCCCAAGCCGGATTGCTTGACGCCACCAAAGGGGGCAACTTCGGTCGAGATGATGCCAGTGTTTACCCCGACGATGCCATATTCCAGCGCCTCGGCGACCTTGTAAACGCGGCTGAGATCCTTGGCGTAGAAATAGCTGGCCAAGCCGAAGATCGTGTCGTTTGCCATGGCGATGACTTCGTCTTCGTCTTCGAATTTGAAGAGGGGCGCCATGGGGCCAAAGGTTTCGTCTTGTGCGACCTGCATGTCTTGGGTCACGCCCTTGACGATGGTGGGTTGAAAGAAGGTGCCACCGAGATTGTGCTGGCTACCGCCAAAGACCACTTCGGCGCCTTTTGATGTGGCGTCTTGGATGTGTTCGCGCACCTTTTCGACGGCGTCGGCATTGATCAGCGGGCCAAAGGCGGTGTCGTCTTCAAGTCCGTCTCCGACTTTCATTTGGGCCAGTTTTGCTGCCAGTTTCTCGGCGAATTCATCGTATACGCCGGATTGCACGTAGATGCGATTGGCGCAGACGCAGGTTTGACCGTTGTTGCGGAATTTGCACATGATTGCACCATCGATGGCGGCGTCGATATCGGCGTCGTCAAATACGATGAAAGGCGCGTTGCCGCCCAACTCCATTGAGCATTTCAGCACCTGGTCGGCGGCTTGACGCAAAAGGATGCGGCCGACTTCGGTCGAGCCGGTAAAGGTGAGTTTGCGGATGGTTGGGTTCTCGCAGAACTCTTTGCCGATCTCGGAGGCGCTGGACGAGGTGACGATGGAAAGCACGCCATCGGGGAGGCCTGCACGCGTGGCCAACTCGCCCAGAACCAGTGCCGAGAGCGGTGTTTCCTTGGCTGGGCGCGCAACTACGGCACAGCCTGCGGCCAGCGCCGGGCCGACCTTGCGGGTGATCATCGCGTTGGGAAAATTCCATGGTGTGATCGAGGCGACAACGCCGATGGGTTGCTTGATGACCATGATCCGTTTGTCACGCTGATGGCCGGGGATCATGTCGCCATAGTTGCGCTTGGCCTCTTCGGCGAAGAATTCGATGAATGACGCACCATAGGCGATTTCGCCACGGGCTTCGGTCAAAGGTTTGCCCATTTCGGCAGTGAGAATCTTGGCCAGATCTTCCTGGTGCTGCATCATCAGGTCGAACCAGCGGCGCAGCACGATAGCGCGCTCTTTTCCGGTCCATTTGGCCCAATCCTTTTGCGCCGCTTCTGCCTTGGCGATTGCGTCGGCCACCTGTGCACGGGAAAGATCGGCGACGTTGGCGATCACGTCGCCGCGGGCCGGATTGGTCACAGGGAAGGTTGCGCCGTCTTTGCCCTCGACCCAAGTGCCAGCGACATAGGCCTTCTCGCACAGCAATGTGGGATCATTGAGAAGCGATTTGAGATTGGTGGTGGTATCAAGCATGGCGAACCTCCGCTTTGTCGGTGAGTTGTCCTGAATTTACTCGCCAAGGGAAACCACCCGAGGATAGGATTGTCTAGGGCCAGAACGGGAGAAAAGCGCCATGGAACTGGATGATGCCTATGCCAACGCGGCCTATATTCCGGGGGGTGAAGCCTTTCCGGGGATGTGGCTGGAAGCGGCACGGAGTTTTGCATTTGTGCAGGGCGCGGCGGATCGGTTTCGCCCCGGGTTGCCTTATGGCACGAGCGGGCGGGCGCGGTTTGATCTGGTATTGCCAGAAGGACGCCCGCAGGGCCTGGTTGTCTTTGTGCATGGCGGTTATTGGCTGAACTTCGACCGTTCGTATTGGACCCATCTGGCAGCGGGGGCGCAGGCGCGGGGCTGGGCTGTGGTGCTGCCATCTTATGATCTTTGTCCGGCGGTTCGGATTGCCGAGATAACCGATCAGATCACCAGTGCGGTGCAGGTGAGCGCGGCGATGGTCGACGGGCCGATCGTTTTGAGCGGGCATTCGGCAGGAGGGCATTTGGTGGCGCGGATTCTGGAGCCAGGGCGGCTGGATCCGGAGGTGGCAGCAAGGTTGCAAAAGGTGGTTCCGATTTCGCCCGTGGCGGATTTGCGGCCATTGCTCAAGACCTCAATGGCGGCTGATCTACGTCTTGATGCGGCGGAAGCAGAGGCAGAAAGCCCGGTTTTGATGCGTGATCGGTTGGATGTGCCTGTGACGGTTTGGGTGGGGGGAGATGAGCGGCCTGCGTTTCTGGATCAGGCGCGGTGGCTCTCTGAGGCGTGGGATTGCGGGTGCGTGATTGCCGAGGGGCGGCATCATTTCGATGTGATTGAATCGCTGGAAGTTGCGGATAGTGATTTGGTTGACGTTCTGATTGGATAGGGGGGCGAGGGGCCAGCCCCTCGCGCTCCCCGGGATATTTCAGGCAAGATGAAAGGGTCAGAGGGATGACCAGCAGGGCATGATATCGCCTTCGGCAGGGGTGGCGGCGAAGACGGCGCGGGCGATGGCGCGGGCCATCACCGTTGCGGCGGCATGGCCGAGATAGAGCGTGTCGGCGATAGGGTCTTGCAAGGGTTTGGTGGCGGTGGCGGCGGCGAAGATCGCGTCGCCGTCCATTGGGGTGTGAGACGGGAAAAGCGCGCGGGCGAAGCCGTCGTGGGCGGCGGTGGCGAGGCGGGTGCATTGTGCCTGTGTCAGCGCGGCATCGGTGGCGATGATACCGATGGTGGTGTTGGCATGCAGGCTGAGCTTGGTCGGGGGGGTGTGCGAATCGGGGTAGGTTGCTGCGGGGCCGAGGCCACCGAATTCGTCGTCAACCTCAAAGGGGGCGGCCCAGAAATGCGGGCTGTTGGTGACGGTCGCCGAGCCGAGGGCGTTGACCGCGACGAGGGCGCCGACGGTGTGGCCTGAGGGCAAGACGATCGAGGCAGAGCCGAGACCGCCTTTGAGGCCCGCCGTAGTGGCGCCTGTTCCGGCGCCCTGAGAGCCGAGAGCGAAATCGGTGCCGGCGGCTTCAAGCGCCTGTTTTCCGAGGGATTTATAGGGGTTTTCAGCCCAGTTTTTATCGCCGCCGTTGATCAGATCGAAGAGGATTGCAGCAGGTACGATGGGCACGTTTTGATCGCCAACAGCGAAGCCGCGACCCATGGCGCGCAGGGCGTCGGCCACGCCAGAGGGGGCGTCGAGTCCGAAAGCCGAGCCGCCGGAGAGGACAAGGGCATCGACCTGTTCGACCGTTTTGTCGGGCGCGAGGAGGTCGGTTTCGCGCGTTCCCGGCGCGCCGCCCATGACGTGGACGCCGCAGGTAAATGGTTCGTTACCCAAGAGAACGGTGCATCCGGTCTTGATCGTGGCGTCGGAGGCGTTTCCAACGGTTAATCCGGGGACGTCTGTTATGAGGTTTCGGACACCTGGCCTAGCTGACATGATTAATTTCCCCTGTTTGCATTAAAACCATCTTGCCAGATCGCACGAGATCGGCAAGAGAGGCCGAGGCCAAGGGCGATGGCGTCGCCCATGATCGTGGCCGTTTTCAACAGTCCTGAACGCCGGGATCTTCTTTTGATTGAGGAGGTCATGATGACTGCACGTCCTGAAATGTATCGTTTTCATAATGGCGAAAAGGCCAAGCTGCAATTCTCTGAAGTCGAATATGCTGGGCGCATCAAGCTGTTGCGTCAGAGCATGGACGAAATGGGGGTCGCGGTGGCGGTGTTCACCTCGATGCATTGCATCTCGTATTACTCGGGCTTCACCTATTGCAGCTTTGGACGGCCCTATGCGTTGGTCGTGACCGAAACGGAATGTGTGACCATTTCGGCGGGGATTGATGCGGGGCAGCCTTGGCGGCGGTCCTATGGTGACAACATCACCTATACCGATTGGCAGCGCGACAATTACTGGCGCGCAATTCGCTCGGTGAGCGGTGAAAACAAGGTGATCGGCTATGAGGCGGACCACCTGACGCTGGCGATGCGCGACAAGTTGGAAGATTTTCTGAAACCCGTGACCATGGTGGATATTGCTCCGGCGGCGATGCGCCAGAGGTTGATGAAATCAAAGGCCGAGATTGCGTTGATCCGCGAAGGTGCACGGGTGGCCGATGTGGGCGGCTATGCGATCCGCGACGCCGTCAAGGAAGGGGTTCGCGAGATCGATGTGGCGATGGCGGGCCGGGATGCGATGGAGCTTGAGATTGCCAAGAGCTTTCCGGATGCCGAGTATCGCGATACCTGGGTCTGGTTCCAATCGGGGATCAACACGGATGGGGCACACAACCCTGTGACGGGGCGGGTTTTGCAGCGCGGCGATATCTTGAGCCTCAACACGTTTCCAATGATTTCAGGGTATTACACCGCGCTGGAACGCACGATGTTTGTCGGCGAGGTGGATGACGCCAGCCTGAAAATCTGGGAAGCCAATGTCGCGGCACATGAGTTTGGTATGGGTCTGTTGCAGCCCGGCGTGAGTTGTGCGGAAGTGACTTTTGCGATCAACAGGTTCTTCGAAGAGCGTGATTTGCTGCAATATCGCACGTTTGGTTACGGTCACTCGTTTGGTGTTCTGAGCCACTATTATGGGCGCGAGGCAGGGTTGGAGCTGCGCGAGGATATCGACACGATTCTGCAACCGGGCATGGTGATTTCGATGGAACCGATGTTGACCATTGGTGAAGGTAATCCCGGCGCCGGGGGGTATCGCGAGCATGATATTTTGATCATCAAGGACGATGGCAACGAAAATATCACCGGCTATCCCTATGGTCCTGCGTTCAACGTGGTTGGATGAATTAAAGCGTTTCGACCTATTGTTGGATCACAACAATATGGCGAAACGCGTGAAACCTATTGATCAGGTGGGCGTTTCGAGAACGCTTGTGATTAAAGCTTATCTCGAAACGCTTTAGGGAAACGCTTGCGCAAACGGCATAGGTCGGTGGGTTAACCGTTAACCTTTTTCGCAAAAATCAGGGGGGTGACATGCGGCTGCCATCTTGGCTGACTCGCGGCTGCCGGGGGTGAGCGTCCGGCAGCGTTAATCTTGAGTTAAACGGTGGTAAACACCCGGCCTGCGTCACTCGTGCAGGCCGGGGATGAGTTTACATCAAGGCGATAAGCCGGGCCGGGCCGCCGGTGCCGCCCTTGTGCTTGGGTGCACCGATCACCAGCGTTGCGCCAGAGGCCGGAACCTTGTCGAGATTGGCGATGCATTCGATCCCGAAACGCCCGGTCGGCAGCCATGCGTAATGGGTGGCGAAATCGGGCGACGGCCCGAAATCGAGCGAGAGCGTATCAACCGCGATCGACATCGCGCCGGTTTCTTCCATCAGCAGCTTGACCGCATCGACATGAAAGCCGGGAAAGTGCATCGCCTCGCCGTCAAAACCGCGGAACGCATCGGTATCGACCTTGGGGCCCCAGCCGGAATGCATCGCCACGCAGGCATTGGCCGGGATCTCGCCGTTGGCGCTGACCCATGCCTTGATGTCATCCGGTGTGACCTGGGCATCGGCATTGTCGGCGGCGCGCGCGGCGATGTCGATCACGCAGAGCGGCGCGACCAGTTGATTGATCGGGATTTCATCGACCGAATGACCATCGGCAGAAAAGTGTAGCGGCGCGTCGACATGGGTGCCGGTGTGTTCGTTGACGGTGAATTGCTTGAGGTTGAAGCCATGCTCGGCAAAATTGAACAATTGCTCGTCGCTATATTGCGACTCGCCGAAATAGGTCGGGAATTCGGCCGAATGTGTATGGCTCATATCGACCGGGCCGCCATGGGAGGCGGCGCGGGCCGGAGTACTGACCGCAGTGCCAATGGCGGCGGCGGCCCCGGCCATGGCGGCACCTTTGAAGAGGTCGCGGCGGTTGAGCATTTTGGTTTTGACGGCGTTCATGACGCAGATATCGCACATGGATTTTCTCCTTTTTGGTCCCTGTTGAGAAGATCAGCGTAGCATGGAGAAGTGAGTCGGGGAGAAAATCAGCGCCGTGGTATGGATTTGTTGACCAGCTTTGCCTTTCCCCTTCCCTTTACGCGTCGGGTTTGCGAAACTTTGCGCAAAGTGAGAAAACGGCAGATGTAAATCGGATTAACACTCCCCATATCTGCCTCAGCGTATTATTTGAAAGGGAGTATTGCATGGCGAATTTTGAAGCCCAGGTTGTGGAATCGCAAAAACAGGTGGCCGAGGCGCAAGCCAAGATCTCGGAGTTGACCAGTCGGATCGAGACTGCGCGCCAAAAGATGAAGACCGGCGATGACATTGCCATCGACATTGAAAATGCCACGCTTGAGGACGTGCATGCCCATACCGATTTGATGAACGCCAACATTGCCGAGCTGATCATGGGCCTGGATGATGTAACTTCGGCGTTCTCGCGTGATTTCGACGAGATGCGCACCAAGACGGGCTGGGAGTCTTTCGTTGGCATCTTCTCGAAGGCCAAGGCGGATTCATTGCGTGAAGAACGCATGCGCGGTGCGTCGATTGACGACAAGCTGCAGGATTTGATTTCGAAATCTGACGTGATTACCCGGCTTTTGCAAAACCAGCTTGATGTGTTGAGCACGCAAAAGACGCAGGTCGAGGCCAACCTTGGTGAGACGCTGGACGAGCGTGAGATGACGGTGGGGGCGTTGGAAAGCGTGCGGGCCGAGATTTTGGCGATGGACCCCAAGATCATCGAATTGGAGAACAAGATTTCGGTTGAGCAGGACGCCGCGGCGCGCACCAAGCTGGAAACCGAGCTGGCCGGGTTGAACAGCCGCTATAACGAGTTGGTGCAGGACGAGCAGGTCAAGCTGGCCAAAAGCCAGACGCTTGAGCGGTATATCGAGAAGGGTAAGACCTGGATTGACAGCTTGCAAAATCAGGCGGCGACACAGATGGTTTTGATCAACAAGTTGCAGACGGACACCAAGCAGCGGGTTGTTTTGTATGATGCTTTGACCAAATCATTGAAGACGGCGCAGCAGCAGGATGTGGCACACCGGATCAACGAAATTGGCGTGCAGACCGACAAGGAAGCACAAGCCAGCATGGCAGCCATCGGCACGGCGACCAACCAGCGGATGGCCGACATGATGGAAGCGCATGAGGGGCATATGGTCTTTGCGCGCGAAGTGTTGGAGCAGAAGGCCAAGGCGGATGAACGCTTTGCCCGCCGCTTTGCCGAGATCGTCGAGAAACACGACAAGAACCTTTACGGGGCGTGATGGGAGAAGACAGCAAAGGGCCACGCCCGTGTGTTCTCGGGCGTGAAACAGCCGCTTTGGCGAGCGGTGCAAGGATTGCGCCATGATGGATATCACCGACCGCCGCGATGATATTACGCTGGATCAGGATCATATCGGGCTGAAAGATACCTTTGCGTCGCGTCGGTATTTCAAGAAGTTCGAGACGATCACCGGACATCTGGCGCGGGTGGCCGGGCAGATGCAGGCCGAGGGGCAATTGAGCAAGCGCGAGGTCGAGGTGATGACGCGTTATGTCGTCGCCATCGGTTATACCTTCAAAGCGCTGAGCATGAAATATCTGCTGGTCGGGCGCGACACGGGGCGTTTTTTTGGCGCGCTGGAAATGGACCGGATCGAGAGCGGGTTTCCGGTGTTCAACGAGTTGTTGGTGATGGCCAATGACGCGGCGCAGGCGGCGCGGCATTTGGAGAACATGCCGGGGGTTGCGGCGCTCAAGGAACAGATGGTGCGTTTGATTCTGGGCGAGCGGGAATTGCCGACCAAGCTGCAATATGCGCTGTCTCAGCGGCTCTATTACGAAGAACTGGCCAAGGGTGATTTGTTCTGGGCGAGGAATGATCCGCAGGTGCAATGGATCAGCGGCGAGAGTCCGCGCACGCGTTATATGATCCATTGGGCGGTTTATGACAGCCAGGTGAACCTGCCGACGATTTACCTGATGGAGGTGGAGGATACCGGGCGCACTGCGCTGCCGCTGGATGAGCGGCGCTGGCCCGAGGTGCAGGCGCATCTGATGGCGCAATCGGTGGATGGGCTGAAGCTGGTCACGATTGCGCGCGGGTTTGATGAGGATTTTGACGATCTGCATCCCAAACGACTGCGCCGGTTTCATGTCGGGCCGATGTATTCGAATGCATATACCTTGCAGAATGGGCCGCTGCGCGAGGTGTTGCGCGATGCGCGCGCGCCCGAGGGGCAGGATTGGGCGCTGGCCTGGACGCTTGAGGAATTGGAGAGCGAACGCGTTACCGAAGTGCGTTCAGGGTGGTTTTCGACGGTGGAGCGCCAGATTTTTGCGCTTGATCCGTTTTCGGGGCGCGGCGTGGATACCGGGGCGACACGCACCGAACGGGCGATCATCCTGCCGCAGCGTCCTTATCAGGTGTTGGAAGAAAAGCAGCCGCCGGGATTTTCAAGTGTGCGCAAGTTTGTTGTCAGCCCGCAGGGGCGGGTTTTGAGCTATCGGTAGCGAATTTTCGATGAAAATTCGGATGCCTGCGGCGCGGATATTTTTGGCAAGATGAAGAATGGAATTGTATAAGATATGAGCCGGACAAGTGATTTGATGGAGCTGCGGGAAGAAGATATCCGCAAGCATTATGACGCTGCTGCCGCGATGCTGGAGGGGTTCGACCACACGCCGCGGATTGCCAAGGGGCATGATGCGCCCAAAGAGGAACGTTCGGCCGGGATTGGCACAAGGCGGCGGTTTCGGACCACGACGCCGGGGTTGGTGACACGCAGCACGGCGCGCCCCGAAGGGGTGCAATTGCTGGCGCGGATCGAGGCGGCGGATGGTGATGATCCGTTGGTGTCGCCGACGCAGGCGAGCGTGATGGCGGGGCTGCGCCGCGCCGTGGCAATAGCGCAGGCGGTGGCCGAGAATTATGGCGATGCGACGGGTTTGAGCGATTTGAAGCGCGCGAACCTGGAAGGAGCTTTGCCGCCGGATCGCAAGAATGAGTTTTCCGAGCTTCTGACCGCTGAGGCGCTGATCACGCTGCATGTGTTTGGCAACGCGACGGCGTTTCTGCTGACGCCGCATATGACGGAAGTTTCCGTGGTGGTGGGCGATGTTGAAGAGGTTTTGACCGACAATGGCCAGTTGGCCTTGCATGGCGCGCTGTGGGAGCTGGACCGCGACATTGCCGCGTTGGCCGGGGATGATGCGCGGCTGATTGCCTGCGTCTGTGCGTTTGCCGAGCAGTTGATGGAGAAGGTTGCCCTGCGCGCTCAAAGCGCCGGGCGGCTGGAGCCATTCGCGGGCGCGGCGTGGAAGGTGGAGGCGGATGATTTCGCCATTCGTGGATTCCAACCGGCGCGGGCGGCCAAGGGCAGCACGTTGACCATGACGTTCAAGCAGCCGCATGAGGTGGTGGGCAACCATATCGCCAAGTATCAATCCCTGCGCCTTGCCAAGATGCTGATGGCGTATGATTTTGAGCGACGGTTGAACCCGTTTGCCGAGTTGGGCGGGTTCATTTTTACCTTCATGGGCGATGGGATGCCGGGCACCGGGAAAACCACGCTGATCCAGATGATGGCGGGGTTGATCAAGGGGTATTGCGATACGGCGGGCTATCCGTTTCGCTATCAGAACCTCAGCACCGAGA
This sequence comes from Rhodobacteraceae bacterium LMO-JJ12, assembly GCA_021555075.1. Lineage (NCBI taxonomy): Bacteria > Pseudomonadati > Pseudomonadota > Alphaproteobacteria > Rhodobacterales > Paracoccaceae > Rhodobacteraceae bacterium LMO-JJ12. Next base: position 126,143 of record JAKGBX010000002.1, read on the forward strand.
GCATCGACAGCTATCAGGGGAAATCGGCGCAGAACGCCAAGGCGTTTATCAACAATGTGATTGACCCGAGCGTGATCGGGTTTGGCACGATTGACGATATCGATCAGTTGGCCGGGAAGCGGGGGGACCGGCAGAGTTCGGCGGGCCAGTTGGAGATTACTGCCGTTCTGATGGAGAGTTTTGCCGGGGCAAATACCGTGGTTCGGGGCAATTGCACCTTTGGGATGTTTTCGAATTACCCGGAGAATGTGGACGATGCGTTGCGTCAGCGTGCCGGGGCGCGGTTCCTGGTGGATGGGCCGAAGAGCCGGGAGGATTATATTGATATCCTCGCGCTGTTGATGGGCAAGCATCATGATATTCCGCTTGGGCAGCATGAATTATATGCGGCGCAGGAGATCAAGAAAGCCGTTGCGCGCAGCTTTGAGAGCCACAATCAGCCGCATGAAGAGGGGTTGGTGCGGGTTTATGAGCGGGTTGAGAAGGATATCGGGCGGCTTGATACGATTGCCAAGCTGGGCACATACCTGAAGGGAATTCAGGAGGCCGATGCACGCTTTACCGGTCGCGCGATCAAGAACATCACCGACGCCGTGAAGGTGCGGGCGATGGATTTCGAGCTGCCCGACGAGTGGATGGAAGAGCCGGATCTGTTCTTGTTCAAAGGGTATGAAGAGAAATTGGGGATGATCGAGGAGCTGCGCAAGCCGATCACGGTCGAAATGGTTGTGCAGGAGATCAACCGCTATGCGGATAGCGAGTTCCGCTATGCCGACAAGTCCGACGAGGTGGCGATTGAGAACATGGTGCGCGAGTTTGGGCGTCAGGAAGAGGCGAAGAGAAGGTATTTGGAGGGGAAGGGGTGACGCTTAGAAACGTCCTCAAAGGGAGCTTCCCTGCGGCAACGCCGCGATGCGCCCGACCCGCCCCCATGGGCGGGCGCATTGTGCACCCACCCTCGGGCCGGGCGCATCGCTTTGTGATCGAAGGGCATGACGGATGAAACGCCTCATTGAAAAGGGTCTGATGTTTGGCAACCTCATTGAGGTGGCCTCGCCTGCGTTGATTGAGCGGTATAATCGCGCGCTGGAGCATCTGACCGGCAAGCGGACGGCCTTGAGCGATTTTCATGTTGATATCTCGGGGTATTCCCCGGAGATCGGGCAGGAGCTAGGCGATCATCTCTATCTTAATCAGGCGGGGGTGAACCGGCAGTTTATTCTGTTGACGACCGAGCAGAAAACCGCGCCGCTGCTGAATGCGAAGTTTTCGACCAGCCGGGGGATTTTGCGCCAGTTTATCGAGGAGAATGAGGCGCAGTTGTTTGCGCTGACCGCGCGCGATGCAGTTGGCGGCGAGTTGGTAAACTCGGTCTATGCGGTGGAGGAGCCGGTGCGGCTGTTTGATCTGCGCAAGGTTGTGGTTGAAGCAGATACCACGGAAGGCACCGTGCGCCAGGCGAAAAAGCTGGGTCAGATGGTGGACCGCTTCAAGGAGGAAGAGGACGCCTGGTTTGATGATGTTCTGATCGCAGAAATGATCGGGATGGCCAAGAAAACCGGCGATGTGACACGCAATTCATTGCAGCTTAAGCATATGGAGTTTTCGCAGGAGAATTTCTGGACCGCGCATTTTGGCGGGCTTTACCTGTTTCGCGGGATGGATCACCCGGCGGTGATTTCGAGCGGCGAAAAGGATGAGTTGGGCAAGCTGCCGATCAAGTATACGTTTGATTTGAAAGACCGGAACCAGATTGCCAAGTTCTTTGAATACAACGATCTGGTCGAGCCGATTGTAAAGGTGCGCGGGATAGATGCCGCCGCGATCCTGCGCCAGAAGATGGATTTTATCGTGGTGGATGCCGCACAGGAGGCGGGTGTGAATCTGGCGGGCGCGACGCGGGCGGATATTCGCGCGCTGGCGCGGCGTCATGCAAGCGACCTGCCGGAGGAATTTCGCGGGCTGGCCGAGATGCTCAAATGGGCCGAGGACGGCGGGAAATGGCCGCGTATTACCAGCGATCACCCGGCGTATTTCTATACGCTGAGGGCGGGCAACCACGCGGACCGCGATCTGGTGAATATGCTTCTAAGTGAGTTGGCACCCAAGGACGTGCGCCAGTTGTTCATCTGTCACAAGGAGTTGTTCTACAAGCTCTATGCGACGTGGAGCGAAACCAAGAAGTCATACGTAGCCGACTTTCTCTACCGCGAATATCAAGTGGACAAGTTGGGAACGCGCAAGGCACTGTTCGGCCATGATGCGCCGATGGATGATGACCGGCCCGTGCCGCGCGAAGATCTGATTGAACGGGTCGGGCCGTGGGGCGCGGTGAGGGGGAGGTAAAACGATGGGGTTGATCCGGCTGATTTTCTTTGGCGGCATCGGGCTGACTATTGTGTATTTTCTGATTGCGATTTATTCGCGATCAATCCGGCGAGAGAAGCTGGAAGATCGTTGGGCGGCGGAACATGGCGACAGCGGGGATAGCGCAGAGCGTGCGGCCTTTATCGAGGCGGGCATGGCGAAGTATGATCGGTCGATCCGGCCCAAACTCTTGTTGCTGGTTTTCGTGGTGCCGACAGTGTCGGTGGTGGTGATTCACGTTCTGACGACGTATTACTAATACTAAAAAGGGGGCGATATGCGCCGCATCTGGACTGCACTGAAGATCGTGATCTTTTTGATCATTTTCGCATTCTTGCATTACGTGCTGCCGCAGCATGATGTCGGGCGTGTGACGTCGACCGAGGTAATCAGGTCGGATTTCACCGGGATCAACCGGATTTTCTATGCCCAGGCGGATAGCGGTGCGGCAGAGTTGGCGACGCGTGATTTGCGGCTGATCAACACCGAGATCAAAAAGACCTGGTTTTTGGGGTTCGGGCAGCGCGACAGCACCAAGGTGATGGTCTATCGCAATGAGGATACGGGCTGGATCTGGCCACCCTATTTCAAGTTTGATTCATCGGATTTGCAAGCCGAAGCGAACGCGGCGAGTGTTCAATCAATGGGGCCGGATCAATGGGTGGTGATCACGCATTATGGCTGGCGCAACAAATACCTGACGATTTTTCCCAACGCGATTGGCATCAGGAAGGTTGAGGGGCCGGATGTGACCATAGTCCCATGGTATAATATCTTTTTCTTTGCCTTCGTGATCTTCATTTTCTTCCTTGTCCGTGGGATGTGGCGGCAGTTTCGCGAACGTTCGATTGATCCGGCCTGGGAGGATGTATCGGAAAGCGTGACAGAGCAGCAGGGGCGGGTTTCGCGTTGGCTGGGGACCTGGAAACGCAAGAAATAGGCGGGGGTAGGCCGCAGACCCGCCTAAGTCATTTCGAGATAGACCGTGAATCACGGGTTAGACTCAGAATGATCTAGGGGTTTGTCGGCAACGGCTATCAGAAGCGGCCGGTTGGACGTTCGAGGGCGTTTGACGGGCGGCAAATGGTTGTGAGCCGACGCATTTCCAAGTAGATCAGGTTCACCGGTGTGAATGGGGCTGACGGATTCATCCTTTAGCGGCTCTAAGCAAGTCATGCGAAAGGGAATTTAAGTTGGTGAACATTCGTGATTGCCTGATCTCTGCCATGGATTCTTCCTCCGCCGTAGTTGCCATCAACGCCCCCAGCTTCGACGCTATGGTCGGCATCGCAAAGGCGAGCGCGGAGAGCGGCCTTCCGGCAATCATTCAGGTGTCGGCCCGCATCATCAAGCAGCATGGTGCCCCGGCGGTGTATGCCTGGTATCAGGCGGCGACCAGTATCCATTCTGGACAATGCTTTCTGCACCTTGATCATTGCCACGACGACGACATTCTGCGCGCCTGCATCACTGCGGGCTGGGACATGGTGATGTTTGACGGCTCGGGACTGCCGATTGGGGAAAACTGTGCGCAATCGCGTGAGATTTCGGACTTTGCCCATGCGCATGGGTGCGCCGTTGAGGGCGAGGTCGGACAGATCGGCGGAGAAGAAGACGGCCATGAGGCAACGGCCAACTATGCCCCGGACGCCGACATAGAGGCTCTGTCCAAGGATGGTGGGTTGGATTGCATCGCGGTCGGGTTCGGCAATGTGCATGGTGACTATGCGACCAAGTCCAATCTGCGCTGGGACATCTTCGAAGGCGCAAGGGCGCTTACCGATCTGCCGCTGGTCCTGCATGGTGGCAGCGGCCTTTCAGACGCCGAATTCCTGCGTGCAATCCGTGCCGGAGCCGCAAAGATAAACATCTCGACCGAGTTGAAGAAAGCCTATGTGCGCGCTCTAGCGGACCCGGAACTGCAGAGTCGGATCGCCAGCGATCCTTCGGCCCTGCACACCCGCCTGAGCGAAGAAAGCCGACGGATTGCTTTGTCCTACATGGCGCTCTTCTCCTCCATTTCAAAGGATCCATCATCGTGATTTTGGTCATCAATCTTGGGCTCAAGAGCATCCGCGCTATCCTGTTTTCAGAAGACGGCCAACGTCTGGCCACTGCTGCGCAGCGGGTCAATTCCAGGCTGGTCGGCGACCGTGTCGAACAGGACGCGCTCGAATGGCGCAAAAAGCTTTACGAAGTGGTGCGCCAGGCCATGGATAACACCTACTCAAAGGTTGATATCCGCTATGTGACAGTGTCGTGCTCGGCGAGCTGTCTGGTGTCTGTGGACGAAAATCTGGAGCCTGTGGGCCGGGTTATGATGGTCTCTGACAAGCGTGCTGATGATCAGGGTAAACGTATTTCTGCCGACCCTCTGTTTCAGCGACTGGCGGAAACCTATGGGTATTCGGCGTCGCAGTATAGCCAGATGTCGCGCATGCTATGGCTGAAAGAAAATGACCCCGGTCAGTTTGCTCGTACCCATGCCTTCCTGGCGCCGAACGATTACTTGATCGCCCTACTGACCGGTGGGCAGCTGGTGACAGACAGCCTCAATGCCGAGAAATTCTTTTACGATACCGAGGCCGGGAGCTATCCAGACGATCTTTACGCGAATTATGGTCTGTCGACGGATACCTTGCCACGTTGCGTTGATATCGGCACCAATATCGGCGCGATGTCGGCGGGTGTCGCTGCTGAAATGGGTCTTCCCAATACGCCTGATGTGGTCGTAGGCACCTATGATGCGATTTGTTCGGTCTTTGGTACTGGCGTTAGCGCACCGGGCCAGATCTGTGATGTGTCAGGCACCGTGACATCGGTGCGGATGTATTCTGACACGCCCTTTGTCGACCCCAAGCGTCGCATTATGAGCCAGCATTTCCCCCCCAGTAATGGTTATTTGATAGGTGGTTCGAACAACCTGGGTGGCGGGCTGATTGAATGGGCCAAGACATGTTTCTACAAGGATACGTCAAATCCCTATGAATTGATGCAAACCGAGAGTTCAGGCGGCACGGGCGTTGCGGGTGCGACGCATTCGGGCATCGTGTTTCTGCCCAACCTTTTGGGGGCCCGCGCACCCAGTTGGAATGGCGATGCGCGTGGTGTATTTTTCGGCATCGAGCGGCACCATGATCGTGGCGATATGATGCGCGCGATTTTCGAGGCGATTGGATTTTCGATTCGTGATTTTCTGGAAATTTTCCAAGAAAGCGGCACGAAACCCGAGATGATTACCGCCAGCGGGGGATTGGCCAAGATCACGATTGCCAACGAGATCAAGGCCACTATTTCGGGTCTGCCCTATCATTACATGGATGAGTTTGAGAGTACGAGCCTTGGCGCCGCCATCATCGTGATGTGTGCCGTAGGTATCTTTCCGTCCTACTCTGATGCCTGTCGCCAGATTGTCGTTACGCGCCAGATTTTCCTGCCGCGAGCGCATGACAAGTCCTATTACGAAGACATGTATGGGCTCTATCGCGAGTTAATCGCTGCGGCCGATCCGCTTTTCTTGAAGCGCCGCGAAATCTTGTCACGGCACCGCGGCCAAGCTGCCGAGTTCATTGAAAATCTCTAGGACTTGAAGGAACAGACCATGCCCATTCCAATTGGTACGGCGACCCGAACTCTTTTTGGTGGAGGTGCGCGCCACGAACTGGCTCTGCTTCTGGATAGCGCCCAGGACCCCAGAGCGCTTGTGGTGGCTTCGACCTCATCGCTTGGCCGGCCGATGGTGGCTGAACTGCTGCAATCTATCGAAGCGGTTGCGAAAACCACCATCTGGGATCAGGTCAGCCCAAATCCGCGGACGCAAGACATCGACGCTTGTTTGGTTGCACATGGCGAGCAGACATTCACCCATGTCATCGGCATCGGGGGGGGGAGCGCGCTGGATCAGGCCAAGGCTACGGCCATGGCGTTGCATTGCGATATGGCGATGTCCGAGCTTCTTGCTTTGAAAGGCGGGTTGCCGCAACGCGATAACACGCTGGTGTTGGTGCCCACCACGAGTGGCACCGGAGCGGAACTTAGCTATGGTGCAATCCTGACAAATCAGGAGACCGGCGAAAAGTTGGGGCTGCGCGGGGCCTCTAATGCCGCAGATTATGCCTTCGTTGATCCCGAACTGACCTGGAGCACACCACGAGATGTGTCCATGGTCACCGGTTTCGACGTGCTGACGCATGCTTTGGAAACCTGGCTGTCGACTGCGGCCACGCCTTATACCAAAGACCTGTCACGCGGGGCTATTGCGCGGGTTTTCAAGTGGCTGCCGGTGGTCTTTGAGGATCCCACGCATGTTGAGGCGCGCAGCGAGATGGCCTATGCCAGCATGGTCATGGGGATCAATCTGGCGCTGTCGACCACATGTCTGCCCCACCGGCTGCAATACCCTATCGGGGCCGCCACCGACACCGCCCATGCCGCAGGTCTGGCGGCGATCTATCCAGCATGGATGAACAACGTGTTGCCGCATGCCCAAGAAAAGCTGGAGGAGTGTGCCGATTGGATCGGCCTGCCGCAGGATGGTGACAATCGCGCCGAGGCCTTTGTGGCTGCGGTGAACGGGTTGTTGGCGCAGATTGGCCTGACCCCCAGCCTGTCCGATCTGGGCGTGACTGCGGACATGGTGGCGCGGTTCCCCGGCGAGGTTACCGGCCGTTTGGATACCGACCCCGGATATGGCGGGCCGGACGATATCGAACATATCTACAAAGCCGCCTGGGTTGGCTGACCTTCTCTTCTGCCGGGCCGACAAGGCTCGGCGAACCCCTTTCCAGCAATAAGGATCCCCTCATGAAAGCCGTCATTCTTGCCGCCGGAAAAGGCACCAGAATTCACACCATTACCAATGGGGGGCCTAAGAGCCTGCTGCCGTTGGGCGACAGTACGCTGATTGGTCAATCGCTCAAGATTTTTGCCGATCAGGGCGTGACAGAGGTGATCGTCATGACCGGCTATCGCCGCCGGGACATCGCCGAATATGTCGCCGAACATTGGTCAGGCAAGTCCGAGATCGTGTTTAACCCGCATTTCGACAGCACGAACGTGCTCTATTCGTTTTGGCTGGCGCTGCCCTATCTGGCGGGAGAAGATTTTATCTTTCTTCATGCCGACACCGTGTTTGAGCCCGAAGTCTTTGCCCGCTTGTTAGCACATGATGAAAACGCGGATATGGTCTTTGCCGTGGATAATCACCCGTGCGAAGAAGAAGAGATGAAGGTGCAGGTCACCAATGGCCACATCACGCTCGTGACCAAGCAGATGCCATCCGATAGCGCTGACGGTGAGTTCTTGGGGCTGGCGCGGATTTCCGGACGCCATATCGGAGGCCTGCGCCGTCATGCCGAACTGCTTTTCGAAGAAGGTAACTTTCAGGCATTCTTTGAGCTGGCGGTTCAACGCATGATCGACGAGGGCGGCGTGCGGGTCGAAGTCGCCGATACCTCGGGCCTGAAGTGGCGGGAAGTGGATTTCGTCGAAGACTATGAAGCCGCGCGCGAGATGTTTGGCTAGGGCGTGTTGGGAAAATTCACTTTAAAGCGTTTCGAGATAAACTTGGATCACGAGTTTGTCTCGGAACGCCCACAAGATGGATATGTTGCGCAGCCTTTCCACTTAACCCTGTCTCAGGTTTAAGTAGAAACGCTTTAGCTTGTGCGCCAGCTTTCGCTTTGGGGCGGTATCGTTACTTGTCGTAGAAGTTCTTGTCCGGCGTGCGCCACTCGGGGCCATAATAGCGTGCGATCGCCTTTTCTGATGAGGCGGGCGCTTGGTAGGTCTTGCCGCGAAACTCCAACTCATCCATCGGAAAAATCTCGGACCGGGGGCAGGTGACGGTTTTGTAGCTATAGAGCGTGACGGTCTCGCCGTAGTCCACCCCAAGGAACACGTCGAAAGCGCGCCGACCCAGCGATACGTGCCTGTGGTGCGGATAATTGCCCACGACGCGACCCCCGGCCTCTTTCAGGATATCGGCCATGCGTTGGGTGTAATCGGGGATGGTCGCGTCAGCCATAGCAGGCAGAATGCAGACCGTGTCGATATCATCGTCATGCGGAATCAACTGATTGTCGCGGATCACCCCCAGAAGCGTGCCGAAGAAGATGAACGACGGATAGTTCATGGCATTAAGCTTGCTGAGGAAGCCGTGCACATCGTCTAGATGCGTATCAATCTCGGCCTCGCTCCAGAAGCGGAAGGTACGCATCGCGCCGTGATGGGTCAGCTCGTGGTCTTGTGGATACAGAATTTTGCGATTCAGGCTTTCCTTGAGCATTGCCACTGCGGCGACACCATGATGGCGGCGAAACTGGGTTAGTCGCGAGATCAGATCGGGATTGGGGCGTTTGATATGGCACACTTCCGCGATTGACCAGACTTCCTCGATTATCGCGGCCTCTTTGGTATTGTCGGCGTGAGAATTTTCCGGTCGCGGGCCGCCTTTGGCTGCAATGAAGGCGTCGACTGTGGCATTGCAAAGTGCTTCGATGTCCAGTGATGCCAGAGGCGTGCTGTCCATCTGGAAGAACGGATAACTGCGGTCGCCCGATATGATCGAGACCTCGACCTTGCCCTTGACCGGCATGAAGTGACGAAAGCCGCAATAGGCGCCGCCTTTGCGCGGGAAATGCGTGGTGTTGTTATTTGTCACATCGGCTCGGTCGACATTCATCTCAAGCCGCCGTTCGCCGTTCTCGTCCTTGATCTCAAGAACGGCCGGCACGTTCTCTTTCGACAGGATCCAGCCGGAAATGGAGACCTCATCGCCGTTGAGTATCTGGCCGCTTTTCGGTGAATCAAGCCCGACGATCAGGTTTCCAGGACTCCCGAAATCAGTATTACGCTCAACCTGGACAATTTTCGCAATGTTCACTGGGTCAGTCCTGTTTTCATCTGTTGTTACGCGTATACTCAAAGAGGTCACCTAAAGGCGATGGCTTTTCGAGAAATTTTTGTTGGCTGAAAGTCCTGCTTTGGGATCAGTTGCGCGGGGCAGGCAGGGGGCGGCGGCGCATAAGGGTTGATTTTTTGGTTATCGGCAACGCTGGGTGATTTATGTGGTAACCTTTGGCCGCGCTCTGAACCAAATTCGAGAAATGGCCCCGCGCTTTACCTTGGTTTCACCAGATCCAAGCCAACGCAATGCGGCGCACGCGCGCTCTTAACGCGTCGTTGATCGACCTATCTTTGCCGTCTGAGGGCAGCCCGCAAGCGCCGCACGGGGTAGGTGAGCCGATAGATTGGCGAGGTCTTGATAGCATTGACCCAAGCCTCAAGCTCGGCCAGCTTCTGGGTGACGCGGTTCTTTTCGGCTTGAACCTTTTCGTTCTCGACCATGTATTCGATGAGCTTTTCATGTGTCGCGGAATGGCTCTGACGCTGCTCGCGCAGGTTGGCCTGGGTGATGCGGAGCTCTGCATGGCAGGTTTCCAACTGTCGTTGGATTTGCTGCATCATCTGCAACAGCATGTCCTTCTCAGCCGCTGACGTTGCAACGTGGATTTGGTTTTCGTAGCGAAGCTCTGCCACGGCGCCAGTCAACCGTTCGTTATCGGGTGTTGCAGTGCTTTCAGTGCTCATTGTCGTTCTCTATTCACATCGGCGCTCAGAGCACTGTCACCTGCCCCACGGCCCTGGATTAACGGGTATCGAAGACGATTACAGTTTTGTGTCAAATTTGTCTACTGCGCAGGCCAAGCAAACCTTCTTGTTCGGATCGAAACTGCTAGGACTGGAGAGTGCAGAACAATCGGGAACGGGTATATCAAAGAGAGGGAACCGGGCAGCCTGCTTAACGCACCTGTCGCCGCGGTATTACCACGGCGACGAGGGCGGTCTAGAGAGCTGAAGTGTGGATGGTGCGCAACAGTTCGAGATAACGCTCTGCGATCTGTTTCGGATTGTGATCGTTGCGAATTTCGGTCAGTGCGCGAAGCGCCTGCGAGCGTGAGCGCTCCTCAACGGCCGCAATTGCAGCCCCTACAAAGGCGGCGACGGTGTAGTCCTCGGCCACATGACCAAAGCGGTAGGTGTGAACGAATTCCTCGCAGCCATGGCCCGGCCCCACGATGGGCTTGCAGCCATACGCCCCGGCTTCGATCAGGATGTTGGGCCAGTTGTCCTCGTTCGAGCAGGTCAGCATCAGATCCGATTGTAACAGGATCCTGCTCAGATGTGCGTGGTCGGCGATCCGGCCATGCGCAACGTGTGGCATGTCGACTGTACCCAACAACCCGCGCAGTTGCTCATCAACATGGCCCACGACATCAAGCGTGAATTCGAGGCCAAGAGCGTGTTGCGCGTTTTGGCGCGCCAATTCGGCCAGGCTTTGTATCGCCAGCGCCATCTGTTTGCGCCCTTCGACCAGCGAATCCGCAATCAGCAGGATGCGTATTTTTGTCGACGGCTCGGGCACATCGGGAGGCAACATAGGCTGATATGCGTTGCGCAGCACATGGGCGCGATTTTCGGGTATGATGCCGGTCGCCACGGCCTGATCGCGCAAATATTTGCTGGGGGCCGACAGGTGGACGTTGGGAAAACTGAAAATTTCCTGCTTGATGCCCAGGTTTCGCTGAATCAGCAGCGGGTTGACGTGGGCGGTATCCACTTGCGGACAAGAGACGCAGCCGCTGGCCAGCTTCTTGCAGGTGGCCGGATAGTGACAGCCGCCGGTGATGTAGTGAAAATCGTGCAGCGTAAACAGCAAAGGCGTGCCGCTGGCCGCCACCGAATGCAGTTCTGCCAGGCTGACAAGAAAGGACGCCCAGTGTACGTTCACCAAGTCATAGCCACATAGCAGATCGATCAGCCAGCCGCGGGAGTATCCGGGGTATTCGACGGTAAAATGCGTGTCGCTGATCGTGCGGTTCGACATGCTGGTTTGGGGCGCCACGTCTAATGGTAGCTTGCCACCCATTGCCACGCCGTCGATGAACTCGGCGCTTACATTATTATCGTGATTCAGCGCTTCGCAAAGTCGCATGGCTGCAATTCCCGCACCACCACCCGATGCGCTGGACAGGACGGCAACCCGAGTTTTTTCGGCTGTCGCGTTCATGATGTCTCCGTCGATGCGTCCGTCAGGGCGATGTCCTTGTTCAGCAGAAGCGCCTGATTGGCGGCGACCTCGTCCTGAAGCGCGCGACAGCGCATTGCCCAGAATTCGGCTGAGCCCTCGATCACTGGTTTGGAGTCAACAGACAGGCCCCCGCCATCCAGCGTCTCGCTTGACTCGTTGAAAAGGCTTACCAGAATATCGAGCGTATGGCGCGCCTCGCTGAACCCGCCATGGCGGGCCTGAATAAGTGCCAGTTCGGTAATGGATTCGCCGCGTTTGCCGCGCGTCTTGCATTCTTCGTGATAGACGCTGTACCCGATATCGACTGGAATGTGGTGAAACTTGTATTTGGAGGCCATGCCCAAAAACAGGTCCGCATCCATGGCGTAATGCAGTTCTTCCTTGCATGGCCCTGCGGCATCCCAGGCGGTGCGTGAAAAGAACACGCTGGGTTGTACGAGATGGTGTGTCGCGTAATCCAGCAGGTAAGAGAATTCGAGCTTTTCAGGCGCAAACACAAAATGCCGGATCGGAGTGAAATCTTTTTCGGTCATATAGGCGTTGCCGACCACCACTTCGGTGCCTGGATTGTCGCGGAACGCCCGGCGAACGGCCAAAAGCGCACCCGGCAAGATTATGTCATCCCCGTTGAGCCAGTAGAGGATCGGCTTGGTGGCGCGGGCGAAACCCTTGTTTATGGCATCCGACTGTCCGCTGTCGCGTTCGCTCACGATAACGGCAAAGCTATCTTTGTAGTGTTCAACGATGTCACGGGTGTTGTCGGTGCTGCCACCGTCCATCAGAATAAGTTCTATCCCGTTAAGATCATTGCATAACAGGCTGCGAATGGTCTTCTCAAGAAAGGCCCCCGCGTTATAGATCGGGATCACGACTGACACGCCCGGCAGATCCGGTTCGGACGGTTCGATCACCAGTTTTGCTTCCCAAGGCAAAATCGATTCTTGGGATAAGGGTTCAGGCAGCATGACGAACACTCCTCAAGAGATTGTCGATTTCCGCGATTAGTGCGCGTTCGTAATCGTTTTGACAGGCTAAGCAAAGGTAGTCGTAAAGCCGATCGTTCAGAATGGTGTCAACGCTCAGAAGTTCGCGACCGAAAAGTTGGGCAAATTCGAGACGCGCACTTGCCGGGGCATCAGCCATATTGGTACGTATCTGCGTGACCGCCTCGCTATGGCGGTTGTTGGCTGGGTAAGTGTCGCTTGTGTTGGCGGCAAGGCCCGGTTTGCACATCAACTCAAACAGGATTGCCAGCAAGGTTTCGGCGAAACGATGATGTGTGCTCTGGCTGCGAACAAAAAACTCGGAACTGGAGGAAAAATCGAACTCTGCGCCATGCAGATGTGCTTCCGCCAGGTTGGCCATCAAGTAAAAGTTGTAATTCCATTGCGCCCACGGCAGCATGTCACAGAGGCGTCGACAGATGCGCAACGCCTCTGGTGAGGCGTGCTTGGTCGGGCCGGGCTGGCGGTAATAGGTGGCGCGGATGAGATTGGTATAACCCGTATATCGGTCGCAATCAGACCTGATCTTTTGGGCGAATTCCGCCGCAGCCTGGCCGTAGCTGTCTGACTGAACTGTCCCCAGCTCCTTGAGAACAGGTACATATTGGTGCAGCTCATCCACCTCACCATAAGCCTGAGGATGGCTTTCATGCAGCAAGAGGCCACTGTCCATGATGGCCCCACCTACTTCGCGGCTGCAGATGACTGAACCCATCAGGTAATCCCACCCCGGCACCCCAAAACACATCCGCGCAGCCACCGGTAGCTGGCCCAGGATGGTGTTGATCTTGCGCAGCGCCAAGGGGCTGATCATGAAGATATCCAGCCCCCCGCGATAGGGCCTGCGGCATACGAATTCAGTCGCTTCGACCTTCGAGGTTTCCTCGCGGCAAAGTGCCACGGCCGGTGAATCGGACAAGTAAGCGTTCACAAACCCCGTATCGCGGATGGCCGGGTAGATGTCGGAATTCACCAGAACTATCGGGCTTTGAGGATACATCAGCTGCAAGCGGTTCAGAAGCGGTCTGATCCGCGGAACCGCCTTACCATAGTCCACCGCGCCGGTTTCACGCTTCTTGACGTTCAGGATTGCCTCTTCCGGCAGCCCAGCGGCAGTCAATTCCTTGATTTCGGCTTTGGTATTTATGCTGTGAACATCGAACCCAAGCGCCGTCCACGCCTGAAAGCAGCGCATCTGATGCGTCAGCCGCGAAAACGGGTTTATGGATGTCACAACGACGGGCTTTTGCATGAAATCACCCCAAGAATTGATCGAGGATATATATGATATTGATCAATGTTCTATTCCGGTTAGCGTCCCATTGCATGAAACGTCGGATATCGCAAGTCAAGCCGCTGAATAACGAGGTGTGTCACGCCTACTACAACCAGTTGCCCTGGTTGTAGGCGGGTCCGACGTCAGGCGGCTATCGGTGCTGACTCATACCCTGCTTGCTGGATCGCGGCGCTTACGTCGGCCACGGGCAGCGATGTCTCGATGATCACGTGTGCATGGAGCGTCGAAAGGCTGCGGCCTCTGTGATGGAGGCCGCGCGCGGTTGGTGGGGCGACCCGCAAGACCGCCCGGTCTTATGTGCCTCAGACTTGTTGCGGGCGCATGTCGGCGGCATCGACCCCGGCCACGGTGACTGGCTTTTTCATGGCGTCGCGGCGGAACGGTTCGCCCAGTTCCTGATTGATCATCGCTTCGATCAGCGTGGTCTTGCCCGCCTTCTGATCCTTGATCGCCTGGTCGAGCGCAGCGGTCAGTTCGTCCATTGTGCGCGCCACAACTCCTTTGAGGCCGCAGGCCTTGGCGATGGCGGCATATGAAACCTGCTCGTCCAGTTCGGTGCCGACGAAATTGTCATCAAACCAGAGGGTCGAATTGCGCTTTTCCGCACCCCATTGATAGTTCCGGAAGACGATCTGAGTGATCGCGGGCCATTCGGAGCGGCCAATCGCAGTAAGCTCGTTCACCGCGATGCCAAAGGCACCGTCGCCGGAGAAGCCGACCACCGGCACATCGGGGCAGCCGATCTTGGCGCCGATCACGGCAGGCAGGCCATAGCCGCAGGGCCCAAAGAGGCCGGGGGCGAGATACTTGCGCCCCTCGTCAAAGGATGGGTAGGCGTTGCCGATGGCGCAGTTGTTGCCGATGTCAGAACTGATGATCGCCTCGCGCGGCAGGGCGGATTGGATCGCGCGCCATGCCATGCGCGGGCTCATCCAGTCGGGTTTGTCAGCGCGAGCGCGTTGGTTCCATGTGGTGCCGGGATCGTCGTCTTCATGGTCCATCCCGGCAAGTTGCTGCGCCCATGTGGTTTTGGCCGCTGCGATGGCCGCGCGACGCGAGTCGCGGTTTTCGTCGCCAGCGTTATCGGCGAGTTGATCGAGGATGCCCTCAGCGACCTTGGCGGCGTCGCCGATGATGCCGACGGTGACCTTTTTCGTCAGGCCGATACGGTCAGGGTTGATGTCAACTTGGATGACTTTGGCGTCCGCTGGCCAGTAGTCCATGCCATAACCCGGCAAGGTTGAGAAGGGATTGAGGCGGGTACCGAGACAGAGCACGACATCGGCGTTCTTAATCAGCTCCATGCCTGCTTTGGACCCGTTGTAGCCAAGAGGGCCGGCAAAAAGCGGGTGGCCGCCGGGGAAGGCGTCATTGTGTTGATAGCCGACGCAGACGGGCGCATCGAGCCGTTCAGCCAGCGCGATTGAGGCCGCGATGCCGCCCTTGGAGAGCACAACACCGGCACCATTGAGGATGACCGGGTTTTTCGCGGTGCTTAGCAGCGCGGCGGCGGCGGCGACCGAATTGGTGCCGCCCGGTGACATCTCGAATTCGATCGGTTCGGGGATTTCGATGTCCACGATCTGAGTCCAATAGTCGCGCGGGATATTGAGCTGGGCCGGGCCCGAGAGACGTTTGGCTTGTGAAATCACCCGGGTCAGGACCTCGGCGACGCGGGACGGATCGCGGACCTCTTCCTGATAGGCGACCATGTCCTCGAACAGCTTCATCTGCTCGACTTCCTGAAAGCCGCCCTGACCGATGGTTTTGTTGGCCGCCTGGGGCGTGACCAGCAGGAGCGGCGTGTGGTTCCAATAGGCGGTTTTGACGGCGGTGACGAAATTGGTGATGCCGGGGCCGTTTTGGGCGATCATCATCGACATCTTGCCGGTGGCACGGGTATAGCCATCGGCCATCATGCCCGCGCTGCCTTCGTGCGCACAGTCCCAGAAAGTGATCCCGGCCTTGGGGAAGAGATCGGAAATCGGCATCATGGCCGAGCCGATGATGCCGAAAGCGTGCTCAATACCGTGGCGCTGAAGCACTTTTACGAAGGCTTCTTCGGTGGTCATTTTCATGGGTGCGATCCTTTGGGCAGACGGGTTGCGGGGCGAGCGGTTGGCGCGCCGGGTTGGCACGAAATTAGGGTCTTCGCGCAAACGGGGTTAGAGCCAGATGGGTTTGCGGAATAGTACCAGATTGGCGAGATTCGGCCAATACCTCGGCCAGAATCGAGATGCCTTCGGCAATGCGCTCAGTGGGAATGGAGGAATAGCCGAGCCGGTAGTGACAGCGCCCGCGATCGGCGTCGGCAAAGAAGGCATGGCCCGGCTCGATCAACACGCCGCGGGCGCGCAGGCGGGCGTCGAGCGCTTGGATGTCGATATGCCCCGCCGCGCGCATCCAGAACGAAGAGCCACCGAACGCGCCGCTGCCGTCGACGCTCAGACCATGTGCGGTGATTGCTTGGCTCATGGCTTCGCGACGGCTGCGCAGGGTCTCGCCCATGCGGCGGATCAGGCTGTCGTAGTGGCCAAGCGACAGGAAATAGGCAGCCGTGCGTTGGGTGTGGCCCGGCACATGGCGCAGCACCGAGGCCCGCAAGGCGCGCGCTTCGCGGATGAAAGGGGGCGAACCGACAAGGAAGCCGAGCCGCAGCCCCGGAAAGAGCGATTTCGAGAACGAGCCGACATAGATCACGCGCCCGTCGCGATCGAGTGATTTCAGCGCCGGAGAGGGCGGCGAAAGGAACGAGATTTCGAACTCGTAATCATCCTCGACGATCACCGCGTCGAGTTCGCGGGCGCGTTCGAGCAGCGCCTGGCGACGGGTGAGCGGCATGGTGGCGGTTGTCGGGCATTGATGGCTGGGGGTGGTGAAAATCACATCGGTGTCGTCGGGCAGGGCCTCTGGCGGCAGGCCATCTCCGTCAACCGCCACAGGGGCCACATGACAGCGTGATTGGCCGAGAATGTCGCGCAAGGCCGGATAGCAAGGGTCTTCGATGGCGGCTTTGCGGCGTTGGGTCAAAAGCACCTGTGCCGCCAGCCACAGCGCATTCTGCGCGCCCATGGTGACGAGGATTTCCTCGGCCCCGGCCAGGATGCCCCGGCGCGGCAGGATGTGGCGGGCGATAAACGAGACCAGCTCGGGATCGTCCTGATCGTAGTAATCCGAGGTGAGCGAGGCGAAGTCCTTCTGGCCCAGCGCCTGAAGCGCGCATTGTCGCCAGTTGGCGTGATCGAACAGGCGCGGGTCGGTTTGGCCATAAACGAACGGATAGCGATAGGAGGACCAGTCGAGCGGTTTGACGGGAGTTGCCCCGCCGGAAAATCGCTGACCGATGACACGGGTCCAATCCACTGCATCCTGGCGCGGTGATTGCGGCGGAAAGGCGGGCGGGTCGGGCGCTTCTTCGGAAACGAAATACCCCGAGCGGCCACGAGCGGCGAGATAGTCAGACGCGACCAGTTCGGTGTAGGCCAGCGTCACGGTAATGCGCGACACGCCGAGATGCGCCGCCAGCTTGCGCGATGAGGGCAGTTTTTCACCGCGTTGGAAACGCCCGGAAAGGATACCCTCGGCCACCATCGCTTGAATGCGCGCCTGCAAGGTGCCTTGCGCGTCAGGATCGAGAAAGAAGGTATCTACTGAAATTGTCATAAGGCGCAACGTAGGCTGGCCTTACGCGCGGCGCAATCTGGTCTTAAAGCGTTTCGAGATAAACCAGACTCACGGGTTGATCTTGGAACGCTCGCGGCATTGATTTGCAGCGCGGTGTTTTCGCTTAACCCGGTCTCAGCTTTAAGCAGAACGCTTCGGAGATAGCGATAAAGAACACGGGCAGAAGCCGCGGCATGTTTTCATCTTTCCAAAATACGCAATTCGTCGGTTGCGTCTTGCGCTCCGATTGAAGTGGCGGTGAAAGCCCGAAACCCATGAAAAGGGGGGCCGAGCGAAGCGAGGCCCCCCTTGAGCGACGCGCGAAAGCGCGGCGCAATTCCTTACAATTTGGCGTCAGCCAAAGACGCGGGCCAGCGCGGTATCGACCGCATCGGTGATCGCGTCGATATCGTCAGACTTGGCAATCAGCGCAGGCGAGAAGCAGAGTGTGTTGTTGAAGCCCGGCACCGAGCGGTTTGTTGCGCCGATAATCACGCCTTGCGCACCGCATTCGCCGACGACCTGTGCGACTTCCTTTTCGCTCACCGGTTCTTTGCTGGTGCGATCTGCCACAAGCTCGGCCCCGAGAAACAGGCCCTTGCCGCGCACATCGCCGATCACCTTGTGCTTTTCCATCAGCGCCAACAGGTTCGACTTCATCCGCTCGCCCATCAAAGTGGTGTTTTCCAGCAGGTTTTCATCTTCGATGATGCGCATGTTTTCCAGCGCCGCCGCCGGGCCGGCCGTGCAGCCGCCGAACGTGGAGATGTCGCGGAAATAGTTCAGCGGATCGCTAGCGTCGTCCTTGAACATGTCGAACACCCGCTCGGTGGTGACGCAGCAGGCGATGGCGGCGTAGCCCGAGGCGACGCCCTTGGCCATGGTCACGAAATCGGGCTCGACGCCGTAATGCTGATAGCCGAACCATTCGGTGCCGGTGCGCCCGACGCCGCAGACCACCTCATCGATATGCAAGAGCACATCATATTTGCGGCAGATCTCCTGCACGCGCGGCCAATAGCCCTCGGGCGCTTCGATGACGCCGCCACCTGCGGTGACCGGTTCAAGGCAGAGCGCGCCCACGGTGTCGGCGCCTTCGCGCAGGATCACCTCTTCGATCTGGTTTGCGGCCCATTCGCCATAGCTTTCAGACGTGCCATCCCAGCCCTGTTGCGCGCGGTATTCCATGCAATGGGGCACGCGCACGAAATCGGGGGCGAAGGGGCCGTATTGCACATTGCGCTCGTCCTGGCCGCCGCACGACATCGCGCCGATGGTCGAGCCGTGATAATCGCGCTCGCGATAGAGGATCTTGCGCTTCTTGCCGCCGTAACGCTTGTGCGCGATCTGGCGCACCATCTTGAAGGCTTTCTCGTTTGCCTCGGAGCCGGAATTGGTGTGGTAGACCCGCGTCATGCCGGGCATTTTCGAGATCAGTTTTTCCGAGAACAGCGCGCCGGGGACCGAACCGGCTGAGCCTGCGAAATAGTTCAGCTTGATCAACTGGTCGCGCACCGCGTTGGCGATGCTTTCGCGGCCATAGCCGACATTGACGGTCCAGACGCCACCCGACACGGCATCGAGAAACTCTTTGCCGTTCTGGTCCCAGACGCGCATGCCCTTGCCTTCGATGATGACGCGGGGTTCGCCGGTCTCGAAGGGTTTGTGCTGTGTCAGGTGGTGCCAGACGTGGGCGCGGTCGGCGTCGACCACATGGCTGATGTCATTTTCGCTAAGGTGTCCGTCCATGGTGTGTTCTCCGGAAGGGCCGCGGCGGGGGTCAGGCTGGGCTGATCGGGGCGCGGGCTTGGGTGTGAAGCTCTGCTAACAGTTTCAGCCTGAAAACGGCCAAAGTCGATAGCGCCAGTTGGAAGTGCTTATAATGCCAGAGGGCGCGGCGACCGCATGTTCGGTCCGAACGACAACAGATGTGCAGCAGGCGAAAGGCGGGGATCGGATAGCCCTGTGTCAAAGGGGCTAAAGGGAAAAAGGGTATGATAAACTGCACGTGCGCCACCGGCAAGAAGAAGCCCATTGAAGGTCAGAATCCGCGGCGATGATGTTTCGAATCAGCAGATATGACACCATGAAAATCCCTGAATATTGATGAAGGAGTTATTAAAATGAGCTATTTCGTGAAGACTGCCGCAGTCGCATTCGGTTTGTTCTGGCTGGCAGGTGCAGCATCTGCGCAAAACGTAAGTCAGAGCCAGCTTGTTGATGAAGCGGGATCGGGAGCCTATCCTGTGACGATCGTCGGCAGCAACGGACTTACCTATCGTTGTCGGCGTGATCTGGTCGTGGTGGATGGCAAACGGGTTCGTTATTGCGTTGCCGCGCTCAGAGGCGGATTGGCCCCGAATGCCGGTATGGGCGTCGCGGCTGCTTTGGCGCTGGGTCTTGTTGCCGTAGCGGCCTCTGACGACAGCTGAACCGGGCCAACGAGACCACCTGCCGGGTGAAATTGCGGTTTCCAATCTGGTATGTGCATGCACGGTGGCTGGAAGGGGTTGTGCAGTTCAGGCGTTGCGCGTTCATTGGTCCTGGGAGGGACGATGATGAATGTGCGTCACCGTGAGCTTTTGGAAAAGATGTTTGCCGCAGCCGTGGCCGCAGCAGAGCCGGGGTCGGCCATGGCGGAGCTGTTGCCCGAGGCGCCAAGCGGCAAGGTGGTGGTGATCGGTGCCGGGAAGGGCGCCGCGCAAATGGCAGCGGCGTTTGAGGCGCTTTGGGATGGGCCGCTGAGCGGGGTGGTCGTGACCCGCTATGGCTTTGGCGCAGAATGTCGCCGGATCAAGATATTGGAGGCGGCGCATCCGGTGCCGGACGCGGCCGCAGAAGCGGCGAGCGCGGCCCTACTTGATGCTGTGAGCGGCCTTGGCGAGGATGATCTGGTGGTGGCGTTGATTTCGGGCGGTGGCTCGGCGTTGCTGGCGGCGCCGGTCGCGGGGCTTGGGCTTGCGGATGAGATCGCACTGAATCAGGCGCTTTTGGCCAGCGGGGCGCCGATTGGGGCGGTGAATGCCGTTCGCAAGATGTTGAGCCGAGTGAAGGGCGGGCGGCTGGCACAGGCGGCGGCGCCTGCGAAGGTCGTGAGCTTTATCGTGTCGGATGTGCCGGGGGACAACCCCGCAGAGGTGGCCAGTGGGCCGACCTTTCCGGGGACAAGCGGGCGCAACGAGGCGCTGGCGGCGGTACGCGACTATGGCATCGTTTTGTCAGATCGTTTGATGGGTGCGTTGCAGCGGGCCGAGGCCCCCCCCCTGCCGGATGATCCGGTTTTCGCCAACCATGAGGTGCATGTGATTGCCAGTGCCGCCAAATCGTTGGAGGCGGCGGCGGAGGTGGCAAATGCAGCCGGTTTTGCACCCGCGATCCTGTCAGACGCCATTGAGGGCGAGGCACGCGATGTAGGCCGGGTTCTTGCGGCGATGGCGCGAGAAGTGCGCGGGCGGGGCCGACCGTTTGAAGCTCCGGTGGCGATGCTGTCGGGGGGCGAGACGACTGTGACCTTGCGAGGGAAGGGAGGGCGCGGCGGGCGCAACAGCGAATTCCTTCTGGCGTTTGCCTTGGCGATCGAAGGGCAGGAGGGCATTGCCGCAATGGCAGCGGATACCGATGGTATCGATGGCAGCGAGGATAATGCCGGAGCCTTTGCCGATGGCCAGAGCGCCGCGAGGATGCGCGCGGCGGGGGTTGATCCGGCCGAGGCGTTGGCGCGCAACGATGCCTGGGGAGCGTTTGAAGCGATTGGCGATCTGTTCGTCACCGGGCCGACGGGAACCAACGTCAACGATCTGCGGGTGATCCTGATTCCTTAGCCTTCCTGTTGCCTGCTTATGGTCACATGGTTGCCGGAAATCGCAGACAATTGCCGCAGTCGCGCCCTTCTCGTGCCTCTGTGTGATGCTTTCCTGAATGCTGGAAGATGCCGCCCCCGTTTTCGGGGGGCGGTCGCTATCTGTGATGGTCATGCGCCTCGAAGCGCAGTGGCCGGCGGCGGGCCGAAGCAGCAATGGGGAAAGACGGGCAATGCCAGAGAAGAAGCTCGATTACATCGTTGAAGGCGGCGCGGGCGATGACCTGATTGACGCGGGATATATTGGTGACCCGGACGGTGATCAGATCGACAATGGCGATGCCGCCGATGGCAGCGAGGATGATTATGTCGAGGCGGGCGACGGCAACGACACGATTCGGAGCGGCGCGGGGGACGACAGTGTCCTTGCGGATTTGGGCGATGACAGTATCGAAAGCGGCGCGGGCAACGATACGGTGCGCGGCGGCATGGGCGATGACACGATCCTTGGCGGGATCGGTGATGACAGCCTTTATGGCAATGAAGATGATGACAGCATCGAGGGCGGCGACGGCGCGGATTCGATTTATGGCGAAACCGGCGATGATTTTGTCAGTGGCGGCGCAGGCGACGATCACCTTGAGGGCAACGAGGGCAACGACACGATTTACGGCGGCTCTGGTGATGACTGGATGCGCGGCAGCTATGGCGACGACAAGTTGTTTGGCGGGACCGGTGACGATTATCTATGGGGCGGTTTTGGCGACGACATTTTTTATATCGAAGACGATTTCGGCAATGACACGGTGGAAGGTGAAGGCATTGATGAGGTTGCGGGCGACACGCTGGATTTCAGTCGCGTTACCGACGACCTGACCATTGATCTCAGCCATGGTCACCCCGAGATTGGCACGTTTAGCGATGGTACTTGGACCGGGCAGTTTAGCGAAATTGAACATATCATCCTTGGCGGGGGGGATGACACGCTGATCCTTGCCAACGGGTCAGGGGCCGACAGCGTTTACGCATTCGAGGTGCCCACCGACAACGGCGACGGCACGTTTAGCGGGCAAGACCGGCTGGATGTGACGGCGCTGACTGACCTTGAGGGCAACCCGGTCAATGTCGAAGATGTGACGGTGAGCGATAGCAATGGCGATGGCACCGGCGACGCGGTCCTGGGATTTCCTGGCGGTGAGAGCCTGACGCTGAAAGGGGTGTCGCCAAGTGATGTGAGCACGCCAGCGCAGTTGATCGCGATGGGTATTCCGGGGGTCGCAAGAAATTTCCGGGTGGAAGGCACGGACAGTGCCGATCTGATTGACGCCACCTATGCCGACGATCCCGAGGGCGACCGGGTGGACAACAACGACCACAGCGATGGTTCGAACGATGACTACATCGAGACTGGCGCGGGTCGCGATACGGTTTATGCCGGAGAGGGCGATGACACGGTTCACGCGGGCGGGACGTCGGATGCCAACCTGATTTATGGAGAGGCGGGCAATGATGTCATCACCGGGGGATCGGGCGACGATACGATCTATGGCGGCAGCGGTGATGATGCCGTTTTCGGTTTTGACGGCAACGATTCCCTGTTTGGCCATGACGGTGACGATGAGCTTGATGGTGGCGCGCGGGATGATGTTATCGAAGGTGGTGCGGGCAATGATACTCTGATCGGTGGGGCGGGGAATGACAGCCTGACTGGCGGCGCCGGGTTCGACCAGATATTCGGCGGGCAGGGCGATGATACCCTTTGGCTCGCGGAAGGCGACAGCGCCTATGGCGGCGATGGTGACGATCTGTTCCACGTGGTCGTTACCGGTGAGGCGGGTACGAACAACGCCACGATCGTCGGTGGCGAGGGTGATGAGACATTGGGCGATACGCTCAATTTTCATGGTCAGACCCATTGGGACGATATCAGCTATACCAATCCCGACCCGGGTGCGGGCGGCGGGATGAGCGGATCTGCCACGCTGGCGGATGGGTCTGTTGTGACCTTCTCGGAGATCGAAAACGTTATCATCTGCTTTACCGCCGGAACGCGGATCGCCACCGAGCAGGGCTTGCGGCCTATCGAGGATCTGCGGGTGGGCGATATGGTGGTGACGCGCGACCATGGATTGCAGCCCGTGCGCTGGGCCGGGCGACGCAGCGTGCCGGCTGAAGGGGCTCTGGCGCCGGTGCGGTTTGAGACGGGTGTGTTGGGCAACCGCCGCCCGCTCTTGGTGTCGCCGCAGCATCGGATGCTGATCGAGGGGGCCGGGGCGACCATGCTGTTTGGCGAAAGTGAAGTTCTGGCCAGCGCCAAGCATCTGGTGAATGGCGGATCGGTGGCGGTCGTGCCGGGGGGGATGGTGAGCTATGTGCACATCCTGTTTGACGATCACGAGATCATCTATGCGGAAGGCGCGCCTTCGGAGAGCTTCTTTCCCGGCGAGACAGGTCTTGATGCGGTGGCAGAGGCCGCGCGCGAGGAGTTGTTCACGCTGTTTCCCGAGTTGCGCGACCCGGTGCGCAACTATGGCGAGACCGCGCGGATGTGTTTGCGCGGGCATGAGGCGGGGTTGCTGCGGCTGAATTGAGCTGTGGCGGGGTTATACTGCTGCCGTACGCGGATATTGCCTGTCAGATCTTCTTGCGGGCTTTGAAGGCGGCCGCGATCGTGCCGTCATCGAGGTAGTCGAGTTCGCCGCCGATCGGGACGCCCTGGGCCAGGGTGCTGATCTGCACAGTTTCTCCCAATTGATCCGCGATGTAATGCGCCGTGGTCTGGCCATCAACCGTGGCGTTGAGAGCGAGGACAACTTCGGTGATGTCTTCGGTTGCGATGCGGTCAATCAGCTTGGGGATGCGCAATTCGTCAGGGCCGATGGCGTCAAGTGCGGAAAGCGTGCCGCCGAGGACGTGATAGCGGCCTTTGAAAGCGCCGGTGCGTTCCATCGCCCAGAGATCGGAGACATCCTCGACCACGCAAAGTTCGCCGTTGCTGCGCTTGTTGGATGTGCAGATATCGCAGATGTCAGCGGTTCCGACATTGCCGCAATTGAGGCATTCGCGCGCGGTATGGGCAACCGATTGCATGAGGTCGGCCAGCGGGTGCAGCAGGAGCGCGCGTTTGCGGATGAGGTGCAGCACAGCGCGGCGTGATGAACGGGGGCCGAGGCCCGGGAGCTTGGCCATCATCTCGATCAGGGCGTCGATATCGCGGGTGGAGCTCATGACCGTGCCTTATGTGCTCTTGGCTGCGGGTGGGGGTGAGGGGCCAGCCCCTCACACTCCCCGGGATATTTTCGGCAAGATGAAAGCGGGATCAAAAGGGGAGCTTCATGTCGGCGGGGAGGCCCATTTCCTCGGTGATCTTGCGCATTTCCGTCTGGGCGCGTTCCGAGGCTTTGGTTTGGGCGTCCTTGATCGCGGCGAGGATCAGGTCTTCGACCACTTCCTTTTCGTCCGCGTTGAAGATCGACGGGTCGATATCAAGGGTCTTGAGTTCGCCCTTGGCCGTGCAGGTGGCCTTGACCAGACCGGTGCCGCTTTCGCCGGTGACCATCATGGAGTGCATGTCTTCTTGCAGTTTCTCCATCTTGTTCTTCATTTCGCCGGCGGCTTTCATCATCTTGGCCATGTCACCCATGGACCCCAATCCTTTGAACATTTCGTGTCTCCGTTTGGATGGCAGTGTTGGTGTCTAAATACGTGTGGCGGGGCGTTCGCGCAACCAGAGCAGGGCGAGAAAGATCAATGCGGTGACTGTCAGCGTGGCGCAGGCAATGATCGGGAGGGTTTGGGGGCCGACGCAGCCTTCGGTAATCGCGGTGCGGGTGAGATCGTCAGGCGGTAGCGAGAGGGCCGTTCCGATCAGCGCGGCGAAGAGCGCGGTAATGGCGAAATAGCGTTTCTGGGCGGTAAGTGCTGCGAGGGTGAGCGCGCCGAGCAACCCGAGGCCCGGCAGGGAGGTGAAGAGAAAGACCAACTCATCAAGCCCGGTGGCCGGGCCGAGGGCGGGGCTCCAATCGGGGCGTTCCTTGTCGCAGACTTCGGCCAGGGCCGAGGTGGGCAGGAGGGCGAAAAGAACGATCAGGCGGGTCAGCATAGGATGGCGTAATATCACCCACAGAGTGGTGGCGCCATCGGCGTTTTGGTGTCGGGCGGCCAAATCGTTCGGCCGCCCGAAGGGTCTGTTTTCGCTCAGGTGGCGGATTTGCCCAGCATTCTTCCCAGGGTCGCGTCGCGATCCGCGAAGCTGTGTTTCAGGGCGCCGGCGACGTGAAGCAGGATGGCGGCAATCAGAACTTTTGCGGCCAAGCCGTGCATGCCCCCTGCGAAGTTGGCCAGAGTTTCGTTGATCGCGACGGGGCGGCCGTCGGCGCCGAGGCTGGCCGCGAGGAGTTCCAGATTGAAAAGGGACAGGCCACGCCCGCCAAAGATCGAGCCGAGCATGCCGGAAATCGGCATTACGAGCGTGCCGATGATCAACACCCAGTGGACCACCCGCGCAAGAGTGTGTTCCCAGGCTTTGCCCTTGCTGACGGTCTCGGGCCAGCCTTTGCGCAGGCGAACGACGACACGCAGGACAATGAACGCGAAAAGCGCGATGCCAAATGATTTATGAAGCGGCATCAGGCTGCGAGCTTCTGTATTCTCGATATAAATCCCTACCGCCATGATGGCGATCATGCCGAGGCCGACAATCCAGTGCAGTGCGATTTCGGTTTTGCTGAGCGGTGTCATCTTGCCCTCCTTGAGGCGCTTTTGTGGTTTCAGACGAACGCCAAACGCAGCGAGGCGGAGGTTCCGTCGCAATAAACTGTGAGAAAACGGGGGTTTGTCAAAAGGTCGCACCTGACCGCGGGCGCAAGGTCTGGTCGAGCAGAAAACGGGCGGGAGGGGTGCCTTATCCTTCCTCGAAAGGATCCCACTCGTCTTCGACCTCTTGCAAGGCTTCGACCTGTGCTTTGGCAGCGAGATCGGCGGCGGTGCGGATGGTTTTGATCTTGGCGTTGGGGAAGGCCGCAAAGACGGATTTGACCAGCGGATTGTCGAGAGCCTGCGCCTTGAGTTTGTTCTCTTCGGCGTTGCGCGTTTCAAGCATTGAGGGCGCGCCGCCTTCGTTGACAACCGAAATGGCCCAGCGATTGCCGGTCCAGCGTTGGAGGGCGGAGCCGAGGCGCTGGGCGAGGTCGGTCGGGGCGGTAACCGTGGGTTCGAAGGTGATGCGGCCGGGCTGATAGCTGACGAGGCGCAGGTCTGCTTCGACATCCATCAGGAGTTTGCCGTCGCGTTGGGTGCGGATCAGTTCGATGACGTGGTCGAACGTCGGGTAGTGGGCGAGCGTCTGATCAACGGCCTGCGCCAGCGCGGCAGAGGGGCCACCGGAAACACCGCCGGAGGGGGCGGAGTGCGACGCTGTAGCCTGAACGGAGCCGCCACCGCTTCCGCTGCCACCGGGGCCACCGCCCTGGGGTGGCGGGGGCGGTGGAGTCTGGTTGTTGAGTTGGCGCACCAGATCTTCGGGGGTGGGCAGATCGGCCACATGAGTGAGGCGGATCACGGCCATTTCGGCAGCCATCATCGCGTTGGGAGCCTGTGCGACCTCGTCAAGCGACTTGAGAAGCATCTGCCACATGCGCGTGAGTGCGCGCATGGGAAGCGCGGCGGCCATTGTCTGGCCTCGGGTGCGTTCATCAGACGAAACGGTAGGGTCTTCTGCCGCCTCGGGGGTGATTTTCACCACGCTGATCCAATGGGTGATCTCGGCCAGATCGCGCAGCACGGCCAGCGGATCGGCGCCGTCGGCATATTGGGCGGAAAGCTCGGAAAGCGCGCCTGCTGCATTGCCTTTCATGATCATGTCAAAGAGATCGAGGACGCGACCCCGGTCGGCGAGGCCCAGCATGGCACGCACCTGAATGGCCGTGGTTTCGCCAGCGCCGTGGCTGATCGCCTGATCGAGGAGCGAGGTGGCGTCGCGGGCGGAGCCTTCGGCGGCGCGGGTGATCAGCGCGAGGGCATCGTCGGCGATTGCGGCACCTTCGGCATCGGCGATGCGGCGCAGCATGGTGATCTGATCTTCGGGCTCGATGCGGCGCAGATCGAAACGCTGACAGCGTGACAGAACCGTAACCGGAACTTTGCGGATTTCGGTTGTGGCAAAGATGAATTTGACGTGTTCGGGAGGCTCTTCCAGCGTTTTCAGCAGACCATTGAAGGCCTGCGTCGACAGCATGTGAACTTCGTCGATGATGTAGATCTTGTAGCGTGCCGAGGCGGCGCGGTAGTGCACGGAATCTATGATCTCGCGGATATCGTTGATGCCGGTGCGCGAGGCGGCGTCCATTTCCATTACATCGACATGTCGGCCTTCCATGATGGCTACGCAATGTTCGCAGACACCACAAGGTTCTGTGGTGGGGCCGCTGGTGCCATCCGGGCCAATACAATTTATGCCCTTGGCGATGATCCGCGCGGTGGTGGTTTTGCCGGTGCCGCGAATCCCGGTCATGATGAAGGCCTGAGCGATGCGGTCGGCTTTGAACGCATTCTTGAGCGTGCGCACCATCGCCTCTTGTCCGACGAGGTCGGCGAAGGTTTCGGGCCGGTATTTGCGGGCCAGCACCTGGTAGTTTTTCTCGGGCGTGTCGCTCATCGAAGACTTTCGCGGGATTCGGGAGTGTGATCTGGTTCGTCCGCCAACCTATGCCGTGCCGGGCGGCGCGTCTACCGGATTGGCCTTGGGTTTTGCTCGGTTCAGATTAGCCACAAGACTACGCCAATGGCGATGGTGCCAAGGCAGAGTAACACGGCGATACCGGTGAAATCGCGGCCCTTTCGGGCTTCGGCGGCATGTTCGGTGAGTTGGTCATAAGTCTTGTGCGCATTGTTGCGGGCAGACCAGAACAGCACGAGTGCCACCACGAGAAACAGCGTGGCCGCAAGTTTGGCCAGCCATGTCGGCTCGAACGGGCCGAACACGGCCTGAAGCCCGATGGCGATACCAAGCGCGCCCATGCCTGCGCCGATCCAGCTTGCGAAGGTGCGCTCATTGGCCATGATGGTACGGTCTTCGGCCCAATCGGTACGGTTTTCAGCTTGCTTGTTGCGGTTGTCGTCGGGACGTTTGTTCATCGTGCAAAGTTAGGGTGGCACGCACGGCACGTCCAGTGGCGCTTTGGAAGGCTGTGGGGGCGGAGCAATGATTCTTGGCAATAGTCGGCAGAATCGGTCAGTGTGAAATTGTAGTTAGAGTAATTGGAGACGAGTTATGCGATTGCGAGGTGTGCGCGCCAGCCGCAATGTGGAAGACCGGCGGCGCAGGGGCGGCAAGACCGGAGCCGGGATCGGCGGAATCGGTCTGCTGGTGGTGCTGGCGATTGGCTATTTTGCGGGCATCGATGTGACGCCGCTGCTTGACGGGCAATTGACCGGCGGCGGGGAGCAGCGCGCGCCACGTGAACTGTCGCCAGAGGAAGAGAGGGCGGCAGTGTTTTCGTCCAAGGTGCTGGCGACAACCGAGGAGGTCTGGGGCGCGCTCTTTCCCGAGACGTTCGGGAAGGAATACACCCCTCCGGTTCTGGTGCTTTATAGCGGGGTCACGCAGAGCCCATGCGGCGGAGCCAACGGGGCGACGGGGCCGTTTTATTGTCCGGCGGATCGCAAGGCTTATCTCGATACCGAGTTCTTTGCCACGATGGCGCGCCAGCTGGGCGCAAAGGGTGATTTCGCTGCCGCCTATGTGATAGCGCATGAGGTGGCGCATCATGTGCAAAATGAGCTGGGCATTCTGCCCAAGGTCAATGCGGCGCGTCAGCAGGCCAGCCAGGTGGAAGCCAATGCGCTGACAGTGCGGCTGGAACTACAGGCCGATTGTCTGAGCGGTGTGTGGGCGCGCGCGGTGGGTGGATTGCTGGAGCCGGGAGATCTGGAAGAGGCGCTGAACGCAGCGCGCCAGATCGGCGACGATACGTTGCAACGCAATGCCGGAAGGGTGCCGCAGCCACATACGTTTACCCATGGCACGAGCGAACAGAGACAACGTTGGTTCGCGACCGGATATGAGGGCGGTGATGCGAACGCATGCGATACGTTCAGCGCGCGCAGGTTATAAGCTGCTGGAATTTGTGGCGTTTCCTTGGGGGAGGGGGCGATGTGAGAGTTATAGGGTTGGATTGGTTTGAATGGTCGGGAGGCGCGTGCGCATGTCGGGTCTGGTGATCTATGCCTTGCCCGTGGCGGGCGGCACGCTTGCGCTGGCCTCGCTTCCCGGTCGCGGCGGAGATTATCGCGGTGATCTGGAGGTGTTTCACGAATGGCAGCCTGGCATCGTCATTTCGATGACGACCAAGGAGGAGATGGTCACGGTCGGCGCGGAGAATTTCAGCTGGGACATTCAGGCTATGGGCAGCCGGTGGCATCATCTTCCGGTGCCGGATTTTGGTGGGCCCGGGAGCGAGATCGAGGCGCGCTGGCCAGCGGTGAGCCAGAGCGTTCTACAAGCCCTAAGAGGTGGCGGACGGGTTATCGTGCATTGCAAGGGTGGTTGCGGGCGCTCGGGTATGGTGGCGCTGCGGCTGATGGTGGAAAGCGGCGAAGACAAGTTACATGCGCTGAACCGGCTGCGGGGGCTGCGCGATTGCGCGGTCGAAACCAAAGACCAGCTGAATTGGGCCTTTGCCGGGCAACCGATGGCTGATCCGAGACAGTCAGAGCAGGACGCCTGAGCGGCAACGCGAGGCTTACGCTAAGTCAACACCTGCGCTCACTTTCCCTAGAGTGACGGAACACTTGCTAATCCCGACAGGGGGGGGCAGGTCATAAGATACGAATTTTGCTGGAAAAAAATTCCGGGCAGCCAGCCTTACCAGGCGTTGAGATAGCCGGGTCCTGGTAAGGAAAACTTACCAGAATGCCAAAAAAGCGCTTTATATAAAATAAAGACGTGCTTACTAATTGCTGCCACGACGCGGGCCAGATTTGGCCTTTGTCGCGAAAAAACAAAAAATGTGTCTGGGAGGATACGATATGGAACGTCGTAAATTTTTGAAGGGTGCCGCACTTGGTGCCGGTGCCGCCGCATTGGCGACGCCTGCGCTCGCGCAAGGTGGCAAGCAGATGACCATCGTGTCGACATGGCCACGGGATTTCCCTGGCTTGGGGGTGTCGGCCCAACGCCTTGCAGCGCGAATTGCACAGGTGTCTGATGGCGCGTTCAACGTTGAGTACTTTGCCGCGGGCGAGCGTGTTGGTGCGTTTGACTCGTTTGACGAAGTGGCCAGCGGCAACAGCCAAGCCTATATCGGCGCTGATTATTATTGGGGCGGCAAGCACCCCGGTTTCAACTATTTCACCTCGGTTCCGTTCGGAATGTCGACCCAGGAATGGCAAGCATGGATTGCATTTGGCGGTGGTCAGGAGCTTTGGGACGAGCTGTCGGGCGAATATGGTCTGAAAGCTTTGATGTGCGGCTCGACCGGAACCCAGGCGGGCGGCTGGTTCAACAAGGAAATGGAAAGCCCGGATGACTTCAAGGGCCTGAAGATGCGTATGCCGGGCCTTGGTGGTCAGGTTCTGACCAAGATGGGCGCCTCGACCGTGTCGCTGCCGGGTGGCCAGATCTATGAAAACCTTGTTTCTGGTTCGATCGAAGCAACCGAGTGGGTTGGCGCCTATAATGATTACTTCATGAAGTTCTATGAAGCGGCCAAATACTACTATACCGGCGGTATGCATGAGCCAGGTGGCGGTCTCGCTCTTGGCATGAACAAGGAATGGTGGGAATCGCTCTCGAGTACCGAACAGGCGATCCTCACGGCCTGCTCATACGAAGAGCAGCTTTTGTCGCATTCGGAAGCTTGGGCGAAGAACGGTGAATACATGACCAAGCTGGTCAATGATCACGGTGTTCAGGTTCGTGCTTTCAACGACGATATCTGGGACGCATTCGGTGATGCGGCAGCCGAAGTCTTTGAAGACGTCCGGGCGCATTCGCCTCTTGCGGCCAAGATCGATGAAAGCTTCCAGGCGAAGCTGAAAGAGATCGGCGGGACGTTGGCTGCCTTTGAAGGCACCTTCCTCAACCAGCGTAACCGTGTGCTGGGTCTGACCTGAGTCCGCGTGTGAACACATTCGAGCGGGGCTGCGCGTTTGGCCCCGCTCGTTCTGTATTCAGATGCAAAAGGATAGAGGCGGCGCGTGCTGATTGGCACCGGCAGGGACGGAGGACTCCATGAGATCCGCAGTTAAGGCACCGGGACTTCGAAAAGAGGGCGATCCGGCGCCGATTGTACGGCTATTCGGTTGGGGAATGTTGGCCGCTCTGGCCGCGTTTCTGATCAATAATGTATTGATCGTCGGCTGGGGCGCGCCGAGCTTGAGAGACTATTTCGCGGGAACTGCGGGATCGTTGGGGCTTGTTCCGGTGGTGATTTACGCGGTGTGCTTCTTGCTGGCGGCGGGGTTTGTATTGATGACGCCGCGCCGGGCCTTGCGTTGGGATTCGATGCAGATTCACAAGTTCAATTGCTACTTGATCCGGGTCTGTTTCTGGAGCGTGCTTTTGGTGGGCGTCGTGGATGCCACCATCGCGGTCCTGCGGGTCGAGAGCCTGTTGGATCCGTTTTTCAGCGAACAGATGGTCAAGGATCTGGGGCGGGTGCAGTTCGTTGCGCCAAACATTCATATTCCTCTGATCGGTGTGGCGATTGTTTTGGCGATGTTCACGCGCACGTTGGGATTTCAATGGCTGGCGCTGATGATCGTTGCGGCCGAGCTCCTCATTGTTCTGTCGCGTTTCGGGTTTTCTTATGAGCAGGCGCTGATGGGCGATCTGGTGCGCTATTGGTATGCGGCGCTGTTCCTGTTTGCTTCGGCCTACACCCTGTTTGATGACGGGCACGTCAGGGTGGATGTACTTTACGCCGGGTTCGGTGCGTCCAAACGCGGATTCGTGAACGCCTGGGGCTCGATCTTTCTGGGAATGTCGACGGCCTGGGTGATCATCTACATCGGCTTCAATGGTAAACAATCCATCATCAACAGCCCGGTGGCGAACTTTGAAATCACGCAATCGGGCGCAACGGGTATGTTCATCAAATATCAGATGGCCGCCTTTCTGGGCATTTTTGCCGCCACGATGCTGATCCAGTTCATCAGTTTTTTCCTAGAATCCGTCGCCAATTGGCGCGACCAGCCGGGGCAACGCACAGTGACCCCGACAGGCCACTGAGAGAGATAACGGAACCATGGAACTATATTTCCTCGCCCTGCTGATCCTGATCATGGCGTTCGCGCTTGGCTCTGGTTATCCGGTGGCTTTCGCGCTGCCGGGTGCTGCCATCATCACTATTGGAGCCGCCGCCGGCGCCGGGTATCTCTTTGCGGGATCGACCGACGCCTATTTCCATTCGGGTGGACCGCAACAATGGCTATCGGCCGGCGTGACCAACCTTCGAGGGGTCTATTGGGAGGTTGAACGAGATACGCTGATCGCCATCCCGTTGTTCATCTTTATGGGCATCATGCTTCAGCGTTCAAAGATCGCCGAAGATTTGCTTGTGACCATGGCGCGGCTGTTTGGGCCAGTGCCGGGTGGATTGGGCATTTCGGTGGTCTTTGTAGGCGCGCTTTTGGCGGCGACGACCGGGATCGTGGGTGCGACGGTTGTGGCGATGGGGTTGATTTCGCTGCCTGCCATGCTGCGCAACAATTATTCTCAGAGTCTGGCTACGGGCACGATTGCCGCAAGCGGCACGTTAGGGCAAATCATTCCGCCCTCGATTGTCCTGATTATTCTGGCGGACCAGTTGGCCAGCGCCACCGATCAGGCCAGCACCGCGCGCAAGGCGCTGCACAAGCTGTCGACCGGCGAGATCAGTATGCCGTCGGAGTTCGATGTTGCCTCGACCAGTGCGGGCGAGATGTTTCTGGGCGCATTCGTGCCGGGCATTCTGCTGGTCCTGATCTATATGGCGTATATTTTGATCTATGCGATGATCAATCCCAAGGCCGCCCCTGCGGTGCATACCAAGGGCGGTTTTGACAAGGGGTTCTGGGGGCAGGTCGCGTTGACGCTGATCCCGCCTTTGACGCTGATCTTCCTCGTTCTGGGCTCGATCATCACCGGGGTTGCCACGGTCAACCAGGCCGGCGCGATTGGTGCGGCGGGCGCGTTGATCATGGCGGGCTATCGGCTCAACCAAGGTGGCGGGCGTTTGACCTATGTGCCCGCGTTGATGGCGATGGCGGCGCTTGGCTTGATGGCATTTGCGCTTTCGAATTATGAGATGAACCTGAAATCTGCTGATACGCCCGAGGATTGGTTTGGCATCTGGTTGGGTCTGTTCGCATCGGTTGCCATTCTGGTTTCGCTGATCTGGAGCGGGATGCGGGTTCTCAGGATCGAGAACACCATGCAGGGCGTGATGCTGGAAACGGCGAAGACGACATCGCTGGTTTTCATCATCCTGCTCGGTGCGGCGATGCTGACTGCGGCGTTCCGCGCCTTTGGCGGTGAGGATCTGGTTCGCGAGTTTCTCAACAGCCTGCCGGGCGGATTCTGGACCCAGTTTCTTATCGTGATGCTGGTGATCTTCCTGCTTGGGTTTTTCCTCGATTTCATCGAGATTGCCGTGGTGGTCGTGCCGATCGTCGCGCCAATCCTTCTGGCCGATCCGAGCGCCAATATCACCGCTGTGTGGCTGGGCGTAATGATCGGTCTCAACATTCAGACCAGCTTTCTAACGCCACCATTCGGTTTTGCGCTATTCTATCTGCGCGGGGTGGCACCGCAGAGCGTGAAGACGACGCAGATGTACAAGGGCGTTATCGCGTTCATCTCGTTGCAATTGGTGGCGTTGGCGATTGTCGGGCTTTATCCGCCGTTGGTGAACTATTTGCCGAACCGGGTGTCCTTTCTGTCAGAGACCGCACCACCGCCGCGGAACCCCAAGCTGCAATACTGCATCGAGGAATATACCGGCGGCATTCTGGCGCAAGGCGGCGGTCCGGTGCAGGTGATTGCCACGGCCAAGACGCTGGACCTGTCGGTTTTGCCCAAGTCGCTTGGTGGGGATCTGACCAAGGGGATTGAAAGTGGCGAATTGGCGCTGGCCAGCCTGCAAACAGCGTTTGGCGCGGAGAAAGCCGTGAATGCCGCGGCAGAAGAATACCGTCCGCTGCAAATTCAGGTCCGGGCGGTGGAAAAGGAAATCCGCAAGCTTGAGGAAGAAGCTGATGAGTTGCGCGTCCTTACCGGTCGTATGCGCGAGGAGGCTCAGGCCGAGCGGCGTGCGCGGCTTGAGGCCAGACGCGAGCAACTACTTGCTGAGGCAGAGCGCAAGGCGCAGGAAATCCCGGAGAGATGGGAGGAAGTCCACAAGGTTTTCGCCGAGTTAACCGACGCCGAGCAGAAGGCGCGCAACACCTATCGGCGCGAATCCGGACAGGCTTGGGAAGCAGCGAACGAGGTGGTTTCAGTATTGGCTGCCAATGAGGCGTTTGCAGCGTTGGAGCAGGACTTGATCGTCATGGGCGACTATATCCGCACGGTGCCGGAAGACGACGCCAACGCCGAAGACACGGTTAAGGCGCTGGAAGACAAGTTCAGCGATGTGGCAGGCGCAGGCGATGTAAAGTCTGCGCTGGGCAAGGCGCGCCGTTCGATGCGGGCGAAAAAGTTTGATCGCGAGAAGGCGCTTGAGGACTTTGACAACGCCCTGGCCGAATATGAGGAGCAGAAGGTCTGGCGTGCACAGGCCGCCGTGTTGCAGCCGGAATTGGAAGTTTATCTTGAAGGCATTCGCGGTACTCTGGGTATTCGTATGCAGGATCGGCTTAGTCGCGAACAGGCGCTATATATGGCCGCATGCAGTGCAAAGCACCGGGACATTTCATTGAATTTCTGATTTGATGGCGATGCCTCGGCACGCCCCGGGGAGTTGGACTTAATTTTTCGGGGGTATGCCCATGTTGAAGGGTGTTCGCATCGTTGAGGTTGAGGGGCTTGGCCCTGGGCCATTTGCTGCAATGACACTGGCCGATCTGGGCGCGGATGTGATCGTGGTGCACCGCAAGGGTGGCAACCCAGCGCCGGTTGTGCCGGAGCGATCGGTGCTGGATCGGGGCAAGCGCTCGATCGAGTTGGACCTGAAGGATGCGGGCGACCGCGAGGTTTTCAACAAGCTGGTGGCGGGCGCCGACGGGTTGATCGAAGGATTTCGACCGGGTGTCATGGAAAAGCTCGGCATAGGGCCTGAGGCGTGCCACGCGATCAATCGCAAGCTGGTCTTTGGCCGGATGACGGGCTGGGGGCAAGAGGGGCCGCTGAGCCATGCGGCGGGGCATGACCTGAATTACATCTCGCTGTCCGGCGCGCTTTGGTATGCCAGCACGCCGGACGCGGCGCCGGTGACTCCGCCGACCCTTGTGGGAGATATTGGTGGCGGGGCGCTCTATCTCGTAGTGGGTATGTTGGCGGGGATCATGAATGCGCGCGCCACCGGTCAAGGCACGGTGGTGGACGCGGCGATCTATGATGGTTCGGCGCATATGATGAACCTGTTGATGGCGTTGCGCCAGAACGGTGGCTTTCCCGAAGCGCGTGGGCAGGGGATGCTAGATGGGCCGCATTGGAGTCGGACCTATCGCACCGCAGATGGCGGCTGGATGTCGGTGCAGTGTCTTGAAGCGAAGTTCTACGCGACTTTTCTTGAGCTTCTGGGGCTGGGAGAGGATGCGGATTTCGCGACGCAGTATGATTCAAGAAGTTGGGCAAAAGCGACGGACCGGTTGAGCGAGATTTTTGCCAGCCGGACGCGGGAGGACTGGACCGCGCTTTTCCTTGGAACGGATGCCTGTGTTGCGCCGGTTTTGTCGCCCGATGAAGCGCACGCGCATGATATGAATAGCGCCAGGCACGCTTGGGGAGAGGCGGAGGGCGTATTGCAGGCCGCCCCCGCGCCACGGTTTGCGGGTCAGTCGGAGTGGACGCCAGCGCTCGGGCCGGAGCGTGGCGCGCATACGGGCGAGATTTTGGCAGAGTTGGAACGCTCGTCGAAGTGATTGCCAAGACAAGCGATGAAACGCTCGGCGTGTGATCTTCGAAGATTGCACGCGCCCGCCCGCGCGGAGCGCTCCGCGCGGGGATATTTATGGCAAGATGAAACAGGGCGTTTCGTTCAGGTTTCGGGCATTGCGGCGGTGATGATGATTTCCACCTTCAGGGCATCGGTGGCCAGGCGAGCTTCGCCGCAGGCGCGGGTGGGAGCGTGGCCTTCGGGAACCCAAGCGTCCCAAACTTCATTCATCTCAGCAAAATCAGCCATATCCCTAAGCCAGATTTCGGCTTGAAGCATGTGGTGATTGTCGGTTCCGGCTTCTTTCAGGAGGGCGTCGACCTGGGCGAGGCAATCTCGGGTCTGATCGGCAACGGTATCACCTGCGCCGACCTGGCCGCAGAGATAGACAACGCCGTTGTGGCGAACGATTTTGCTCATCCGCTGTCCGGTGTGCATGCGGTCAATCATGGGGGCATCCTTGTATTGTCAGGGTGTGTAAGTCAGCGCGCAACATTGCGCGCTGACATCAGCAAGTCAACGCCGGAGGGGGCGGTGGTTTAGCCGTAGCTGGCCACGGCTGACCCGGCCAGAGCGGCGATGTTGAGAAGCCCGCGCACCGTGATTGCCGGGGTAACGATGTGAACGCGGTTGCCCATACCCATGATGATGGGGCCGACTTCGAGACCGCCAGCCACGGATTTGAGAATATTGCGCGTGGCCCCCGCCGCGTCTGAGTTTGCATAGATCAGAACGTTTGCCTTGCCCGTCAGGCGACCACCGGGAAACAGGCGCTCGCGCAGGTCAGGGTCGAGCGCCGCATCAGTGTGCATTTCGCCTTCGTATTCGAAATCGTGGTTTTCAGCGTCGAGGATCTCGAGTGCGCCACGCATGACCCGGCCCGAGGCGCTATCAAGATTTCCGAATTGTGAACCCGAGCAGAGGGCAATGCGCGGTGTAATTCCAAAGCGGCGCACATGGCGGGCCGATGCAACGACAACCTCGGCCAATTGGTTGGCGTCAGGTGTGATGTTCACATGCGTGTCGGCTATGAACAATGGCCCCGGATCGAGGACCATCAGCGACAGGGCGCCGATCGGGTGCAGGTCGTTATTGGCGAGAACCTGAGTTGCGTAGTTGAGATGCCAGCGATATTCGCCAAAGGTGCCGCATATCATGCTGTCAGCTTCGCCGCGATGCACCATGACGGCGGCGATTGCGGTGGTATTCGTGCGCATGATGGCCTTGGCTAGATCGGGCGTAACACCCTTGCGGGCCATGATTTCATGATAGGTCGACCAATAGTCGCGGTAGCGCGCATCGTTCTCCGGGTTCACCAGTTCGAAATCAATGCCGGGGCGGATTTTCAGCCCCTCGCGCTCGAGGCGGGCTTCGATTACTTCGGGGCGGCCAATCAGGATAGGCGTGTCGATGCCGTCTTCCACGATGGTTTGTGCGGCGCGCAGAACGCGCTCCTGTTCGCCTTCGGCAAAGACGATCCGGCGTTTGGTGGCGCGGGCGGCATCAAATACGCGGCGCATGATGGAATAGGATTTGAACACCTCGCCTTGTAACCCGGTGCGGTATTCATCGAGATCGAGCGAGCGGGTTGCGACGCCGGATTCGATTGCTGCGCGCGCTACCGCGGTTGCGATTGTTGGTAGCAGGCGGGGATCAAACGGCTTGGGAATCAGGTAGTCCGCCCCGAAGGTCAGTTTCTCTCCGCGATAGGCGACGCCAACTTCGGCTGATGTGGTTTCGCGCGCCAGACCGGCGATGGCGACAACGCAGGCGAGTTTCATCTCATCGTTTATCTCGGTCGCGCCCGCATCGAGCGCGCCGCGGAAGATGAAGGGGAAACAGAGCACGTTGTTGACCTGATTGGGATAATCCGAGCGGCCGGTTGCGATCAAAGCGCCGGGGGCGGCTTCGCGGGCCTCTTCCGGCATGATTTCGGGCGTAGGGTTGGCCAGTGCGAAGATGATCGGGTCTTTGGCCATTTTGCCGACCATTTCCTTGGTCAGAAGGCCCGGGCCGGAAACGCCAAGGAACAGATCGGCGCCCTCCATCGCTTCGATCGTGGTGCGCTTGTTTGTGTCGCGCGCAAATTCCCGTTTTTCGGAGTTGAGATCGTTGCGACCTGTATGAACTACGCCTTTGCTGTCGAGCATGGTGATGTTTTCGGGTTGAACCCCCATGACCATGAGCATTTTCAGGCAGGCGATACCGGCAGCG
This sequence comes from Rhodobacteraceae bacterium LMO-JJ12, assembly GCA_021555075.1. Lineage (NCBI taxonomy): Bacteria > Pseudomonadati > Pseudomonadota > Alphaproteobacteria > Rhodobacterales > Paracoccaceae > Rhodobacteraceae bacterium LMO-JJ12. The sequence goes on from JAKGBX010000002.1 coordinate 164,655, forward strand.
CCCGCGCCAAGGGCGACGACCTTGATGTCTTCCACCTTCTTCTTGGCGACGATCAGGGCGTTGTAGGCCGCAGCAGAGGCAACGATGGCAGTGCCGTGCTGGTCATCATGAAACACCGGGATGTTCATTTTTTCGCGGCAGAGTTTTTCGACGAGAAAACATTCGGGCGCCTTGATGTCTTCGAGGTTGATCGCTCCAAAGGTCGGCTCGAGCTTGGAGATGATTTCGGCCAGTTTCTCGGGGTCGGCCTCATTGACTTCGATATCGAAGCAGTCAATTCCGGCGAACTTTTTGAACAACACGGCCTTGCCTTCCATCACCGGTTTGGAGGCCTGTGCGCCGATATTTCCCAGCCCCAGAACGGCGGTGCCATTGGTGATGACCGCGACGAGATTGCTTTTGGCGGTATAGAGTGCGGCGTCAACGGGGTTTCGGGCGATTTCCATACAGGCTTCGGCCACGCCGGGGCTATAGGCGTTGGAAAGATCGCGGCCAGTGGTCATCGGCTTGGTGGCGCGGATTTCAAGCTTACCGGGCTTGGGAAAGGCGTGATAGTTCAATGCTTCCTGGCGTTTGTCGGTATTGCCGTTGTCCGATGTCATGCTTTTCTCCCTCTCAAGCCTTTTGGTACTCTTGCCTGCATCAATGATCGCAGGAGTCTCCATTAAGGTGCAGGCGGGCCGCAACATCCACAGATTTCTGATGCTGTTTTTGAAATGCGCTGAACATTACGCCGAGGATGGTGTGCGTGGCGACCGGCGCGAGAGGTGAGCGACCTCAGAAGTCGACGCTTATGGCAACGCCTCGTTCGATAGCGAGATCGACCACTTTGGAGGCAACCGCGAGATCTTGCAGGCCAACGCCGGTGCCGTCAAACAGCGTGATTTCGTCGTCGGAGCTACGGCCAGCGTGATCGCCGTTGATGACCGCGCCGAGTTCGGTAATCGCGGACGCGTTGAGCGAGCCATTGGCAATGGCATGCTGGGCTTCTCCGATGCTGATGGATTGCGCGATTTCGTCGGTAAACACAGTGGCGCGCGCGACGAGCGCGGATTCGACCTCTTGCTTGCCTTTGGTGTCGGTGCCCATGCAAGCGATGTGCGTGCCGGGTTTGACCTGAGCATGTTTGAGGACTGCAGATTGGCTGGAGATGATTGAGATGATCACATCCGCCTGCGCACCGAAATCGTCGAGGCTGACGCTCTCAAACGGTAGGTTGAGGTCGCTGGCCAGTTTTTCCAAGACGGTCAGCTTTTCCGGTGTGCGGTTCCAGGCGACGATTTTCTCAAAGGGGCGTTGTTCGGCAATTGCCTGAAGCTGAAAACCTGCCTGATGCCCAGCGCCGATAATGCCGAGCACTTTTGCATCCGGTCGTGCCAAATGGGCGACTGATACCGCTGCGGCCGCCGCTGTGCGCAGAGCGGTCAACAAGTTGCCGCCCACAACGGCGCGACATTTGCCGGTATCGGCATCGAACAGAAAAATCGTCGACTGGTGGTTTGTCAGCCCCTTTTCGGCGTTGCCGGGCCAATAGCCGCCGGATTTGAGGCCGAGATCGAGCGCCGCCCGGTCAAAGCCGGATTTGAAACCGTAAAGCGCGTCGGCATGGCCGATCGCTTCGCGAATGACCGGGAAGTTGTAGGCGGTGCGTTGAGCCATCGAGGCAAACACCTGCTGCACAGCGTCAAAACTGTCTTGGCGCGTGATCAGCCCGGCGATGGCCTGTTCGGGAACGATATACATTGGCGTCTCAATTCTGAAAAAGTTGGCGGGGGTTAATATGCCTTGCCACGCGCAGAGACCGGCCAGAGGGTTTCGACCTTGCCATTACGCACGCCGACATACCAATCGTGGACGTTGCAGGTCGGGTCGCAATGACCCGGCACGAGTTTGAGTTTGTCGTTGACCTTGAGCGCGCCGTTTGGGTCCGAGACGACGCCATGTTCATCCGAACATTTGAGATATTCGACATCTGTGCGGCCATAGACAACCGGCAGGCCGGAATCGACCGACTGGGCCTTGAGACCTGCGTCGACGATGGCTTTGTCGGCTTTGGAATGGCTCATCACGCTGGTCAGGACGAACAAGGCGTTTTCCCATTCGCCATCGTCGATACGCTTGCCGGTTTCGTCGAGGATGCGGCCATAATCGGCGTCCATGAAGGCATAAGAGCCGCACTGAAGCTCGTTGTAGACGTTCGATGTGCTTTCAAAATAATAGGAACCGGTTCCGCCACCGCCGACGATATCGCACACTAGACCATTGCTTTTCAGCCCCTGAACCGCATCGGCGACTTGGGCGATGGCGGCGTCGATCTTGGTCTTGCGATCCGCGTAGAGATCAAGGTGCTGCATCGCGCCTTGATAGGCTTGGATGCCGGCGAATTTCAGGTTTGGGGCGGCGTCGATCAGCTTGGCGATGTTGACCACGTCCTGGGTCGTGCTGACGCCGCAGCGCCCGGCACCGCAGTCGATCTCGACCAGTGCCTCCAGCTCGGTGCCGTGCTTTTGCGCCGCCGCCGACAGAGCGGCGACGTTTTCGGGATCGTCAACGCAAACCAGAATACGCGCGCCTAGTTTGGGCATGCGGGCGAGGCGGTCGATCTTGGCTGGGTCGGTCACCTGATTGGAGACCATTACATCCTTGATACCGCCGCGGGCGAACACTTCGGCCTCTGACACCTTCTGACAGCACACGCCACAGGCGGCGCCCAGTTCTTGTTGCAGCTTCAGAACGTCCACTGATTTGTGCATCTTGCCATGGGCGCGGTGGCGCATGCCGTGGGCCTTGGCATAATCGCCCATTTTCTTGATGTTACGCTCGAGCGCGTCGAGATCGAGGATGAGGCAGGGGGTTTGAATATCGGCCTCATCCATGCCGGGCAGCGCCGGCACGTCAAAGCCGACTTCCAGATTGTCGAGGTTGGCTGGTGCGGTCATTGGTGTTGCTCCGTTCATTTGATCCAAGGCAGGGCGTCGAGATCGACATTGCCGCCGGTGATGATGACGCCGACACGTTTGCCTTTGAACGTTTCGGAGTTCTTGAGGATTGTCGCCAGTGGCACGGCCGAGCTAGGCTCCATCACGATGCGGAGATATTTCCAGGTGAGTTTCATTGCGTCGATGATGTCCTGCTCGGATGCGGTGAAGATATCCGAGATGTGGTTGGAGACGAAATGCCAGGTCAACTCTTTGAGCGGCACTTTTAGCCCATCGGCCACGGTTTCAGGGGCGTCGTCGGCGATGATATGCCCGGCTTTGAAGCTGCGATAGGCATCATCGGCCTGTTCGGGTTCGGCGGCGATGATCCGGGTCTCGGGAGCGAGTGTGGACAGCGTGAGACAGGTTCCCGAGATCATGCCGCCGCCGCCAATGGGTGCTACGACCAGATTGAGACCGCCGGTTTGCTCAATCATTTCCTTTGCGCAGGTTCCTTGCCCGGCGATCACGCGCGGATCATTGTAGGGATGCACGAATTCGCCCCCGGTTGCGGCCTGAACCTTTGCGAATGTTTCCTCGCGCGACGTGGTTGAGGGGTCGCATTCGGTGATTACGCCACCATAGCGTCGCACGGCGTCTTTTTTGGCCTTGGGTGCGGTGTGTGGCATGACAACATTGCACGGGATGCCGCGACGGCCAGCAGCGTAAGACAGCGAAAGCGCATGATTGCCCGACGAGTGCGTGCATACGCCCTTTTGTGCCTGTGCATCGTTTAGTCCGAACACGGCGTTTGAGGCACCGCGCACTTTGAACGCTCCGGCCTCCTGAAAGTTCTCGCATTTGAAGAAGAGCTGCGCGCCGGTTAGTTCGTTGAGGTAATCGGAGGTGCGGATCGGCGTGTGATTGATATGCGGTTTGATCCGCTCATGCGCGTTTAGCATGTCGTCATATGTGGGGATATACATTGCCATATCCTTCATCACGCTGCATCTTGCTGCGCGAGGGTGCGATTGGTGCGGTAGTACTCCTGTGCGGCGGCGACACCGGACCCAAGGGTGATGTCGAGGCCGAGATCGGCCATGCACATTTCGGCGCTGGCGATGCCCGACAGGGTCATGACATCAGTCAAGCTTCCAAGATGGCCGATGCGGAACACCTTGCCCGCAACTTCGCCCAAGCCGACGCCAAAGGCTACGCCATAGGCGTCGGCAGCATGGGTCACGATATCGGTGGCGTTGAACCCTTCGGGCGTGCGGATTGCGCTGACCGTGTCGGAGTAGAGGTCTGGTGATTGCGCGCACAGCCCAAGCCCCCAGGCCTGCACGGCGGCGCGAACACCTTCGGCGATGCGATGATGGCGGGCGAACACGTTCTCCAGCCCTTCGTCGAGCAGCAGCTTGCAGGATTCGTTCAGCCCGTTCAGCAGTCCGACTGAGGGCGTGTAGGGGTAGGCGTTATTGGCGTAGCCTTTGCCCATGTCGCGTATGTCAAAGAAGGTGCGCGGTAGCGTAGCGGTCTCAACAGCCGTCATAGCCTTGGGCGAGAAGCCGACAATTGCCAGCCCGGCGGGCAGCATGAAGCCCTTTTGCGAGCCGGTCACGGCGATATCAACGCCCCATTCGTCCATGCGGAAATCCATCGAGGCGATCGAGCTTACGCCATCGACAAAAAGCAGAGCTGGGTGGCCCGCTGCGTCAAGTGCGCGGCGCACAGCGGCGATGTCAAAGAGCACGCCAGTTGCGGTTTCGTTGTGGGTTGCCAGAACCACTTTGATTTCGTGGTGTTTGTCAGCGGTGAGGATTTCTTCATAGCGATCTGCGGGCAGCCCGGCGCCCCACGGCGTTTCAACGATCTGCACATTGAGGCTGTGACGTTGGCACATGTCGATCCAGCGATGGGAGAACATGCCGTTTCGCGCAGCGAGAACTTTGTCGCCCGCGCTCAGCGTGTTGGTCAGGGCGGTTTCCCAACCGCCGGTGCCGGTGGAGGGGAAGATGAAAATCTCGGCGGTTTCGCTTTTCAGAACCTTTTTCACGCCCGCCAGTGCCGGACGAAGGATTTGCCCGAACAGTGGCGAGCGGTGATCCAGCGTCGGCATGTCGACAGCCTTGCGAAGCTGCTCGGGCATGTTGGTCGGGCCGGGGATAAAAACCGGGTTTTGAAAGCTCATGTCCGTCTCCTTGTATCGTTAAGAGGTAAGGTATCCGCCCCTCACAGGTAATGACACTTTTTTGAAATCATTTTTCATTTTCCTCATTGTTGAGAAAATTTAGTATTGTCAGCCGGTTACATTTTTCATATCGTGAATTTCCGTTTCATCCGGAAATTGAGATTTCTTATGGATTCCCAAGACAATCCCCAAACTGCCGTCCGTCGCGCCCGTGGGCGGCCAAGGGGTTGGGACGACAAGACCGAGCAAAACACCATCAAATCGCTCGATCGAGCGATGGAGGTTTTCGAATACCTGAGCCGGACGCAGGGCAAGGCATTGTCAGCGCTGGCCTCGGAGATGGGGCAATCGCCCGCAACGGTCTATCGAATTCTTGTGACACTTGAAACGCGAGGGTTGGTCGAATTTGATGCAGAGGAACAGGTCTGGCATATCGGGCCGAACGCCTTTGTGATCGGTGCGCGCTTTTTGCGGCGCACCGGCCTTGTGGAGCGCGCGCGACCCATTCTGAGAAAGTTGATGGAAGAGACCGGAGAGACCGCAAATATCGGGATCGAAAAGGGTGGCTCGGTGTTGTTTCTAAGTCAGGTGGAAACCGAAGAGAGCATACGCGCGTTTTTCCCGCCGGGAACGCTTTCGCCGATGCATGCGTCAGGTATTGGAAAGGCGTTGCTTGCTCATATGGATGAAAGCAGGCTGTCGAGAGTTTTGATCGAAGGCGCGTTGGAGACATTTACCCAGCATACGATAACGGATATCGCGCGATTGCGCGCCGATCTTGCCGAGACGCGGGCGCGTGGCTTTGCCATCGACGGTGAAGAGAAGAACCTCGGAATGCGCTGTATCGCGGCCCCGGTTTTCGATCTCAGTCAAGAGGCGGTCGCCGGTATCTCGGTTTCGGGGCCCACCAGCCGGGTCGACACAATAGATATCGAGCGCTTGAGCTCAGCCGTCATAAATGCGGCCAATGCGCTTTCGCGTGCCATTGGTGGCGAGCCAGCCTAAGCGAGTCAGACTTAACGGTGAGGAGTCCCCAGTCTCATGTGGCGGTTAACGTCTTTGTAGAGCAGATAGCGGAATTTGCCGGGGCCGCCCGCATAGCAGGCCTGCGGGCAGAAGGCGCGCAGCCACATGTAGTCGCCTGCTTCGACCTCGACCCAGTCTTGGTTGAGGCGATAGACGGCCTTGCCTTCGAGCACATAAAGCCCGTGTTCCATGACATGGGTTTCGGCAAAAGGGATCACCGCGCCGGGCTCAAACGTGACGACGGTGACATGCATGTCGTGGCGCAGGTCGGCGGGATCGACAAAGCGGGTTGTTGCCCACTTGCCATCGGTTTTGGGCATCACTGTCGGGGCTATGTCGTTCTCATTAGTGATGATCACGTCGGGCGTATCAAGCCCGTCGACCGCCTCGTAAGCTTTGCGAATCCAATGGAAGCGAAGCGTTTCGTCGCCCCCATTGTGCAGGGTCCAATCTGTCGCGGGTGGTAGGTAGGCATAGCCACCGGGTGTCAATTGATGGTCTTTGCCTGCGACGGCTAAGGTGGCCGTTCCCTCAACCACGAAGAGGACGCCTTCGGCCTGGGGGTCGGTTTCGGGACGGTTTGAACCGCCGCCCGGCGCAACCTCCATGATGTATTGCGAGAAAGTTTCGGCAAATCCGCTGAGCGGGCGCGAGAGCACCCAAAGCCGCGTGCCCTCCCAGAAAGGTAGGAAGCTGGTCACAATATCGCGCATCGTGCCCTTTGGGATAACGGCGTAGGCGTCGGTGAAGACCGCGCGGTCCGTCAGAAGGGTTTCCTGACCGGGGTGGCCACCATGGGGCGCATAATATTTTGTCGTCATGCGGTTTCCTAACGCTCGTTGGTTGGGGGTAGTATGTCTTTGAAAAGACGAGGGAACCACCCGCATTGCCGGAACATATCTTTTCGAGATTAGTTGATAATCCGAAATTGCTTGCGATGAGAATTTTGAAAAAGGTGGCGCGGGTTGCTGCGCCGCCTTGGGGGTTATTGGCGCGCCTGTTGTGCCTTTAGTTCCAGGCGGCGCGCATGCAAGACAGGCTCGGTATAGCCAGACGGTTGCTCGCACCCTTTGAGAACAAGTTCGCAGGCAGCCTTGAAGGCGATGCCGTCATAGTCGGGCGCCATCGGCACATAGTCGGGGTCTGAGGCGTTCTGACGATCGACGACTTCTGCCATCTGTCTGAAGATATCCATGACTTCATCCTTGCTAACGATGTCATGGTGCAGCCAGTTTGCGATATGTTGCGCAGAAATCCGGCAGGTTGCGCGATCTTCCATCAAGCCAACATCATTGATGTCGGGAACCTTGGAGCAACCGACGCCCTGATCAATCCAGCGCACGACATATCCCAGAATACCCTGTGCGTTGTTTTCGACCTCGCGGCGGATCTGTTCCGGGGTCCACTTGCGATAGCTGGCGATGGGGATATCGAGCAGCGCCTCGACATAGGCGCGCCGCCCACCTTTGGCCAGGTCAGCCTGAACCTTGAACACATCGACCTTGTGATAGTGCAGCGCATGCAGGGTTGCGGCGGTTGGTGACGGCACCCAGGCACAGTTCGCGCCCGCTTTGGGGTGTTCGATCTTGGCGTCGAGCATTGCGCTCATCTTGTCAGGCATGGCCCACATGCCCTTGCCGATTTGTGCGCGGCCAGAGAACCCACATTCAAGGCCGATGTCGACATTCTGATTTTCGTAGGCCGTGATCCAGCCCTTGCGCTTGATGAAATCCTTGCGGCTGAACGGGCCTGCTTCCATTGAGGTATGAATCTCGTCGCCGGTGCGGTCGAGAAACCCTGTGTTGATGAAAAACACTCGATGCTTGGCTGCGCGAATACATTCCTTGAGGTTGACGCTGGTGCGGCGCTCTTCATCCATGATGCCAAGTTTCACGGTGTATTGCGGCAGGCCCAGAATACGTTCGACCTGGGTGAAAGTCTCATCAGCAAACGCTACCTCTTCTGGGCCGTGCATCTTGGGTTTCACCACATAGATCGATCCTTGGGTGGAATTGCGTGCGCCGCCGTCCTTGGCCAGATCGTGCATCGCGACAAGAGTTGTCACCAGCGCGTCGAGCAGACCTTCGAAAATCTCGCCGCCGGTGCGGTCGAAGACTGCGGGATTGGTCATGAGGTGGCCGACATTGCGCACCAGCAAGAGGGCGCGACCCTTGACGGACAGATCGGTTCCGTCTGGCGCGGTAAATTGGCGGTCAGGATTGAGGTTTCGAGTGAGGGGCTTGCCGCCCTTCTCAAAGGTTTCCGACAGGTCGCCTTTCATCAGGCCAAGCCAGTTGCGATAGGCGAGCACTTTGTCTTCGCCATCGACACAAGCCACGGAATCCTCGCAATCAATGATCGCTGACATGGCGGATTCGAGTTTGACATCCGCCAAGCCAGAGGCGGTTTGCTTGCCGATGAGGTGGGTACGGTCAAAAACCAGTTCGACATGCAGGCCATGGTTTTTCAAGAGCACTGTGCTCGGGTTGTCTGCGTCCCCTGTATATCCAACGAATTTTTCGGGCTCGATCAGGGATGAACCATCGACGGTCAGCCGACCATCTGTGATGCGATAGGATTTGGCTTTCCCATGGCTTGTCTGGGTCAGTGGGAATGTTTCGTCCAGAAACACTGCTGTCCGGGCAACAACCCTTGCGCCGCGTCCGCCATCGAATGCCCCTTGTGGGGGCGGTGACCCCATGGCGTCGGTGCCGTAAAGCCCATCATACAGGCTGCCCCATCTGGCGTTTGCGGCGTTCAGGACAAAACGGGCATTGGTGACAGGGACAACAAGTTGCGGGCCGGGAATGCTTGCGATTTCTGCATCAACATTTTGCGTTGCAATGGAAAAATCGCCAGCTTCCGGCAACAGATACCCGATCTCTTCGAGGAACGCCTTGTAGGCCACGCTATCGAATGCCGTGTCGCGGTGTTGCTTGTGCCAGGCGTCGATTTTGGCCTGTAGCACTTCGCGCTTTTCCAGCAAGCTCTGGTTCCGGCTGCCGAAATCATGCGCCAGTGTTGATAGCCCGGCCCAGAAATCATCAGCTTTGACGCCGGTTCCCGGCAATGCTTCGTTTTCGATGAATGCGATGAGTTGGCAATCCACCGAAAGGTCGTTGCGGGCTTGATGGTTGGTATTACCGAACTTAGCTGACATGTCTTCTCTCGCTCGAAATAGGTTTGTCTCGGGTCTCATGCTTGCCGAGATGTATGATGTGGCCGCCCACCAGTTCTATACCGCGAACGCAGGCCCTGTCATTGATTGAGAAAGGGATCATTTGCAGCCGGCAGAGGAAGCACTTTCATCCTTTTTGCGAAAACGACCGCAGTTAAGCAAACCGGAGTCGGCACAGTGGTGGCGCGTGCGGGGTTTTCAGATTTCTAAGCGCACGGCCTCCCTAAGTCGGCCCGGACGACAATCTGCGTGATAATAGGTGAATTGTACGGCTGGCGGGTGGTGTTGAGACAGATGTTCTGTGAGTATCCTGAATTGAGATGGCGGTCTTCCGGGTGGCAGGCGAAAACATATCTATTTCTTGACTTTCCCGCTCCACGCTTTGATTGAAGCCCCAGTAGAACGATCAGAATAGGGGGGGAGAGATGCGTCTTCTTGCTGGAATTGCCGCATTGATCTGCGCTGTTAACCTGATGATCGGCAAAACATTCGCTTGGCTGTCGCTGGGCATTGTTGTCGTCTGTTTCACGGTTGTTGTTCAGCGCTATATTTTTGCGACGAGCTATGTGTGGATGCAGGATCTCTACATCTGGTTGAATGGTGCGATGTTTACCGCCGTGGCCGGTTTTGCATTGCTGCGCGATGACCATGTTCGGGTCGATATCTTCTATCGCCCCGCAAAGGTGCGGACCCGGGCGCTGACTGATTTGATTGGCGTATTTCTCTTCCTGCTTCCTTTTGCCGGGGTAGTTTACGTCTATTCGATGCCCTTTGTACTACGCGCCTGGGGGCACTACGAAAGCTCGGCGAATGTCGGCGGAATGCCGGGTCTCTTCATTCTGAAATCGTTCGTTATCGCATTTGTAGTGCTGATAGCCCTTCAGGGGGTTGCGATGGTCATCCGGTCAATTCTGGTTCTGTCGGGCAATGAACAGATGGTTCCCAAGTCAATTCAGTACAGCGCCAATCAAGCGGAAATTGACACCTCGAAGGGAGCTGCCTGATGGATCCGGTGTTGATTGGCGAAATCCTTGCCGCCCTGATGTTCTTTGGTGTGATCGGCTTCTTGCTGCTGGGCTTTCCGGTTGCGTTTACCCTGGCGGGTGTTTCGCTGCTTTTTGGTGGCGTCGGAATGGCCTTTGGGGTCTTTGATCCGTCAAACTTCGGCTCTCTGCCCAACCGTTATATCGGGTTTATGACCAATGAGGTGTTGGTGGCTGTGCCGCTGTTCATTTTCATGGGGGTGATGCTGGAGAGAAGTCAGATTGCCGAGCAACTTCTGCTGACCATGGGCAAACTGTTTGGCAACCTGCGCGGCGGGCTTGGCATTTCGGTGGTGCTGGTGGGGGCGATGCTGGCTGCCTCGACAGGTGTGGTCGGGGCAACCGTGGTGACAATGGGGCTGATCTCGCTGCCTGCGATGTTGCGTGCGGGATATGATCCCAAGTTGGCCAGTGGTGTGATCTGTGCCAGTGGCACGCTGGGTCAGATTATTCCGCCGTCAACGGTGCTGATCTTCATGGGTGACATGCTGTCAGGCATTAACAGTCAGGTGCAGATGGCCAAGGGCAATTTTGCGCCAACCCCGGTTTCGGTGGGGGATCTGTTTGCCGGGGCGTTGCTTCCGGGGATTCTGTTGGTTTCGCTCTATCTGGTCTGGGTTTTGTTCAAGGCGGTTACTGATCCGGCCTCATGCCCAGCGACGCCGGTCCCGCCGGAAGAGAAAGGGGGGCTTCTGCGTGAGGTCTTCGTGGCTCTTGTTCCTCCTCTTCTGCTGATACTTGCGGTTCTGGGTTCGATTCTGGGCGGTATTGCAACCCCGACTGAGGCCGCTTCTGTTGGGGCTGTCGGGGCAATGGTTCTGGCGGCGCTACGCTGGCGTTTGTCTTACAAAATCCTCAGGGAAACGATGGTCGCAACGGCGACGATCACCAGCATGGTGTTTGTCATTCTGCTGGGCGCTTCGGTCTTTTCGGTAGTGTTTCGGATGATGGGGGGCGACAATCTGGTGCATGAGTTCCTCAGCAACCTGCCCGGTGGCAAACTGGCGGCGGTTGCTGTGGTGATGCTGATCATGTTCTTCCTTGGCTTCATCCTCGACACGTTTGAGATCATCTTTATCGTGATCCCGATCACCGCGCCGGTATTGCTGATGCTCGATGTTGATCCGATCTGGTTGGGCGTTCTTGTCGGGGTGAACCTGCAAACGTCGTTCCTCACCCCACCCTTCGGGTTCGCATTATTTTACTTGCGCGGTGTGGCACCGCCGGGTCTGCCGACCAGCGCGATCTATAAAGGGGTTCTGCCCTTCGTGGTGTTGCAGATCATTGCGATCGCGATTCTGTTCGCGTTCCCCGAGATCGTTACATGGCTGCCCCGAATGGTGGCGGGGTGACGTAAGAAAGGCCCGGTGTTTCCACCGGGCCTTTCGTTTAGCGTAACTGCTAGAATTAGTATTTCAGATACATTTCGCGTGCACGAACATAGGGCGAGTCGATGTTCTCTGTGCGCGTGCGAACCAGGTTCAGCGCCTCAATAAAGCTCTCAGTGGTCTTCTTGACCAGCGGATCGTCGCTGTTGCGCAGTTCCTCGACCACTTCGACCGATGCTTTGGCACCGGCTTCCATGATGTCATCTGGGAAGTTGCGCACGACAACACCATGATCATCAACCAGCGTTTTCAGTGCACGTGGGTCGTTGGCAACGAAGTCGGCCGAAACCTGATCGTATTCTGCCTGAGACACGTCGCGGATGATGGCCTGAAGATCCTCGGGCAGTTCCTGATACTTTTTCTTATCGACGACCAGTTCGGTTGCCAGGCCGGATTCCACGAAGGACGGCATGTAGTAGTTCTTGGCGACCTGATAGAAGCCGAGCGCCAGATCGTTGTAAGGGCCAACGAATTCGGCGGCATCAAGCGTGCCCGATTGCAGCGCCTGAAAGATTTCGCCCGCAGCCATGTTGGTGACAGTTGCGCCAAGTTTTTCCCAGACCCGACCGCCAAGGCCCGGCGTGCGGAAGCGAACGCCTTTGACATCCTCAACACTTTTCAGCTCGTCACGGAACCAACCACCTGTCTGGGTGCCGGTGTTGCCGGATAGGAAGCCCTGAACGCCGAACTGATCATAGATTTCGTCCCAGATTTCCTGACCACCCATGAAGCGGACCCATGCGGTCAGTTCGGGCGTGGTCATGCCGTAAGGAACGCCGGTAAAGAACGACAGCGCAGGTGACTTGTTCTGCCAGTAGTAAGCGGCGCCATGGCTCATCTCTGCGGTGCCATCAATCACGGCGTCCAATGACTGAAGCGGCGGAACCAGCTCACCTGCCGAATAGACCTGAACAGTCAGACGGCCGCCCGAAGCGGCGGTGATGCGGTCAGCCAAGCGTTGCGCGCCAACGCCGAGGCCAGGGAAATTTTTGGGCCAGGTTGTGACCATGCGCCAGGTGATATTACCCTGAGCAACGGCTGGCGCAGCCAAGCCAGCGGCGGCAGCGCCCGCTCCCAGAACACCTGCACTGCGAATAAAACTACGACGATCCATGATGATTCCTCCCGGATTTACAATGTCTCAAAAAGCGGTTCGACCCGAGTGGCGGAAACGCTTCGGCACACACTTAATCCCCGGCTTCAGGAAATGTCCATGCTGTGAAAACCAATTGGATCAGTTGACTACTTTGCCGGTTCGCGTGCGTTCAAACCTGTTGTGGGGTTTGGTCTGGTTTGTTTATGCGAATACTGGTCATTTCCCACGATGTTTTGCCAAAGAATCGGGTATTTAGCTCTCTTATGGACGTCGGGTAACAAGTTTGTGTTCAACGTGCCGCCGCAACAAAAAGGTGAACGGGCAGAGTGCGGAATCGATCAAGTTGACGGGGCATTTCAAATCAGCGTGTTGAGCGGTTCAGGTGGCTGAAGAGAAAGCTTCAAAGAAGACGCCAGAAGAAAACTGCGCTCATACTAAACCCGATGCAGGCAATAAAAATGCGCAGTACCGGGACGGGGATTCGGCGTGCGATTGGTGCCCCTGCATATCCACCAAGGGTGGAGGCGATCATCATCACGACGGCTTGATACCAAACGATGAGTCCAGCGATTGCGAAAGTTGCAACGGAGATCGCGGACAAGGCAAACGACAAGCCGCTTTTCAGTCCGTTCATCTGGTGGATATCGTGCATTCCCCACAGCGCAAAAAGGGCCAGTAGAACGATCCCCAGACCGCCATTGAAATACCCACCGTAAACGCTGATCGCGAAGAGCCCGCTAGCGCCAAAGGGCGTAATGGCTTTGCCCTTGCTGGCGGCCCATTTTTTTAGTGGATCACCAAACAGAAAAACCAGCGTTGCAATGAGAAGCAGGAACGGAACAACGACCGAAAAGGCCTTGTCCGAAGACATCAGCAGCAGAACCGAGCCAATCAACCCTCCAACAAGGGTGATTGCTGTCAGTCTGATGAGCGTCTTGTGGTCGAACGCGCGCAGTTCACGCTGAAATCCAAGCGCACCACTCAGGTATCCGGGGAAGACGGCAATTGCGCTTGTTGCGTTTGCCGTAACCGGAGGAACCCCGGTAAAGACCAGCGCAGGAAGGGTCAGGAAAGTGCCGCCGCCCGCAATCGTATTGAGAACACCAGCGAAAAAGCCGGCAACGATAAGGATCAGGAGGTCAAGCAATTGAGTATCTTATCATAGGTTCGTTTCAGGGTGCGTGATTTGGGCATGACTAAAGCGTTTCACGCTTTAGAGAATCCTTGAGCGACGCAGCTCTGTGCACTTTCATGGCTAAGCAAATTACCCGGCATCTTAATTCGTGAGATGCCGGGTGTGTAGATCAGATGTGATCGTCTTTGGAGAAAGAGCCACGGCTGTGTCCGGTGAGGCCGCCAGAAACTTCTTCGGTGGCTTCGTCTGCCAATTCTTGTGGCAGGATGAGGTTTAGCACGATGGCAATCAACGCTGCGGGCAGCAGGCCGGAGGTCAGCAGGATACGTGCGGTGTCGGGCATGTGCTGCAATGCGCCGGGTTCAAGCTGAAGGCCAAGACCGATTGACAGTGCGATTGCAAAGATCACCATGTTGCGGCGGTTCCAGTTCACATCCGACAGCATGGAAATACCAGCAGCCACGACCATGCCGAACATGACGATAACGCCGCCGCCCAGAACTTCGATAGGCACGGTGCGGATAACCCCGCCAACCTTGGGTACCAGACCACAGATGATCAGGAAGACAGCACCGCAGGTCACCACATGTCGGCTCATCACACCGGTCATGGCGATGAGGCCGACGTTCTGACTGAACGAGGTGTTGGGGAATGCGCCAAAGCAGCCCGCAATCGCGGTGCCCAAACCATCGGCATAAGTCGCCCCCTGGATTTCCTTGTCGGTGGCTTCGCGGCCTGCACCTCCTTTGGTGATGCCCGATACGTCGCCCACGGTCTCAATCGCGGAAATGAAGGCCATCAAGCAGAAACCGAGTATTGCTGCTGTTGAGAATTCAAAGCCATATTTGAAGGGCTGGGGCAGTGCAAAGGCGGCTGAGCGCTCCCAAGAACCGGTAATCGCCGAGATCGGCAGCATGCCGACTGCAATCGCATAGACATAGCCGACAATCAGACCGACGAGCACAGCTGAAATCGACAACATTCCCTTGGTAAAGAATTTCAGGCCGAGAGTGACGATGATCACCACCAGCGCGGCGGACCAGTTGAGCAGGCTGCCATATTCCGGTGTGCCGATGGCAGGAACCCCACCAGCGGCGTATTGGATGCCCACCTGAACCAGTGCAAGACCGATCATGGTCACAACCAGCCCCGTCACGAGTGGTGGCAAGGCAAAGCGGATTTTACCGATGAAAGTGCCGAGGAAGGCATGAAACAACCCGCCGATGATGACTCCGCCAAAGAGGGCCGCCAGCGCATCGACACCTTTGCCTGCTACCAATGGTATCATGATAGGCAGGAAGGCAAAGCTGGTGCCTTGCACGATGGGCAGCTTTGCCCCGATTGGTCCGAGGGTCAGTGTCTGCAACAGCGTTGCCACACCGGCAAACAACATCGACATCTGGATGAGGTAAAGCAGTTCGGGAAAGTCAGGCGAATTTGAACCGAAGCCGAAACCGGCGGCACCGGCAACGATGATTGCGGGCGTCACATTCGAGACGAACATGGCCAGAACGTGTTGGATTCCCAGCGGGATGCCCTTGGCAAGCCCTGGGAAATAGTCTGGGTCGCGCAGTTGTTCTGCGGTCCCTATAGAGTTGTCAGCCATGGGGTGTCCTCTCTGTTGACTGTCCGTGCTATGTCTCCGCTTCTGTTGGCGAAGTGGTTTTGGTGTCAGATGTTACGACGAATGGCTCATCGAACCAGTGTTCTTCCAGATTCGGACCATCCCCGATGCGGTCAACGACTATAAATTGACCAGAATGCCCGATTGGTGTGAGTACACCGTGCCAGACGCCACGATGCAGGTTTATGGATTGTCCGGGCTGGCTGATGAAGGCTTGCAGATTTACGGGTTTGCCGCCGTTGTCATCTGCAACAATCACCAACATCGGCACGCCCGAAACCGGGATGAATGCCTGGCTTCCGTCTGGATGGCGTTCGACCATGTCGACGGTATGCGGAAAATGACGGGCCTTGGCGTCAAAAAGGCTGATGCCCGCGCGTCCGTCGGTGAAGTTTAGCGATGCTTTGTCATGATGTCTGCCGCAAAGCCCCTGATTGATCAGCTTGTCAGGCGCGCCGTTTACTTCAATGACATCTCCCCAAGGGGCGAAAGTTTCTGCTTTCAACGGGTCTGCGGTGATTTTGGTCGTCATGCGCCGAGTTTCTCTTGAAGTCGCAATTCGGCGATGCGCTCGACCTGTCGACAAGCCTCTGAAAACTCGGCGTCGCGGTCGTTTTCGATGCGGCGTTTGAAGGCATCCATGATCGAAGCCTTGGTGTTGTCGCGCACGGCGATGATGAAGGGAAAGCCGAATTTCGCGGTATAGGTATCGTTAAGTTCGGTGAATGTTGCGCGCTCCTCATCGGTCAGTGCATCGAGACCGACTGCGGCTTGCTCTGCCGTCGATTCCGCGGTCAGACGTTTGGCCTCGGCCAGTTTGCCGGCGAGATCGGGGTGGGCGGTAAGCACGCCAAGACGCTGGTCTTCCGACGCAGAGCGGAAAATACGCGTCAACGCATTGTGCACCCCCGTAGCGGTGTCATGCGCTGGCCCGAGTTCAAGCGCGTGCGCGCCCTCGGCGATCCAGGGACTGTGCTCGAACACCCCGCCGAATTGAGCAACGAACGTGGCCTTGTCCATTTCAGATGGTTTCGTTCGTGTTGTCGGTGGATGTTGTTTGCGCCAATGTTCGGCGATCTGGAAGCGGGTTGCGAACCAGACACCTTCATGCGAGGCGAAGTAATCGAGCGCCCGTTTCAGCGCCGCCGCACGGCCAGGACGCCCGGCAAGGCGACAATGCAGCCCGATCGACAGCATCTTGGGCTGGCCTTCCTGCCCTTCGGCGTAAAGCACATCGAAACTGTCCTTGAGATAGCTCTCGAATTGATCGCCGGTGGTGAATCCTGCCTGAATGGCAAAGCGCATATCGTTGCAATCCATCGTGTAGGGAATGATGAGCTGATCGTGCCCGTCAAATTGCATCCAGTAGGGCAGGTCGTCGGCGTAGCTGTCAGCGACATAGGCAAGTTGGCGGGTTTCGGCGGCCAATCGCACCGTGTTCATGGAGCAGCGGCCTGTGTACCAGCCACGGGGCGGCTCTCCGACAACTTCGGTATGCAGACGGAAAGCCTCGGTAATAGTTGCGCGCTCTTCCTCCTCGCTCATGTCCTTGTGCTCGATCCATTTCAGCCCGTGGCTGGCAATTTCCCAGCCTGCGGCTTTCATGGCAGAAACCTGTTCGGGAGAGCGAGCCAGTGCCGTTGCGACGCCATAAACGGTGATGGGTAGGTCGCGCATCATCCGGTGAAGCCGCCAGAACCCGGCGCGCGCGCCGTAGTCATAGATCGACTCCATGTTCCAGTGGCGCTGACCGGGCCAGGGCTGTGCGCCCGTGATCTCCGACAGGAATGCTTCGGAGGCCGGATCACCGTGCAGGACGTTGTTCTCGCCGCCTTCTTCGTAATTCAACACAATCTGGATGGCGATTTTTGCGTTGTTTGGCCAATTTGCCGCCGGGGGTGTGGCTCCATAGCCGGTCAGGTCGCGCGGATAACGGGTCAAGGATCGGTCCCTTTCGAGGTTTTCTCATTTCTATTTCATAAAAAACGAGATGTTTTTCAAATAATATGCGAAAGAGCCTTTTGTGCGAGGAGCTTTCCTCTTCACTTATCATGCGGCCAATATGGGTAGAAATCGAATGGAAAGGCCTCTGACATGACCGGATATCTGACAACGCATGTGCTCGATACGGCACGCGGCTGCCCAGCCGAAGGTTTGACCATTGAATTGTTTCGGGTCGAAGGCGACCGGCGCACGCATCTCAAGACGCTCAAGACCAATGACGACGGGCGCACCGACGAACAAATCCTGCCTGCGGACAAGTTCGAAACAGGCACGTATGAATTGGTGTTTCATGCGGGTGCCTATCTTGACGCAATTGGTGTGCCGCCGGAATCGCCGCGTTTTCTCGATGTCATCCCGCTGCGCTTTGGTATGTCAGAAGCTTCGCATTATCATGTTCCGCTGCTGCTTTCGCCGTTTGGATATTCGACGTACCGGGGCAGCTGACTGTCGGGTCAGGTTTTACCGACGGTCTTGGCGATTCGGTCAATCATGAATTCCATGAAGAGGCGCGATTTCGGATCTTGCCTGCGTCGGTGGGTGAACAGGCAGGCCATCTGAATAGGCTCAGGGGGTGTTTCAACCGCGACCGGAATCAGCCGCCCGGCTTTCATATGCTCGGCAATCTCAAACACCGGTTTCATGGCAATGCCGTGACCTGCAAGCGCCCAATCGGTCAGAACGTCACCGTCGTCTGATTCATAACGGCCCGATACCTGAAAGCGCTTGGGCCCGTCGGCGGTTGTGAGGCGCCATTGAAACTCTGTCGCTCCGGGAAACCGCAGGCTGAGGCATTCATGCCCTTGCGAAATCAACTCCTCGCCTGATGCGGGGTTGCCATGCGTTTCGACATAGGAGGGAGCGGCGCACAACACGCGTTGAACATCGGCAATCTTGCGAATGCGTAGATTGCTGTCTTCCGGCTGCCCCAGAAAGAAGGCAAGGTCGAGCCCCTCGGTCGTCAGATCGACCTTTCTGTCGGTCAATCTCAGGCGGACGCTCACTTCGGGATAGGCTTTCAAAAACTCGGGCACTTGTGGCGCGATCAGCCGTCGACCAACCCCCAGGGGCGCTGCGACATAGAGCGAGCCCTTGAGGTTTTCGGTGATGTTGACGATCTGCGCTTCTGCGTTTTCCACGGCTTCGAGTATCTCGCACGCGCCGCGATAGAACGACTGCCCCTGTTCTGTGGGTGTCAGGCTACGAGTCGTGCGCTGAAATAGACGAACGTTCAGATGCTCTTCCAATTGGGAAATGCGCGAGGACGTCACGGCGGGAGAAATACGCAGATCCCGCCCGGCGGCCGACATGCTGCCCAACTCGTAGACGCGAACGAAAGTACGGATGTTTCCGAGGTAGGACATGATTATTCTGTTTTTTTTGATGCTGCTTGGCAATAAGACACGGTACCAGAAGAATTGCGGACCGCCTAGTCTGATAAGAAAACGAATCTAGGGAGAAATGCCATGTTTGAACTTGCCATTTTATGGGACTGGTTCGGCTTTGCAGTGCGGTGGCTACACGTCATCACCGGTATTGCCTGGATTGGATCGTCTTTCTATTTCATTGCGCTTGATCTGGGCTTGCGCAAGGGGCCGCATTTGCCTGCGGGCGCCAGTGGCGAAGAATGGCAAGTGCATGGTGGCGGATTTTATCACGTCCAGAAATACATGGTTGCGCCAGAACAGATGCCCGAGCATTTGACCTGGTTCAAATGGGAAAGCTACTCGACCTGGTTGTCGGGGGCCGCTCTGTTGGCAATCGTCTATTGGGTGGGCGGTGAGCTTTTCCTGCTCGATCCGACCAAGGCCGAACTTGCCTTGTGGCAGGGTATTGCGATTTCGGCGGCTTCGATCGGGATCGGCTGGGTGCTTTATGACGGGCTCTGCAAATCGAAACTGGGGGATTACCCGACCGCGATGATGCTGGTTCTTTTCGTAATCATTGTGGTGATGAGCTGGGGCCTCAATCAGGTCTTTACCGGACGCGCAGCGCTGCTGCATCTGGGCGCGTTTACCGCCACGATCATGACGGCAAACGTCTTCCTCATTATCATGCCGAACCAGCGGATTGTCGTTGAAGATCTGAAGAACGGGCGCACGCCCGACCCGAAATACGGCAAAATTGCCAAGCTGCGTTCGACCCACAACAACTACCTGACCCTGCCGGTGGTTTTCCTTATGCTGTCGAACCATTATCCTTTGTCGTTTGGCACAGAGTATGGCTGGATTATCGCTAGCCTTGTCTTTTTGATGGGCGTTTTGATCCGCCATTATTTCAATTCGGTGCATGCCCGGAAGGGTCAGCCGCATTGGACATGGGCTCTGACGGTGTTGATTTTCGTTATCATGGCATGGCTTTCAACGGTGCCGGGCATGGATACCTATGAGGAATCCGAGGCCCGTGCCCTGACCCCTTACGAGCAGAACTTCGCTTCGGCCGATGGGTTTGATGATGCCTTTATGGCCGTGGTCGGCAATTGTTCGATGTGTCATGCGCGCGAGCCAAGCTGGGACGGTCTGAGATCGCCGCCCAAGGGTGTAGTTCTGGAAACCGAGGCTGACGTCGCACGCCATGCACCGCAGGTCTATCTGCATGCCGGGGCGAGCCACGCGATGCCGCCGCCCAACGCGATAGCCATGGATCGCGAGGCGCGCGCCCTGATCGTGGCGTGGTTTCGCAACGCATCGGATAGCTGACTGCTCAGCGGCCTGTCATATTTGTTGAGACTTGCGTTGTTGCGACATGCGACGAGTGACGAACTGACGCCGAACAAGGGCCAATATGAACATCGCAGTGAGGATCAGGATAATCGTGGGGGCGGGTGCGCTATCCAGAAAAAAGCTGGCATAGGTGCCCAGAAGCATTGAGGCCATACACACCAGAACCGACACCCACAGCATGGTTGAAAACTGACGCACCAGCAGGAAAGCGATTGCCCCCGGCGCGATCAGTAGCCCGATGGCAAGGATCAGCCCAGCCGCTGAAAGCGTCGCCACGATGGTGAGCGAGAGCGCGGCCAAAAGGCCATAATGCAGCCAACCGACCCAGAGGCCCGACGCCTTTGCTTGCGCAGGATCAAAGCTGTGCAGCAGCCAGTCTTTCCATTTCAGGGCGAGCATCAGGCCGACCCCCGCAGAAATGATCCCGGCGGTCCAGAGTTCATGGGTTTCCACCCCCAACATGTTGCCAAACAGGATGTGATCGAGGTGTGCGTTGGTCTCGATCGAGACATACAGCACGATGCCGACCCCGAACATGCCGGAGAACACCACCCCCATGACGGTGTCCTGTTTGACCCGGCTGTTAGTTGCAAGATAGCCGGTGGCAATGGCGCATGTCATGCCTGCGGCAAAGGCACCGACGATCAGCGGCAAGCCCAGGATGTAGGCCAGAACGATTCCCGGCAGGACGGCGTGGCTAACCGCGTCGCCCATCAATGCCCATCCCTTTACCACCAGAAAACACGACAACAGGGCGGTCGGCACCGATACGATGATCGAGATAAGGAAGGCGTTCTGCATGAAGCCAAAGCGGAAGGGCATCAGGAGTGTTTCGATATCCATCATGCGCTCTCCTGCATGGGGCGCGCGGGGCCGCGTTTGAGCGCTGCATTCGCCTTGCGCCGTGCCGCCAGAAGCCCGTGTTTCGGGGCAAATACGAAGGCCAGGAGGAAGATCAGTGTTTGCAAGGTGACGATGATGCCGCCAGTCGCCCCGTCGAGGAAAAAGCTGATGTAGGCACCAAAAAAGCTGGTCAGCGATCCGATGGCGACAGAGGTGACGATCAGGCGCGGAAACCGGTCGCAAAGCAAATAGGCGGTGGCGCCAGGCGTGACCACCATCGCGATCACAAGGAATGCGCCGACAGTTTGCATCGCTGCGACGACCGAAGCTGACAGAAGCACAAAGAAGACGGCCTTGAGCAAGCCGGGGCGCAGGCCGATGGTGCGCGCGTGGTTTTCGTCAAAGAAGGTGACCATCAGGTCTTTCCATTTCGCAAGTAACACCGCGAGCGACACAAAGCCAATGATCGCCAATTGCAACGTGTCCTCGGGCGTGATGGCCAGGATGTTGCCCATTGTTATGGTCTGGATCGAAACCGACATCGGATTGACCGAGACGATGAATAGGCCAAGTCCGAAGAATGAGGTGAAAATCAACCCGATGATGACATCGACCTTGAGACCCGAGCGTTCTGAGAGAAACAACATCGCACCTGCCGCCAGCGCGCCCGCGATGAACGCGCCCAGCGCAAATGGCAGTCCAAGGATGTAGGCGCCTGCAACGCCCGGCACGACCGAGTGCGAAAGCGCATCACCGATCAGCGACCAACCCTTGAGCATGAGGTAAGCCGACAGGAACGCACAGACGCCACCAACAAGCGCCGATACCCACATCGCATTTGTCATGTAGCCATAGGCGAAGGGTTCAAGCAGATAGCTGATCATTCCTCGCGCCCCGTTTCGTCGCGTTCTGTGCGCTGGGTCTTGTCGCCGTATTGAACGAAGGGGCGTTCGTCATCGGTTACGATCGTGACTTCGCGTGCGTCTTCGTCATCATGCAACTCGGTGCCGCCGAGCGTAAAATAGCGCAGCACACCGCCAAAGGCATGCTCGAGATTCTCGCGAGTAAAGATTTCTTCCGTTGGTCCGTGGGCCAGAACGGTTCCCTTGACCAGAATGGTGCGATCGCAGAATTCGGGGACCGAACCGAGATTATGAGTGGAAACCAGCATGACCCGGCCCTCGTCACGAAGCTCTCGCAAGAGCGTAACAATTTGATCTTCAGTTTTTACATCAACGCCTGTGAAGGGCTCATCCAGAAGGATCACTTGCCCGTCTTGCGCCAGCGCCCGGGCCAAGAAGACGCGCTTGCGCTGGCCGCCGGACAATTCACCGATCTGTCTGTGGCGGAATTCCTGCATGTTGACGCGCATCAGAGCCTGATCGACGGCCGCGTGATCCGCAGGTTTTGGGCGTCGCAGGAACCCCATATGGCCATAACGTCCCATCATCACAACGTCTTCGACCAAGACGGGAAAGGCCCAATCGACCTCTTCAGACTGCGGAACGTAGGCGACAAGGTTCTGGCTCAGAGCGTCGCGAACGCTGTGGCCGAGGATGCTGATCTCGCCGCGAGCGACGGGAACGAAGCCCATGATTGCCTTGAAAAGGGTCGACTTGCCCGCGCCGTTGACGCCGACCAGAGCAGTCACCGTGCCGCGCGGTATGTCAAAGCTGGCATCCCAGAGCGCGGTATGCCCGTTGCGATAGGTCACGGTGACATCACGCGCGGCTATGCCTTCGGGGTGGCCTGCTGGCTTGGTTTCGCTTGCAGGTGTCGCGTGGTCATCGCGCATGTTGTTATTCCATTCCTCTTTCATTCGTTTCCAAGGGTTAGCCCCTCGGCAATTGTGCTCGTAGTCACTCTGAGCAAGTCGAGATAGGTAGGCACCGGCCCGCCTGCCGCGCTGAGCGAGTCGACATAGAGCACCCCACCGAACCTCGCGCCAGTTTCCCGCGCGACCTGCTTGGCGGGTGCAGTGTTCACCGTGCTCTCGCAGAATACCACGGGAATTTCATGTTGGCGCACACCGTCAATCACGGCGCGCACTTGCTGTGGTGTGCCAATCTGATCGGCATTCATCGGCCAGAGATAGAGTTCCTTCATTGCAAAATCGCGGGCGAGATAGCTGAACGCTCCTTCGCAAGTGACCAGCCAGCGCTTGTCTTCTGGAATTTCCGCTATGGCCAGTCGCAGCGGTTCGATGGTGGCACGTAGCTCATCCTTGTAGCGGGTTGCGTTTTCAGCATAAATCGTCGCGTTATCGGGGTCATGCTCGGCAAGGGCGTTGGCGATATTATCGATATAGATAAGCGCATTATCCAGCCCCATCCAGGCATGCGGGTTGGCTTTGCCTTCGTAACTTCCGGCCGCAATCGAAATTGGGACGATACCGTCTGACAAGGTGGCCGAGGGAACATTGCTCAGGTTGGACAGGAATTGTTCGAACCAGAGTTCCAGGTTCAACCCGTTCCAGAGGATCAGATCGGCATCATAAGCGCGCACGATATCGCGGGGTGTGGGCTCATAGCCGTGAATCTCAGCGCCCGGTTTGGTGATCGACACCACCTCTGCCGCGTCCCCGGCAACATTCGCGGCCATGTCAGCGAGAACGGTAAAGGTTGTCACGACCTTCATCTTATCCTGCGCTTGGGCAGCCGTCACAAAGAGCGCTGCGATAGCGACCGCGAAGGGCGTGGCCTTAATAAGCGTGCGAAACATTCGTTTCTCCATTTCAACAAGTGCGTATGGCTTCTGTAAATGCAAATCATTCGCAAGTGTCAAGGTGTTTGCGAATTATTCGCATTAAGTGGCCTGTCGAGGTGTCGTGCGCGACTCATGCTCATTCACTTGCGCGCCTACGCTTGCGGTCTTGTTTGGCGATCAGAACCTGGCGTTGCGGCAGCCATTTGTAGTCTTTGTCGGCGCGCGTTCCGATCCAGGTCAGCCGCCCGCCCTTGCGCCAGGGGTCAAGAACAATGCCATCGAACATGGAATCGTTTTTCCGGCTGATGATGGTGGTGGAATGTTCGATCCGAAATGGATTTTGTGAATTGGCGATGGCACGATGCAGGTCGAGTGTCTGGAACTTCTCTTGCTTGAGCCGTTTTTCCATGTCTTCGGCCCAATGCCAGCATAAACCGCGCGGGCGCAGACCCATGTTGACCTTGGTGTTATGAATGAGCGGTGGATCAGTGATCTGATATTCGATCGCCAGTTGGCCGGAATGGAGAAACGCGATACGCGCGGCGCGTCCGGCTTCTGCGGCATCTACTTCTGGTCCCAACGCCTGGATCGCGGCGGCAAGCGCGGCTATCTCATCCATGTCGGCATCGGGCGGCGGCGCCGAACATGCCGACAGCGCCATCAGGACCAGAAAGCCCAGCTGTGCCAAAAAGGTATTCTTCCGCCTCATACAGGCCTGTGCAATGATTGACTCATTCTTCGGCCCAAGTGCTAACGCGCGTGTCGGCATATGTCGAGCCGCGCCGGATTACAGATTCATCACCTTGTCATAGAAGTCACGGTTGCGGGCGCGTGCGTCGTCGAGCAATCCGAGGTGTTGTCGGGCACGGGGAAGGGACAATTGCCAGTTCTCGGTGGTGGCCATCTCGGGCGGATCGGCGAAACCATCAAATTTTCCCGAGAACGGCAGGCAGAGAACCCGGCGGCCCAGAAGCATCGCCCAATAGGTACCATGATAGGAATTGGTAACAACGGTTGCGCCGTTGGCGAGATGGGCAATCGCCTCGGCCAGGTCGATATGGTGGTTGGTAATTGCGGGAATGCCGGGTGGCAGAGTTAGCCCATGGGACTTTCGGGCATGCAGGAATGCCACGACCTCGTGCCGGGGTGGCGGGGGCGCGTCAAAGAGCGGTGACATGGCTGACACGCATGGCACGTATTCACACCCCGGCACGTCCACATTGCGCGAAGAGATCAGAGCACAGACGGCGCGGGTAATTTCGAAGGGAAGGGAGTTTGCGGCTGTCCGGTCGATGCCGACACCCCAGATCACCTTGGCCTGCGCCTTGGCTGAATGATAGATAGCTGCATCGACAGATTGGCGAAACACCTGTCCGCCACCAAAGATTGCGCGTCGGCAAGCAGGTAACTCGTGGCCGAAATCCAACGCCGTGGTGCGCCCGAAAGCGAAATAATCCATCGGGCAACACGACTGATCACCGACATTTGCGGTGGTGCGGATATGTTGGAATACGGTGTCGAACATGTCTTCCCATAACGGCCATTGCCTCTGGCGCCCAGCCCCACTACCACTATTTACATGCTGGAGATATTCCTCAAGACCGTGCCGTTTTTTGCTCTTATCGGGCTGGGATATGGCGCCGGGCGAACGAAGTTCTTTTCCGAGGAAGCGACCGCCTATCTAACCAAGTTCGTGTTCTATTTTGCGCTCTCGGCGATGATATTTCGCTTCGCCTCAAATATGTCGCTGTCGGATGTGGCGGAACCGCGGTTCATCCTAGCCTATCTCTGGGGGTCGGGTTGTGTCTATGGGCTGGCGATGGGGGTGGCGTTTTTGCGCGGACGCCCAGCCGAGGAGGCAGCGATCGAGGCGCAATGCGCGGTGATTGCCAACGTCGGTTTCCTGGGGATCCCGATGCTGACACTGTTGCTCGGCCCCGATGCGGTGGGGCCGCTCATGATGGTGCTGGCGATGGACCTGATCGTGTTTGGTTCTCTGATTGTGATCGTCGTGACGGGCGGGCGCGATGGCCGGATGAGTTTTGCGGTGCTGGGCACAGTGGGTATGGGGTTATTGAAAAACCCGATGATCATGTCGATGGCGCTGGGTCTTCTGGTTTCGGCGCTGCATATTCCGATCCCGACGCCGGTGGAAGAGTTCCTTGTCCTTTTGGGCGCCGCAGCAACACCTGGTGC
Organism: Rhodobacteraceae bacterium LMO-JJ12; assembly: GCA_021555075.1. Taxonomy (NCBI): domain Bacteria; kingdom Pseudomonadati; phylum Pseudomonadota; class Alphaproteobacteria; order Rhodobacterales; family Paracoccaceae; species Rhodobacteraceae bacterium LMO-JJ12. The sequence goes on from JAKGBX010000002.1 coordinate 190,723, forward strand.
GCTTTTCGCCATCGGTGCATCACTGGCCAGCAAATCGGCTGAGCGGATGGTCGTAGCGGGGTGGCTGAGCTTTGCCAAGCTGGTTCTGCACCCGCTTTTTGTCGCCGTGGCGGCGCTTTATCTTTTCCCTCTTGATCCGTTCCCCGCGGCTGTCATGATCTCATGCGCTGCGTTGCCGGTGGCGGGCAACATCTTCATTCTGGCACAGCATTACGGCGTAGCGCCACATCGGGTCTCGGCGGTAATCCTTGTTTCTACCATGCTGAGCGTTGTGTCGGTCCCCTTGGTCATCGCCTGGGTGACACAGCTCTACTGATCACGCCGAATGCCTCGGGGTAAAGACAAAAGTGACCAGCGTGCGCGGGCAATACACGCGCTAATCCACGATTGCGTTTGAACTATGGGAGAGTGGCGCGGTAGGGTCGCGCGCAAAAGCACAAGTGAGACCAAGATGAGCCAGCAAGACTTGCCAGGATATCAGCCAGTTCCGCTGCCGCGGCGCCCTGAGCGCAGCGATGCAGAGGTCACGGAGGCCGCGAAAACCTTTCGTAAAGACATGGCAGAGCGGCACACGATCCGGGATTTCAGCACACGCAGCGTTTCGCGCGAGGTGATCGAAGAGATCATCCTTACCGCTGGTGGAGCGCCGAGTGGCGCCAACCATCAGCCGTGGCATTTTGTGGCAATTTCCGATCCTGAAGTGAAAGCGAAAATCAGGGTGGCAGCCGAAGAGGAAGAAGCGAAGTTCTATGCGGGTGGTGCAGGAGACGAATGGCTGAGCGCGCTGGAGCCCATGGGAACCGGCGTTTCCAAGCCACATTTGGAAGACGCGCCTTGGCTGATCGTTGTCTTCGCGCAGCGTTATGGGCTGCGCGAAGACGGCACACGGTTCAAGAATTACTATGTGCCTGAAAGCGTTGGGATCGCCAGCGGGTTTCTGATTGCGGCGCTGAATATGGCGGGGCTATATGCGCTGACCCACACGCCCAATCCGATGAAGTTTCTTACCGGGGTGTGTAGGCGACCGGAGCACGAAAAACCGATCATGATCGTTGCGGTAGGCCATGCCGCCGAGGATGCAATGATACCTGGCAAGGCGCTTAAGAAAAAACCGCTGGACGAGGTGGCGACGTTCATCACGGATTGAGCCAGCGAGGGCAGTTCGAGGCGGCTCTTTGCGCCCTGAAAATAAGGAACATGACTATGGAAACTGTATCGGAAAACAGGTGTTTCGGCGGGACGCAAGGCGTCTATACGCACGCATCAGAGGCCTGCGGCGGGCCGATGACCTTCGCGCTTTTCTTGCCGGAAGAGGCGCGCGATGGGCCTGTGCCGGTGCTTTGGTATCTCTCGGGCCTGACCTGCACGCATGAGAACGCCATGGTGAAGGCGGGAGCGCAGGGTTGGGCGGCCGAGCAGGGCATCGCGCTGGTCTTCCCCGACACCTCACCGCGCGGCGAGGGTGTGGCGGATGACGAAGCTTATGATCTGGGGCAGGGCGCGGGCTTTTATGTCAATGCAACTGAAAAACCCTGGGCGCCGCATTTTCAGATGTGGGACTATGTGGCCGAGGAATTGCCCAAGCTGATCGGGCAGGAATTTGCCCTGGATATGGAGCGTCAAGCCATCACCGGGCATTCGATGGGCGGGCATGGCGCGCTGACTTTGGCGATGGGTCTGCCGGGGCGTTTTCGCTCGGTCTCGGCGTTTTCGCCGATCTCGCACCCGACGGCGAGCGATTGGGGCCGCAAACAGCTTGCCGCCTATCTGGGCGATGATGAGGGCCTCTGGGCGCGCCACGATGCCACCCTGATGATGCGTGAAGGAGGCTTTGACGGGCCGATGCTGATCGACACCGGCACGAGCGATCAATTCATCGACCTGTTGATGCCGGAAGCCTTTGCCGCGGCTGTGAACACGCGGCGCCAGCAGGCCACGCTGCGCCTGCAACCGGGGTACGATCATAGCTATTTCTTCGTATCCTCCTTCATGGAAGATCATGTCGGGTTCCACGCGGAGGCGCTTTATGCCTGATCCCCAGTTGCGCAGTCTGGCCGAGATTTTCCTGTCGAACGGGGATCGCCAGATTTACAAATGGCTGCACTATTTCGACATCTACGAGAAGCACTTTGCCCGGTTTCGTGGCACAGCGCCGGTGATGCTGGAAATAGGTGTGCTCAAAGGTGGTTCGCTTCAGATGTGGAAGGAATATTTCGGGCCGGGAACGCAGATTGTCGGGCTCGATATCAATCCGAAATGCAAGAAATTTGAGGAGGAAGGCATCGAGATTGTCATCGGTTCGCAGGATGATGAAGAGGTGTTGGATGATCTTCTGGAACGCTACCAGTTCGACATTGTGCTTGACGACGGTAGCCATCAGATGGATCACCTGAACGCAACTTTCTCGCATCTCTACACCGCGATTTCGCCCCATGGGGTCTATCTTCTGGAAGATCTTCATTGCTGCTATTTTCCACGGTTTGGCGGCGGCCTGGGGCGCGACGGCAGCTTCATGGAAACGGTGAAAACCTGCATAGATCAACTGCACGCCACCTATATTCGCGATGTCGAACCGGATGGTTTTACCCGCAGCACAAGCGGTATTCACATCTATGACAGCATCGTCGCGTTTGAACGCGCGCCACAGGGGGAGCGCCAAAGACTGGCCACCGCCGCGATGGGGCAACTGACGAAAAAGGCGGATGGATGATATATGTCGACGCGGATGCGTGCCCCGTCAAAGCCGAGGTCGAGCGGGTCGCGGTGCGCCATGGGGTGAAGATGTTCCTTGTCTCGAACGGAGGTCTGCGGATGTCGCAGAACCCTTTGGTCGAGGTGGTAATCGTTTCCGCCGGGCCGGATGAGGCCGATATGTGGATTGCCGAACGGTGCGGGCCGCAAGACGTTGTGATCACAGGGGATATTCCGCTGGCGGCAAAATGTGTGGAGGCCGGGGCTCAGGTGCTCAAGCACAATGGTGAGCGTCTGACCCAGGCCAACGTGCGCGAGGCGCTGGCGATGCGTGATCTGATGACCGACCTTCGTGCTGCCGACCCGTTCCGCCAAGGCGGCGGCAAGGGCTTTGGCAAGGCGGATCGCTCGCGCTTTCTTGATGTTCTGGAAACCACGCTGCGGGCGTTGGCGCGGGGCTGAGGTAGACAATTACGGTATCGAGGGTGATGCCAATTATTGCTGCTTTGCCAAGGGTTTGACGCGTCGCGTCTGAACGTGGCAGGCAGTGCGAAAGTTGATAGGCCAGAGGAGCACCACGAGATGAGCATTCCAATGATTCCCTTTGTTGAGGGTGAGGCGAGGCTAAGCTGGCAGGGCTTGTTGAAGGCGTTTGAAGCTGGGCATGAGATGGCGAAGGCCGAGATTGGCGATACCTTTCTTTATCGTGGCAAGGACACGCTTTTGTCGCGCGCAGCGTGGATTGATGGGATGGGTCAGGCGGTCAAGACCGCGACCATTTTCCCCGGCAATCCGGGGCAGGGCAAGCCGATGGTGAACGGCGCGGTGAACCTCTATTCCGACAAAGATGGCACGTTGGAAGCGATTGTCGATTTTCATCTGGTAACGAAATGGAAGACCGCCGGAGACAGTCTCTATTCCGCGTCAAAACTGGCGCGCGAGGGCGCGCAAGACTTCCTGATCGTGGGCGCTGGAACGGTGGGCCGGTCGATGTTTGAGGCTTATGGCGCACTCTTTCCCGGTGCGCGGTTCAGCGTGTGGAACCGATCGCCCGAGGGGGCGGAGGCGATGGTGGCGCAGTGCCCCGGAATGGTTGTGGCGTGTGATCTTGAAGCGGCGGTGGGCGCGGCGGATGTGATTGTGACTGCTACGATGTCGTCCGAGCCGGTGATCAAGGGGGCGTGGTTGCGACCCGGGCAACACCTTGATCTTATTGGCGCTTATCGGCCGGATATGCGCGAAGTCGATGATGAAGCCATGACTCGCGCGCGGGTTTTTGTGGACAGCTATGATACAACGCTCGCGCATATTGGTGAGTTGATCGAGCCGCTAAAATCCGGGGCGCTAAAGCGCGACGATGTTATCTCCGACTTTTACATGCCCGAGACGTATGTGCGCCAAAGCGATGACGAAATCACCATCGCCAAGAACGGTGGTGGCGCGCATCTTGATCTGATGACAAGTCGCTATATTCTCGACGCGTGGCTTTCGTGACAAGTTGCACTCTGACAGGCAGGGTTTAACAAACTGGTAACGCGGCGCGCAGGCTGGGTTCAGGCCGGAACCAAACGGCGTTCCTTGACCGGAAGATGGACGATGGCAGAGAAGGCACCAATTGCGACGCCGACCCACCAGACGGCGGAATAGCTGCCGTAGATGTCATACATCCGCCCGCCCAGCCAGACCCCCAGGAAGCTGCCAAGCTGGTGCGAGAAAAAGACGATTCCGTAGAGCGTACCCATGTAGCGCAGCCCATAGATATGGGCGATGAGACCGGAGGTGAGTGGCACCGTGGCCAGCCATAGTGCCCCCATGGAAACAGAGAACAAAAGCACCGTTGCCGGTGTCATCGGCACGAGAATGAAGGCGGCGGCGATGAGGGTGCGACCGGTATAAATGCCTGCCAGCAAATACTTTTTCGAATACCGGTTGCCCAGCCAACCGGCAGTCAGGGTGCCGACGATATTAGCCAGACCGATTAGCGAGATTGCCACCGCGCCGAGCCGCGACGTTGTGGTGATGCCCAAGCCATGCAAAAGACCGCCCGATGTGAGGGGGCCGCACATCTCGGTGACCAGGGCCGGAAAATGCGCTGTGATGAAGGCCAGTTGATAGCCGCAGGAGAAAAAGCCGAGGAAAATCAATGTGTAGGACGGATCGCGGAAGGCTTTCTTGAGGATGGAGCCCATGCTTTCTTCCAGCTCGGCGCGGCTTGCTGGTGGTTTGGGGCCGCGCATCATTGGCAGGGTGACAAGGACAGCAAGGATCATTGCGGCAAAGATCACGAACACCGATTGCCAAGTGAAGAAGGTGAGCAGGTATTCGGCCAGCGGTGCGCCGATGACCTGACCGCCGGAGCCTGCGGCAGTGGCGATGGCAAGGCTCATCGAGCGGTTTTCATCCGAGGCGGCACGGCCCACCACCGCGAGAATGACCCCGAAGCCCGTGCCTGCGATGCCGAAACCCACAAGGATTTCATAGAGTTGCATTGAGGTTGGTGTGACTGCGAAAGAGCTGAGCACAAGTCCTGCGGCATAGATCAGGGCGCCGATGATTATGGCGCGCCGGTCACCTATTTTTTCGGCCAAGGCGCCGAAAATCGGCTGGCCGATGCCCCAGAACAGGTTTTGCAAGGCGATGGCGAGGGAAAACTCGCTTCGCGCCCAGCCGAATTCTTCGGCGATGGGGATCTGAAAAATACCGAAGCTGGCACGAATGGCGAAGGAAACAAGGATGATCACGCACCCCACGATCAACACGGGAGTGAAAAGAGGGGCGGATTTCTGCATGAACGTCTCCTGTAATGGTAGAAGGTTTACCCCGTATGCAGACGGCGTCAAATCAGGATTTGTTAACTTGTGTTAACGGCGGCGCGCGGTGTCGGAAGGTGGGGTGATTTGCGGCTGCTGTCTGGCTGCTATGCGTATGACATACGCAAGCGTATGGACTAACGCGCCGTTAAGGTTAATGCGGCGGTCGGCGCGGTGGATGGCCGCCCCCGCCTTCGCGCGCCCACCCGCCCACCCCGGTCGCGGTTTGCAGGCAAACCACGACCGACGCCCGAAGGCGGGGGCTTGGGTTTTGAATGAGCTGCCAAGCGGCACCTGCGGGAAGCTTCGCGGAGGATATTTTCGGTCAGAGGAAGATCGTGGCGCGCGCGCCTATTCGGGGAGGGTTCTTGCCCAATCGAGAAAGACCTGTGCGCTTGCCTGCCAGTGACGTGACAGCATCAGGTCATGCGGCGCGTCGGGGATGATATGTGCAGCAGTGTCAAAACGGCGGGCGAGGCGGTGCTGGGTTTTGGGTGGAAAGATCTGATCGAGTGCGCCGCCGACCACACAGACCGAGGGCGAGGCCGTGGGTTTGTGCGGCAGCGCCAATACCAGCATATCGAGGAAGGCAAGGAAGCTTTCATCGCTCAGCCGGGGATGGAAGGCGGCGATGGCGTCGTCTGTTGCATCCGGATCGAGAAAGAGTTGGGCGGCATGCTGCGGGTTCTGGACCATCGGGTAGAGAGAGGCGCGGGCAAGGACGCGAAGCAGGGTGAGCGGGGTGCGGCGCAGGGTTTTGAGCGCGACACCCAGCGCGCCGGTATGCGGGAGGGCGCAGAGAAGGCCCGCGCCACGCAGGGGGATGTTTCGCGCCATCAGGTGTTGGATGATGAACCCGCCCATGGAATGGCCGATGACGATGGGCGGGGCGGGCAGCTCTGCAATCGTGCAAGCGATATCATCGACGTAGTCGCGGATCCGGTTCCAGCGCATGGCTTTGCGCGGCGGGCTTTGCCCGTGGCCGCGCAAGTCGGGCGCATGGGTGTCGAACCCAGCGTCGGCGAAGGCATTGAGGTAATTGCCCTGCCAGCACCATGCGCCGTGCCACGCGCCATGGACCAAAAGCACGGGCGGGCCGTTCTTTGGCCCCTTGCGCAGGATGTTGAGCGTTGCAGTCATGTGCAAAAGCTTAGCGGCTCTACACTTCTGTGCAAAGCCGCGCTAAAGCGTTTCGACATTTTGCTCGAACCTATCAGGATGTGGAAACGCCCGGCGGAAAAGAATACTGGGGGCGGTTTCAATTCAGGTTCGAGTTTCAAATCACGCTTGAAACTTCTAGAGAAGGCCACATGACGCGCGATATTGCCGAGGAATATGCCGCCCGCGTGGCGGCGGGAACGCTGACGCCTGATCCGGCGCAGGTGGCGGTTTTGCCCGAGTTGGAACGGGTGCGCCAGGCGCTTGCCAAACCTGTCAGAAAGGGTTGGTTCGGCAAGGTCAAGGTGGAGCCTGTTCGCGGGCTATACCTCTGGGGCGGGGTTGGGCGCGGCAAGTCGATGCTGATGGATTTGTTTGTCGATTGTCTGGGCGATGTTCCGGTGCGGCGGGTGCATTTTCATGGCTTCATGCAAGAGATTCACGAGGCGATGCACAAGGCGCGCAAGGAGGGTGTGGAAGATGCGTTGATGCCCGCTGCGAGAGCGGTGATTGACAGCGTGCGATGCCTTGCGTTCGACGAAATGCAGATCAGCGATATCACCGATGCGATGATTGTAGGGCGGCTTTTCGAGGCGTTGCTTGGGGCGGGTGTTGCCATTGTTACCACGTCGAACCGCGCACCGGATGAGCTTTATAAAGACGGGCTGAACCGGCAGTTGTTTCTGCCCTTCATTGATCTGTTGAAGGAGCAGATGGAGGTGCGCGAGTTGGCCAGCGCAACCGACTATCGTCAGGATCGTTTGGAGGGGCAGCCGGTCTATTTCACGCCCAATGATGGCGCGGCGCGGGCGGCGATGGATGCGATCTGGCAGGATCTCACCGGCGGGAGGAGTGAGCGGCTGGTGTTGAAGGTGAAGGGCCGGGAGGTGGAGATTCCCGGGTTTCACAATGGCGTGGCGCGGGCGAGTTTTTATGACCTTTGCGGTCGGATGCTGGGACCGGGGGATTACCTGGCGCTGGCGCAGGAGGTCAAGGTTCTGTTGATCGACGCGATCCCGCGCCTGTCGCGCAGCAATTTCAACGAGGCGAAGCGGTTCGTGACATTGGTTGATGCCTTGTATGAGGCCGATGTGCGGCTGATCGCCAGTGCGGCGTCGGAGCCGGAAATGCTCTATGTCGAGGGCGAGGGCACGTTTGAGTTTGAGCGCACGGCGAGTCGGTTGCGGGAGATGCAGTCGGACGGTTGGGGTGCGGAGCAGGACTCAGCAGGCTGATCCGACGGGCATTTGAAAGGTTAGAAAAATGAAAGGGGGCCGTTGAACCGGCCCCTCAGTCATTCCTGCCTGGTTGTTTTGATGCTCGGGTGTCGGCCTTTCAGGATGTGCCGGGGTTGGGGATGGTCAGGCGCTGACCCGGGCGAATAGCGTTGGGGGTTGAAAGAAAAGTGCGGTTGGCCTCGTAGATCGTCTTGTAGAGGCGCGCGTCGCCGTAAAACTTGTGCGCGATCGCGCCGAGGCTGTCGCCGCTTTGAACTGTGTAGAAACTATAGTGAATGGTTTGCCCGGCGCGCTGGACCACGCGCACCTCGACGCCAGCGCCATCAGCGAAGGTTTTGGGCGGGATCGCGGCGTCATTGGCGGGTTTGGATTTGGTGACCAGCGTTGCCAGAAGCGTGGCGGTGTCGAGCTTGCCGGTGTCGGTGAGAAGCGCGTCGGGCACGGTGATCTGCCCGGCTATGGCGGCTTCGTTGAGAATGGCGTCGAGATAGGCGTCGGGCTGCCCCTGGTGCAGGGCCTGGGCAATCAGCGCTTCGAGATTTCGGGCTTGGGGTATCAGGGAAGGTGTGCGGGCGGCCGTGAGTGAGGCCAGCACATCGGCGGTCATGTCGCGCAGCGCGTCGGGTTCGCCGGTGGCGGGCGCGGTCGGGGAGGATTTGCCAAGGCCGGAAAGCACGCTGGCGCTGAGCGTGGCCATGTCCGCGTTGCCAGCTTCGGGCGCGGGCGCGGAGGGTTGGGCGATGGCGGAACCGAGGGGGGAGGCATTGAGCGATGCGGCGGATGTGGTGCCAAGCGTAGACACGAGGTCGAGATCGTTTTCAGCGCGGCTGACCTGAACCTGATTGACGACCGGGGAGGGCGCGCGATCTGAGCTGTCAGGTTCGGAAGCATGGAGGAATGCGTCTTGTGGCGGGGTGCCCGGTTGCAGAGCAAGCAAAGCGAGGGTGATTGCCAGAAAGCCCCCGGCGATGACGAACATGCGAAGCATTGGGCTTTTGTCCTCCATCGCTCAGCTTGTTGGTTGGTGAATGGTGAGCCCGAGCAGCGCCCAAAGCTGCATGCCACCACGATAATATTGGATTTTCTCGGGGGGGTAACCGGCCTGTATCAGGTTTTGGACGGCGCGTGCGCTTTGGGCGTCCCATGGTCCGTTACAAAACACGGTCAGAGCCAGCGCGTTGGAGAAATCCCACTCGGTATCGGACTTCTGGGCGCCCAGCGCCTTGAGGATATCATCGCGGTAGGGGTTGGCGGCATCGAGCGTGGAAAACGGCACGTTGACCGCGCCGGGGATCGTGCCTTTGCGGAACCATTCCGGCACCCGGCTGTCGATCAGAAGCCCTTGGTTCGAGGCGACGCTGGTTTCGAGAAAATCCATCACCTCGAGCTCGCCAATGGTCGCCACGCCGGGCGCTGCCGACACTGGAGAGATGCAGAACGGCGGGCAGGGGCGCGAGGTTTTGGTCAATTCGGGGTTGAGGTGGTGCGCAGTGTCCTGAATTCGCGCAATAATCAGTTCGTGGCCGTTCAGCACGATGTTGCGCGATGCCACGTCGGGCGTGATCTGGACTTCCTGGGCGACGAGGGGCGTGGCGATGGACAAGCCGATAGCGACGGCGAGGCGCAAAAGGCGCTGCATAATCGTGTCCCCTAATACTCACGCGCCAATTACGCTACAGGCTGGCGCGTTTCGTCTTCATGCCCAGATATAGGCGAATCGCCGCGAATCAGTCAACATAAAGTGATTCGCTATGAAACATCGAATTATCTGGGAAAATTTGGGCAGACGGGGAGATCAGGCGTTTGTACGCAGGACCATTCCGGCAAGGTAGAGTGAGCCACAGATCAGCACGCGCGCGTGGGGATCTTGGGTGGCGATGGAGGTGAGGGCGGCTTGAACGTTTTCTGCGGTTTGCGCTTGGATGCCGCAAGTGCGGGCGGCGCTGGCGGTTTCTTCGGCGGGTAGGGTGGCGGCCTCGCCGGGGATCGACACGGCGGTGAGGCTCTGGATATGGGGCGCCATCGGGGTCAGGTAGCCTGCGATATCCTTGGTATTGAGCATGCCGCAGATCAGATGCGTCGGGCGTTTGGGCAAGCCGGAGAGGTGGCGCGCGAGGGCCTGACCGGCGGCGGCGTTGTGGCCGCCATCGAGCCAAAGCTCGATTTCGGGCGCGCTGTCGGTGAGGGGGCCAGAGCGCAGGCGTTGCAGGCGGGCGGGCCAATGAGTGTTTTGCATGGCAGCTTCGGGCGATCCGGTTTTGAGCGTGCGCAGGGCGGCCAAAGCGGCACCGGCGTTGTCGATCTGATGCGCGCCGGGTAGTGCGGGCAAAGGCAGGTCGAGAAGGCCGGTTTCGTCCTGAAAGATCAAGCGTTCGCGTTCCTCGTAGGCGTGCCAATGCTGGGCCTGGGCAATCAGCGGCGCGCCGAGAGCAGCGGCGCGGGCTTCGATCACTTCCATCGCTTCATCCGGTTGCGGGCCGACGACGCAAGGCACACCACGTTTGAGGATGCCGGCCTTCTCGAAGGCGATCTTGGCCAGCGTGTCGCCGAGATATTGTTCGTGGTCGATTGACACCGGTGTAATGATGGTGAGGGCGGGTTTTTCGATCACGTTGGTGGCGTCGAGCCGCCCGCCGAGGCCGACTTCGAGGATCGTGTAATCCGCCGGGGTGCGGGCCATGGCGAGGAAGGCGGCGCAGGTGGTGATCTCGAAGTAGGTGATATTGCCGCTCTCGTTTGCGGCGTAGCATTCATCAAGCACGGCGGTGAGGGCGCTTTCTTCGATCAGATCGCCCGCGAGGCGGATGCGTTCGTGAAAACGCGCGAGATGTGGCGAGGTATAGGCGTGGACGCGGTGGCGCGAGCCTTCAAGCCCGGCGCGGATCATCGCCTGGGTTGAACCTTTGCCGTTGGTGCCAGCGATATGGATGACCGGGGGCAAGTCGTTTTGGGGGTTGCCCAATGCGTCGAGCAGACGCCACATGCGATCAAGCGTGAGGTCGATGATCTTGGGGTGTAGCGCCATCATCCGGGCCAGGATGGCGTCGGAGCCGGGGTTCATTTTTTCGCGGCAGGTTTGGCAGGCGGCTTCGCTTCCTTTTCAGGCGGCGTCGCTTTGGCGGCGGCTTGTGGCTCGGCTTCGGTATCCGCCTCGGCCTCGGGTGCGGGCAACTCGCCGGCGATGGCGGGATCGAGGCCCAGCAGCATGCGGGTGATCGAGATCAGTTCGTCACGCAATTGCGGGCGCGGTGTGACCCGGTCGAGCATGCCGTGATCGAGAAGATACTCGGCGCGTTGGAACCCTTCGGGTAGTCGTTCGCCAAGGGTTTGTTCGATGACGCGCGGCCCGGCAAAGCAGATCAGCGCATTGGGCTCGGCGATCTGGATGTCGCCCAGCATGGCATAAGACGCAGTCACCCCGCCGGTGGTGGGATGGGTGAGCACCACGATATAGGGCAGCCCGGCCTCTTTGAGCATCTGCACGGCGACGGTGGTGCGCGGCATCTGCATGAGCGACAGGATGCCTTCCTGCATACGCGCGCCACCGGCGGCGGAGAACAGGATGAGCGGGCGCTTTAGCTTTACCGCGCGTTCGGCGGCGGCGATGATGGCATTGCCGACATACATGCCCATCGAGCCGCCCATGAAGGCGAAATCCTGGGCTGCGGCGACGATGGGGGTGCGACCTATTTCGCCTTCGACCACCAACATCGCTTCTTTTTCGCCGGTGGCTTTCTGGGCGGCTCTCATCCGGTCGGGATAGCGTTTCTGATCGCGGAACTTGAGCGGGTCTTCGGGAACATCGGGCACGGCTACTTCGGTGAAGACGCCACCATCAAACAGGGCTGCGAAGCGGTTGCGCGGGGTGATTGCCATGTGATGGCCGCAAGAGGTGCAGACGTTGAGATTGTCCGTCAGCTCGCGGTGAAACAGCATCGTGCCGCATTCATCGCACTTCTGCCACAGGTTTTCCGGCGTATCGCGACGCGAAAAGATCGAGTTGATCCGGGGGCGAACGTAGTTGGTGATCCAGTTCATGGGGCTGAGTCGCCTCTTTTAGCGCGGGTTCGTTGGTTCACGAGATAGTCGCGGGCGCAGGGAATTGCAATCAACCTAACCCGGCGGGTTTTGCGTGTTCGCGAAGGAATGTGCCGTTGGGGAAGCCTGACACGGCAATACGTTGGCCAGTTTGGCCTGTTGTGCCAACACTTATCAATGAAAGCGCCGGGAGGTGCGTCAGCGATGCGCCAGAGATCTGCCGGTGCGTTGTTGCAAAACTGTCATGAAACCTTTGCAGAAGCATCACAGAATCCCACTAGCGACACGGCAGAGGTCGAATGCTCCGGCCCGAAATGACAACCAGGAGATAGTATGTCTTTCACCAAGCTTTCCGTGTCGGCGCTGACATTTGTCAGCGTGTTCGCCACCACCGCCGCCGCGCGTGACGAAATTCGCATTGTGGGGTCTTCCACCGTGTTCCCGTACACCCAGGCTGTTGCCGAACAATTTGCCAACAATACCGGCGCATCATCGCCGATCGTCGAATCCACCGGCACCGGTGGCGGCATGAAGATTTTCTGCGGCGGTATCGGCGAACAGCATCCCGACATCACCGGCGCGTCGCGTGCCATGAAGGCCTCGGAATACGAGCTTTGCCAACAGAACGGCGTGACTGAGATCTCGGAAGCTCTGATCGGTTTTGATGGCCTGTCGATGGCCGTGTCGCGCGCCAACGATTTTGATTGGAGCCTGAGCCTGGGTGAAGTCTATCTCGCGCTTGGCGCCCAGGTGCCGGTTGATGGTGCGTGGACAGACAACCCCTACAAGATGTGGAACGAGATCAACCCCGATCTGCCTGCGGTCGAGATTCTGGCATACGGCCCGCCGCCGACTTCTGGGACGCGTGACGCCTGGGTCGAATTGGCCATGCATGCCGGGTGTGAAGAGCTGGACTTTGTCAAGGATGGCGGTTTCGACGGTGACTGGGTTGAAGAGAACTGCTCGCGTATGCGCGTGGACGGGCCGTTTGTTGAAGCCGGGGAGAACGACAATCTGATCGTTCAGCGCCTGAACGCCGATCCGAACGCTCTCGGCATTTTCGGCTACTCGTTCCTTTTTGAGAACCTCGACAACCTGAAGGGCGTGAAGATCGACGGCGTCGAGCCGGATATGAACACCATCGCCGACAAGTCCTATCCGGTGTCCCGCCCGCTCTACTTCTATGTCAAGAACGCCCATCGTGGTGTCATTGCCAACCTCGACGAGTTCATCGAGGAATACATGTCGGATGATGCGCTGGAAGCTGGCGGCTATCTGTCCGAGCGTGGCCTGGTAGCGTTGGCTGACGCACGCCGCACCGAATTGCAAGATGCGGTTCTGAGCGGTGCGTCGATGACTGCCCCGAAGTGAGATCCCTACACGGATCCAAAGTCCGGGACGCGACGTGGCGTCCCGGACATTTTTCCTGAAAGAACGGGCCTATGACAGCTTTTCCCTTTCTTCTGCTGATGCTGGCGGTGATCTCTGGCTATGTGATCAACCGACGTGCGGCGCGGCTGATCAGCGACAACGGCCGTAGGCTGCATTCGCTGACCTCTTATCACGGCGGGTTTTCTGCGCTGCTGATCCTTGTTCCGGTGCTGAGCTTGATTCTGTTCTGGCTGGTCATGCAGGGGGCGGTCATCGACCGCGCCGTGATGAGCCATTTGCCGGACGGTGTTCTGGACGGCCTCGATTCCGGCGGTATTCAGCTTGTTCTGGCCGAGATCAAATCGATCTCGCGGGGGCAGATTTTTGGCACCCCGCAAGATTGGAAGATTGTCGCGGCAGACCATTATGTTGCCCTTTACGAGCGTTCGGGTTGGTTGCTGATTACTGTGGTGCTCGTTCTTTCGCTTGGCTTGCTGGGGTTTGCACGATCCCGCGTAACCGCCGATTTTCGGGCGCGTCAGGGTGTTGAGGGCATTGTTTCGGGGCTTATGATCTTTTGTTCGACCGTTGCGATTTTCACGACAATCGGAATCATCGTTTCGCTGTCCTATGAAACGCTGCGCTTCCTCGATCGGGTTCCATTGACTGACTTCCTGTTCGGTATGAATTGGGAGCCGCAGATTCCGCTGCGCGAAGACCAGATTGCCGCCGAAGGTGCGTTTGGCTGGCTTCCTGTCATCCTTGGCACGATCGTGATTACATTTGTTGCGCTGGTTGTGGCGGTTCCGGTCGGTTTGTTTTCCGCTATCTATCTCAACGAATTCGCGCCCAAACGGCTGCGTTCGTATGTGAAACCGGTGCTTGAGATCCTCGCCGGTGTTCCGACAGTTGTTTACGGCTTCTTTGCCATTCTGGTTGTGGCTCCGGCCATCCGAAGTCTTGGGCAGTCGATCGGGCTGGATGTGGCGCCCAATACGGCGCTGGCGGCGGGGGGGGTCATGGGGATCATGTTGATCCCTTTTATTTCCTCGTTTGCGGATGACGCGCTTTCTGCGGTTCCGCAGTCTCTGAGAGATGGTGCGCTGGGGATTGGTGCGACGCGTGCGGAAATGATGACGACGGTTCTGTTTCCGGCGGCTCTGCCGGGGATTATCGGTGGTGTTTTGTTGGCTGTCAGCCGGGCGATTGGCGAAACGATGATCGTGGTCATGGCCGCCGGTCTGATCGCCAGGATGACGATCAACCCGCTGGACAGCGTTACCACGGTGACGGTTCAGATCGTAACCTTGCTGATTGGGGATACGTCGTTTGACAACCCCAAGACGTTGGCGGCTTTTGCCCTCGGCATGATGCTGTTTCTCGTCACCCTGATGATCAACATTTTCGCGCTGCGCATCGTGCGCAAGTATCGCGAAGCATACGATTGAGGCTTTGGACATGAGCGATATAACGAACGCAGCGGGTTTTGCGCGAAAGCCCACCTCGACAGAGCTTGTGGCGGCCTCGCTTGGGCGGCGGCGGCGCAAGCAGACGCGCCTGAAGTGGATCGGAATCAGCGCCATTTCCGTCGCGTTTCTGATGCTCTTTATTCTCGTGGCATCTCTTGTGTCGAGCGGGTGGCAGGCCTTTACCCAAACCCATGTGACACTTGAGGTCTATGTCGACCCTGAAGAGATCCCGGCGGCGCGTTTGCCGCGCGGAGGGTTTGACGACGCGCTCGCGGCTTCGCTTGGGCGGATGTTGCCGGGCGTGCAGATGGATGACCGGGCGACCGCCCGTGCCGTCGAAGGGCTCTTGTCGAATGGCGCACAATTCGAGCTGCGTGACAGGGTCGTGGCCGACCCCGGGCTGATCGGGCAGACCATCACCATGAAAGTGCCGGTGTCCGATCCCTATGATCAGTTGAACAAGGGGCTGATCGAGCGCGACACGCAGGAAGTGAACCGACGCGTCAAGGACAATGAGATCGCTTGGTTCGACGCGTTGGCCGAGCAGGGCGCCATTTCGAAGCCATTCAACTGGGCGCTGTTTACCCATGCGGATTCACGCTTTCCCGAATTGGCGGGTCTCAAGGGTGCGTTGGTCGGTTCGTTCTGGGCGTTGCTGATCTGTTTTCTGATTTCGTTTCCGCTTGGGATCGGGTCGGCGATCTATCTTGAGGAATTCGCGCCCAAAAACAAGCTGAGCGACTTTATCGAGGTCAATATCAACAATCTGGCTGCTGTGCCGTCGGTGGTCTTTGGTTTGCTGGCTCTGGCTGTTTTCATCGGCTGGTTCGGGATGCCCCGCTCGGCGCCATTTGTTGGCGGTCTGACATTGGCGTTGATGACGATGCCGACCATCATCATCGCGACGCGTGCGGCGCTCAAGGCGGTGCCGCCATCTATCCGCGAGGCGGCGCTCGGGTTGGGGGCGTCACGTCAACAGGTCGTGTTTCAGCATGTCTTGCCGCTTGCCATGCCAGGCATTCTGACCGGCACCATCATTGGCCTTGCGCAAGCGCTTGGCGAGACGGCGCCGCTGCTGCTTATCGGCATGAACGCCTTTATTACTTCGGCGGCCAGCAGCCCGTTTGACAGCTCGACCGCGCTGCCGACCCAGATTTTCATCTGGGCAGACAGCCCCGAGCGCGGCTTTGTCTCGCGGACATCGGCGGCAATTCTGGTGCTGCTCGGCTTTCTTGTGATGATGAACGCCATTGCGATCTATCTGCGGCAAAAATTCGAGCGAAAATGGTAAGCGCCGAGAAACAAGGGACAAAACCATGAACGACATGAGAAAGATCGAGCTGGCCGAAATGACAAATGAACCCAAAATTACCGCAAGAAACGTTAACGTCCACTATGGCGACACGCATGCGCTGAAGGATGTGGATGTCGATATTGCCGAAAAAACCGTGACCGCCTTCATCGGGCCGTCGGGCTGTGGGAAATCGACGTTCCTGCGCTGTCTCAACCGGATGAATGATACGATCGACATCTGCCGCGTAACGGGCAAGATCGAGATGGGTGGCAGGGATATCTATCACAAGTCCATCGATCCGGTGCAATTGCGCGCGCAGGTCGGAATGGTGTTTCAGAAGCCAAACCCTTTCCCCAAGTCGATCTATGACAACATCGCCTATGGTCCGCGTATTCACGGGCTGGCCAGGTCGAAAGCCGAGCTTGACGAGATCGTCGAGATGTCGCTGCGGCGCGGTGCGATCTGGAATGAGGTCAAGGACCGGCTTGACCAACCGGGCACGGGGCTGTCGGGGGGACAACAACAGCGCCTATGCATTGCCCGCGCCGTGGCCACCCAACCCGAGGTGCTGTTGATGGATGAGCCGTGTTCGGCGCTTGACCCGATTGCGACCGCACAGGTCGAGGAGCTTATCGACGAGTTGCGCCGCGATTATTCGGTGGTGATTGTAACCCACTCGATGCAGCAGGCCGCGCGGGTCAGCCAGAAAACGGCGTTCTTCCATCTGGGTCATCTCGTTGAATTCAACGACACAGACCAGATTTTTACCAACCCGCAAGACAGCCGGACGGAAAGCTACATCACCGGCAAGATCGGATAAGGAAAAAGCTATGAACGACAAACATATCGTGTCCTCGTTCGATCGGGATCTCGAAGGTATTCAGGCCAGCGTTGTGAAAATGGGCGGGCTTGTGGAAGAGGCGCTGTCGCAGGCGGCCACCGCTTTGAAGCGCGGAGATGCGGAGTTGGCGCAGAAGGTTCGTGCCGGTGATCGGGTGATCGACGGGCTTGACCTTGCGCTCAAGTCGGATGCCGCACGGTTGCTGGCGCTTCGTTCGCCTACGGCGGGGGATCTTCGCACGGTCCTCAGCGTGATGGAAATCAGCTCGCATCTGGAACGCTGTGGCGATTATGCAAAGAACATCGCCAAGCGCACGATCGCGATGTCGGGCAGCGGCGAAATCAGCGGCTCGTTTGCGGCGCTTGGGCAGATGTCCAAGTTTGTCGAGACGATGATCAGGGATGTATTGGACGCCTACATCCAGCGCGATGCGGCAAAAGCCAATGAGATCATCGAGCGGGATATGGAAGCCGATCAGATGTATAACACGCTGTTTCGCTCCCTGTTGACCCATATGATGGAAGATCACCGCAACATCGCAATCGGTATGCATTTGCATTTTATCGCCAAGAACATCGAGCGTGTTGGGGATCATGCGACGGGCATTGCCGAGCAGGTCATTTACCTGGTGACTGGTGAGATGCCTGATGACGATCGCCCGAAGCAGGATCGCACGTCTTTGGATTTTCACGAAAGCGATGATTGAGGCTGACCCGGCAGCTAGCGTTTGATCGCCAGTCGGGCGGCGAGCCAGGTGAGGCCCAGCAGCATCAGTTCGCCGGGTAGCCCGGTGGCCAGAAGGCTGTCGGGCGCCGCGAATGAATGCGGGGCGGGGGCGTAGAGCACCAGCGCAAGGCCGCTGTCGGGTGCCGATCTTTCGGCGAAGAACAGGAAGGCGTAGGCGTTGTTGGCCAGGTGCAGCGCGATGGCGGGGCCGAGCGTGCCGGCGCGCGCGGTGAGATCGGACGCGGCAAGGCCGAAGCAGAAGGCCCAGACGATATAGGCGGCATTCTCGATCCCCGGCGCGGCGCCGCTCCAATGTGCCAGCGCGAAGGCGATGTTGGGCAGGATAAGCCAGGCCGCCGGGTGGGGGATCAGAACCGCGATGCGCTGTTGCAGGTAGCCACGATAAAACAGCTCTTCGGTGCCGGTCTGAATCAGCAGGGCGATAAGTGCGGGGGCGAGCAACATGAGCCAGCCGTCAAGCGGGCGCAGTGTTGCGCCGTCGGGAAGGGCGAAGCCGCCCAAGAACGCTTCGGTGGCCAGAAAAAGCAGCGCGACATAGATCAGGGTTGCGCGAAATTGCGGCGCGAAGAGATGTGTCGGGCCGATCAGGCTAAGCAGGTTGCGGCCATGCGCGTAACGCATCACCAGGGCAATGCAGACCCCAAGCCAGCCGAAGATGGCGAGATTGATCAACAGGCCGAGTGGCGTATCGCCGTATTGCACCGTTTTGGCGAAGGCCGGTGCGAAGGACTGAAGCGACAGCAACACAAGCTGTTGGCCCAATTCAAACAGGCTTTCGATGATGATGAAGCCGAGGATGACAGGCCGCAGGCCGGGTGTGCCGAGGGCCGGGGCGATAAACCGATCATGCGCGGCGTAGCGCGACGGGCGGCTCATCGGATGATGGCCAACCGCGCGGCGAGCCAGGCGCAGAGCAACATCAGCATGTCATAGGGCACCCAGGTTGCGCGGGTGGAAATGTCATCGGGTGAGAATGGGTAGAGTTGCAGAGCAAGGCCAAAGTTATGGCCCTGTGGTGCGGTGATCAGAAGAGCGCTGATATTGATCGCGAAATGCAGCGCTAGGGCCGGTCCCAGGGTGCCGGAGCGCGCGGTGAGATCGGCGGCAGCCAGGCCAAAAACGAAGGCCGAAGCCACGTAGAAGGGTGCATTGGCGCCTGCGATTTCGGGGTCATAATGCATCAGGGCGAAGACCAGCGCAGGCAGGCCGATCCATACCAGCGGGTGGGGAAAGCGCGCCGCGAGTTGGCTTTGCAGATAGCCGCGAAAGGCCAGTTCCTCGGCGCTGATCTGAAGAAACACCAGCGGCAGCGACAAGGGCAGAAGTGCGAGCCATCGCAAGGGGGGAAGGCCGGGGCTTGTCGCCATGTTTTCCGGTTCGGGCAGAATCCAAAGCAGCGTGGCGAGGGCGCAGAGTGCGACGCTGACGCGCAGAAAGTCGAGCAGGGCCTTGCGCGGCGGACCGATCAGCGTGCGAAGTTGGCGGTGGTGAAGTTGGTTGGTGACCAGCATCAGTGACAGGGTGAGCAGGCCGAAATAACCCAGGATCACGAACATGCCGCGCGGGGTGGAGCCTTTGTCGATCTCGGCGGCGAGTTGGGGCCATTCCGATTTCGTGACCAGTTCCGCGAGCAGATTGAAATAGGAATAGCCCATCGCCAGAAAGCAGGCGACGATGATCACGAGGCCAAGTGCCAGCCGCCAAAGCTGGGCTGAGGGGCGGGCCGGTGCCACCAGGTATTCATGGGCATTGTAGTGCATGGCTTTCCTTTAGAGCAGTTCGCGTTTGATTTGAAACTAAAGACGCGGCGTGGACATCCGAGCCAGGCAATAGCGGTGATTGCGACACGGGACGTGGCGCTGGGCGTGCAGGCCGGGGCGCACAAGGTTGGATAGCGCGGAGGGTGCGACGATTGAGTGGTTATCAATTGCTGAGGTGGGCACAAGGGGCATCGCAGGGACGCTCCGCGGGGGATATTTGGGGTCAGAGGCAGCGCAAAAGGCCTCTAACACACTGGGAAACGATGTGTTTCCAAGCTTTAGCGGGCCTTGTGTGGCAAGGTGGCTTTGCCGTATGTCTGTTGCGGTGGTGGCGGACGGGAGGTCGGCGATGATCAACAAGCGCGAAACGGGGGTGTCGCATCGTGCGTTGGGGCCTGTCATGGCGCTTGGGCTGATGATGGCGCTTTCGGGATGTTTGGGGGAAGGCGCGGGCGGTGAGTTCGGGTTTTTCTCGGACAAGACCGTAAGCCAAGCGGCGGGCGGCGCGGGGAGTGCGCGCGCAAAGCCGCAAAAGCCGAAGGTCACGCCGCTTAGGCAGGCGGAATTGGCCGGTGGCAAAGTGGTGGTGCAGGGGCCGCGGGGCTATTGCGTCGATCCGGCGACGTTGCGCCGGGGCTTTGCCGGTGGGTTCGCTCTGATTGCGTCCTGCAACAGCCTGACGGGCGAGTTTTCGGGGGCGGATGTGGAACCCGTGGTGATGACCGTGCAGGTGCAATCGGGGTTGGCGCGCAAGGAGGCGCCGACGGCCTCGGCGATGGCAAGTGCGCTGGCACCGGAGCGAGCGTTGGAGCGGGTGGATGGCGATGCGCTGTCGCTGGTGCATATGGCGGGGGGCGGCGACAAGGGGCTGCCGACAAGCGATCCGAAATACTGGCGTGGTGCGATGGTGATCAACGGCTATCTTGTCGGGTTGGCGGTCTATGCGCCCAAGGGCAGCGCGTTGGCAGGCAAAGGCGGCAAGCGGTTGATCGTGGATCTGGCCGAAAACCTGCGCGAGGCGAGTCCGACAAAGATGTATTTGCCCCCGGAGAAGGCGACGCGACCGGTCAAACAGTGAATGCGCGGGGCAAATTTGCGGATGCCGTACCAATTGTTTCTATTTTTTAGCCAATCAGAGCTTTTCGTTAATTCTGTTTCCGGTAAGACTGGGCCGGGGAACAAACAGTAACAGTATGGGGCGAGTGCCGGACGAAAATGGCGAAGACAGCGGGTGTCATACGGGAACTGATTTATCAGGCGACGCTCAGGCGGTGGTCGCGCGCGGCGCGTAATGCGGCCAAGGCCGATCTGGTGCAATTGCGGGCCGAGCGACAGAAGGCGCGGCGGCTGAAGGCGCATCTCGACAAGCTGATCCATATTTCGGAAAGCCGTCTTGCCCTGCCGATGATCGGGTCGAGCGCATTCGCAAAACCGTTTGACGCCGACTGGGACTGGCGCCCTGAGCTGTGGCGCGGGCCGCTGCCGGTGCCGGGTATGAGCTCGGCGGCTAACAAGAGCATGCTGGGCCGGGAGGTGACGCTGTTTCATGATTGCCAGCGTTCGGAACTGACCCTGCGCCAGGTACGCAACCTGCGCGAGGTCGATCTGGCACCCTATGGGTTGCGAATGGACGTGTTCAACTTTGACGGCTCGTTCCTGTCTCTGGTGGTGGATCTGCCCGAGGAGTCGGTGCACGGGTTGAAGAAGCGACACCTTCTGCGGATCGACACGATCGTTGAGATGGAAAAGCCGCTGGAGATCTTTGCCCGTCTGAACATCAAGAACGGACCCAACACCGAACAGATCGTGCGCGAGCTGCCGCTGGGGGCGGAGGAGGTGATGGTGGAATTCGACCTCGCTTATTCCAAACTGAACGAGAAACGGGTCGAGAAGATGTGGCTTGATCTGATTTTCGAGGGGCCGCAGATGAACCAAGTCACGCTGCGAGATCTGACCTTCAGCCGCCGCCCCAGGGCCGAGCTTTAGGGTGGCGGGAATTCGACGGAGAGTAAAATGAGCGATTTGACGGTCACCGGAACGCGAATGAAGGAAGGCGTGTGGGAGGCGATTCTGCGCCGGGAGGGAGAAGACGGGTTTGCCGATCTGCCCAAGGTCGAGGTGACGTTGGACAATCTTCAGGTTGCGGGTGTTGTGGTGAGCCCGGATCAGGAGGGCGGCTATGTGTTGCGCGTGCCGGTACCCAAGGAAGCGATAAGCGACGGCATCCAGACCTTTCTGGTGAAAGACGCAAACACCGGTGAGAAGCTGGAAAGCTTTGCCGTGGTGGCGGGGGAAGCTCTTGAGGATGATGTGCGTGCCGAGATCGGATTGTTGCGTGCCGAGCTTGATATGCTCAAGCGGGCGTTTAGGCGTCATTGTCTGGAGACGATGTGAGGGCGCGGGTCTGATGGCCGCGCCGCCGGATGAGGCGCGACGGCATTTGCGAGGGTCTTGAGTGGAGAAAATGCGCGCGCGGGCGTCTGTGACTTGAGGGCGCATGACGCCGGGTTTGGGGTGACAAGCGCCGCAAGATCGGGTGATGTGGCGCGCAAACCTAGGGAGGTCTTCCATGTCGCAATATTCGCATCTGCTTGCCCCGCTTGATCTGGGCCATACCACTTTGAAAAACCGGGTTCTGATGGGCTCGATGCATACCGGGCTGGAAGAGCGCGGTGACTGGAACCGGGTGGCCGAATATTATGCCGATCGGGCGCGTGGCGGTGTTGCATTGATGGTGACGGGCGGAATTGCACCTAACACTGAGGGTGGCGTGGCGCCCGGTGCGGCGGGGCTTTACACCGAGCAGGACATCGCCAATCACAAGCTGGTCACGGATCGGGTGCATGAAGCGGGCGGCAAAATTGTCATGCAGATCCTGCATGCGGGCCGCTATGCCTATAGCCCCGAATGCGTCAGCGCGAGCGCAGTGAAATCGCCGATTTCGCCGTTTGTGCCCAAGGAACTGGATGAGGCCGGGATCGAAAAGCAGATCGCCGATTTCGCCACCAGCGCCGCGCGCGCGCAAGAGGCGGGGTATGACGGTGTCGAGGTGATGGGGTCGGAAGGCTATTTCCTCAATCAGTTTCTTGTCACCCACACCAACAAGCGGACCGACCGCTGGGGCGGGTCTTATGAGAATCGTATGCGGCTGCCTATCGAGGTGGTCAAACGGGTGCGTGCAGCAGTCGGGACCGATTTCATCATCATCTATCGGCTGTCGATGATTGATCTGGTGCCGAATGGCTCGACCCATGACGAGGTTGTGCAGCTGGCGCAGGAAATCGAGAAGGCGGGCGCCAGCATCATCAATACCGGCATCGGCTGGCATGAGGCGCGTATTCCCACGATTGCCACATCGGTGCCGCGCCGGGCGTTTTCCTGGGTGACGAAGAAGTTGATGGGCAAGGTGGGCATTCCGGTGATCACCTCGAACCGGATCAACACGCCGGATGTGGCCGAGGCGGTGTTGGCCGAGGGCTGTGCCGATATGGTCAGCATGGCGCGGCCGTTTCTGGCAGATGCAGATTTTGTGAACAAGGCCGCCGATGGGCGCGCGGATGAGATTGCGCCATGTATCGGCTGTAATCAGGCGTGTCTCGACCATACGTTCTCGGGCAAGATTTCCTCTTGTCTGGTCAATCCGCTTGCCTGTTATGAGACCGAAGTCGAGATTTCGCCAACAACGGCGCCCAAAAAGGTGGCTGTTGTCGGGGCCGGGCCTGCGGGGCTCTCGGTTGCGATGACAGCGGCGCGGCGCGGTCACAAGGTGACGCTATTTGACAAGGCCGGAGAGATCGGCGGGCAGCTTAACATGGCCAAGGTGATCCCCGGCAAAGAGGAATTTTTCGGGCTGGTCGAATGGTTCGACACGATGATGGACAAATATGGGGTCGAATTGCGGTTAAACACCCAAGCCAGCGCCGAGGATATGGCCGGGTTTGACGAGGTGGTGGTGGCCACCGGCGTGCTGCCACGCGATCCGGGGATCGAGGGGCAGGACCGAGAGGGCGTGCTTTCCTATGTTGATCTGCTGCGTGGCAAGGCGGAGACGGGCAAGCGTGTGGCGGTGATAGGTGCAGGCGGTATTGGCTTTGATGTGTCTGAATACCTGGTGCATGAGGGCGAAAGCCCAACCGAAAACCTTGATCTGTGGCGCGAGGAATGGGGCGTGGGCGACCCGGAAGAAACGCGCGGAGGGTTGGCCCCGGAAGGGCCGCAACCGCATGCGCCCGCGCGACATGTCACGTTGATGCAGCGCAAGGCCAAGGCGCTGGGCAAGGGGCTGGGCAAAACGACCGGGTGGATTCACCGTGCCGCGCTGAAGATGAAGAATGTCGATATGATCGGTGGCGTGAATTACGAGAAAATCGACGACGCCGGCCTGCATATCAGTTTTGGCGAAGGGCGCGAAAACCCGCGGGTGATTGAATGTGACAACGTCATTCTCTGTGCCGGGCAGATCAGCGAACGATCGCTTGCGGATGCGCTGATTGCGAAGGGTGTGGCGTGTCACGTGATCGGCGGTGCCGATGTCGCAGCCGAGCTTGACGCCAAGCGCGCGATTGATCAGGGCGTTCGTCTGGGCGCGACTCTCTGAAATAGGATCGGGTGGAAACGCCGCGCAACAGCTAAATGTCGTGGGCGTTTCGAGACAAACACCATGAGTCTGGGGTGTCTCGAAACGCTTTGACGGCATCTTTTCTGTCTCGATGAGGCCTTTAGGGCAGGTGCGCAGACTTGCGCAAGCCTGTCACCCGCTGCTCATCCCGGCAAGCATTGCACCCAGAGCGACGATGTGGATCAACATGATTGCCTTGTCGTTCCAGAGCACGCCGACTGTGAACCAGCCGAGAACACCGACAAGAAACAGATACAGGTTCCAAGGAGTCCAGCCGAAAGCCGTCGCGGTGTAGCCCATGATCTGGATGATCGACGCGCCCCACTTGACGGTGAAGACAATGCGGTCCGCAGATTGCCCGGCCAGAGCGATATCAGACGGCACGGGTGAGCCCGCCGTCGATTCGCAGGTTTTGACCGGTCATGTAGCCGCCCCCCTCCGAGGCCAACCAAGAGATCAGCGATGACACCTCTTTGGCATGCCCATAGCGACCCATCGGGATACGGGCGCGGCGGTCTTCGGTTTCTGGCAGGCTGTCGATAAAGCCGGGCAGGACGTTGTTCATGCGAATGTTTTCGGCCGCGTATTTGTCGGAAAAGAGTTTGGTGAACGCGGCGAGCCCTGCGCGGAATACGCCCGACGTCGGGAACAGCGGGTCGGGTTCAAAGGCCGCAAAAGTCGAGATATTTATGATCGTGCCGCCGCCTTGTGCCTGCATGAGAGGCGTTACCAGCCGCGTAGGGCGGACCACGTTCAGCAGATACACATCCATCCCGGCGTGCCAGTCATCATCGGAAATTTCGAGTACCGGGCCTTTGGGGCCGTGCCCGGCAGAGTTGACCAGAACATCGACGCGCCCCCACTTGTCCTTTGCTTTGTTCACGAGCGTTGCGAGGTCGTCTGTCGAGAGGTTCGATCCCGTGACGCCGAAGCCGCCAAGCTCTTCTGCGAGGGCTTGGCCTTTGCCCGAGGAGGACAGAATTGCGACCCGAAACCCATCTGCCGCAAGGCGGCGGGCAGCCGAGGCTCCCATGCCGCTTCCGCCAGCGGTGATAAGTGCTACTTTTTCTACTGACATGGTTTTCTCCTTCATGGTGTTGTGACAACAATACTCTTATTAGAGTTGGATTACGCATCAATTCCGATGCGCTATGATTGTAGGAATGCTACTGTCAAATGAGTCAACTTCCTCCGCTTAACGCGCTACGCGCCTTTGATGTCGCGGGCCGTCATTTGAATTTTCGCGCCGCCGCCGATGAGATGAAGGTGACGCAGGGGGCCGTCGCGCAGCAGGTGCGGTTGCTTGAAGCACACCTGGGGATGCCGCTGTTTGACCGGCTGTCAAAGGGGTTGGCGTTTACGGCGGCGGGGCGCAGTTATCACGCGCGCGTCGCGGCTGCTTTCGAAGATCTGCGCGCGGCGACAAATGCAGTGCGACCCGAATCGGGTAAGGTTCTGATCAGCGTCACGCCGACCTTTGCGGCGAAATGGCTGATCCCGAACTTGCCGGAGTTTTCGGCCACGCATCCTGAGATTGATCTGCGCATACTCGCCACCGAAAAGGTGTCGAGCTTTCATGGGGATGGGATCGATTTGGCCATACGCCAAGGGCAACCGCCATTCGGAGCGGCGCTTGATGCCATTCGCCTGTTTCCTCAGGAAATCATTGCCGTGGCGGCCCCCGGGCTTGTTGAAGGGCAGGTACTGCCGCTTGATCTTGCGGCCTTGTTGCGGTTGCCCAAGTTGCACGATGCCCACGATCTCTGGCCCAAGTTTCTCAAGTCGCTGGGTAGCGAGGATCGCGATGAGCATGGGTTGCGCTTGAGTCAAACCGCGCTGACCATCGACGCCGCCCTTTCAGGTCAAGGCGTCGCGCTTGTGAGTCGTTTCTTGGTGACACGCGATATCGCGGCGGGCAATCTTGTGCAGGTGACGCCCGAAACACTGCGGGGGCAGCAGGATTTTTACCTGTTGGTAGAGCGACGGGCCAAACGTGATGCTGCGACGGGCGCTGTGGTTGATTGGCTCTCATCCAAGGCCGTTCCAGAGAGATGATCTTGTCCACCGAAGCGAGATTTTTGCGACAGAACCAAGCAAGGTGGGGGCCAAGAGACCCGGCGACGCGCGGCTGTTGATGTGGATCAAAGCATGAGCTTGCCTTTATGCGCATAAGCGCATGAAGGAGATTGCTATGATTCTAAGTGTTCTTTCCGCATTGGCCGAACCTACGAGGCTTGCTGCGATTCGCCTTCTTGCCGATGGTGACGAGCATTGTGTCTGCGAGTTGATGCAGGCGCTTGGGGCGACCCAAAGCCGAATGTCGCGCCACATGCAGGTACTCAGACAGGCGTTTCTGGTGATCGACAGGCGCGACGCCCAATGGGTGAGATATCGGATAAACCCGGATTTGCCGCCAAGTATCGCAGCTGTTCTGCAAGCGGTTTGCCAAGTTGAAAATGAACAGGAAAGGAGCGTGGCATGACCACGGAGACACAAGGCGCGGCCCCTCATCATGATCGCCCCGATTGGTTTTGGTATGTCGGGACCGCCGCGGCGGGGATTGTTTGGGTGCTGCTCTATCGGCAGTTGATCGCGTTTTCGGAATGGGCGACCGGATTGTTCCCGGTTGCGCGCGATAGCCACAGCGGCGAAGCGATTGCCTTTTTTATTTATGACGTGCCGAAGGTACTCTTGCTGTTGACGCTTATCGTGTTTGTCACGGGGGTCTTGCGCAGTTGGTTCAGCCCGGAAAAGACGCGTGCCATCCTGTCGGGCAAACGCGAAATAATGGGGTATCCGCTTGCGGCGGCGCTTGGGGTGCTGACGCCTTTTTGTTCGTGCTCGTCTGTGCCGCTTTTCATCGGCTTCGTCTCGGCGGGCATTCCGCTGGGGGTCACATTCTCATTTCTGATCGCCGGGCCGATGGTGGGACCGGTTGGGCTTGGGCTTTTGTTCGGGCTGGTGGGATGGAAGATTGCCGGGATCTATCTGGTATTCGGGTTCACGATCTCGACAGTGGCGGGATGGGTGATGGGGCGGATGGGCCTTGAGAGATACCTGCAGGATTGGGTGCGGGAGTTGAACGCCGGCGCGGTAGGTGGCTTGGAAGAAGAGCGCCTGACGATGGTGGACCGGCTCAAGATCGGTCTGGAACAGGTTCAGGAGATATTGGGCAATGTCTGGATCTGGGTGGTGATTGGCATTGCCATCGGCGCGTTGATCCATGGCTATGTGCCCGAGGCCATGATGCTGCGGATCATGGGCGGTGAGGCATGGTGGTCTGTGCCTGCGGCAGTGGTGGTGGGGATTCCGATGTATACCAATGCGGCGGGCGTTATCCCCATCGTCGAAGCGTTGTTGGGCAAGGGTGCGGCGCTTGGCACGACGTTGGCTTTCATGATGTCGGTCATTGCGCTCAGCTTGCCTGAGATGATCATTCTGAAACAGGTGCTGACCCTGCGCCTGATTTCGATCTTTGTCGCTGTGGTTGCCTCGGGCATTCTGGCAACCGGCTTTTTGTTCAACATAATTCTCTGAAGGAGAAGAAAAGTGAAAAACGTCAAGGTTTATGGCCCCGGGTGTAAACGGTGTGAAGCCACCGAAAAGATGGTGAAAGACGCGGCCGCCAAATTGAGTATTGAAGTTACCGTCGAAAAGGTCACTGACCCGCGCGAAATTGCCATGGCGGGGGTTATGTCGACGCCGGGGGTGTCGGTTGATGGCAAGTTGGTTCACGCAGGTGGTTTGCCCGACCAAGCCAAGCTTGACGGGTGGTTGTCGGCCTGAGCCTGTCTTGGAGCGGCGCGAAGCGGTCATACGTCACGCAGAGCGCCGCCTCATCCCTTGCCTTGGGAAGAAAATGCCTTAGCGCGGACGATTGGCCGGGTAGACGCCGAGGATTTCGACGTATGAGGTGAAATAGTCCAATTCTTCCATGGCGAGTTTCACATTCGCATCATCGGGGTGGCCGTCGATATCGGCATAAAAACGCGTGGCGGTGAAGGAGCCATCGACCATGTAGCTTTCCAGCTTGGTCATGTTCACGCCGTTGGTGGCAAAACCGCCCATCGCCTTGTACAGGGCGGCGGGGATGTTACGGACCTCGAAAACGAAGGTGGTCATCATACCCAGGCTGCCGCGCGGCGTGAGATCCATTTCGCGGGCCATGATGACGAAGCGGGTGGTGTTGTGGCCGTGATCCTCGATATCGCGGGCCAGCACGTCGAGGCCATAAATTTCGCCGGCCAGTTCAGAGGCCAGCACCGCCTCGCCCGGAGTTTTCAGCCGCACCAGATCGGCGGCGGCACCGGCGCTGTCGGCGGCGGCGTGGGCCTTGATGCCGTGGGATTTGAGAAAGCTCGCTGATTGCGGAAGCAGCACCAGATGGGCGCGCACGGTGTGAATATCGGACAGCGGCGTTCCGGGATTGGCCAATAGGCAGATACGCACCCGCACGAAGGCTTCATCGACGATGTGCAGCCCGCTTTCAGGCAGCAGGCGGTGAATATCGGCGACGCGGCCATAGGTCGAATTTTCGACCGGCAGCATGGCCAGGTCAGCGCGCCCGTCACGAACACAAGCAATCACGTCTTCAAAGGTATGGCAGGGCAGGGCTTCCATATCGGGGCGGGCCTTGCGGCATGCCTCGTGAGAATAGGCGCCGGGTTCTCCTTGAAAGGCGATGCGCTGGATCATTTTGGGCGATTCCTGTCGTTTTTCCCGCTGTCGGGCAATTGGACGCGCAAACTACACCTTGCCTTAGGGAAGGGGAAGCGGATAGATACGCGCCGACAAAGGATCAAATTTGGAATCGAGCCTATGGACACTATGACCTCCACCAAGATCATTGGCGCGTTCTGCGGAGCGCTCCTGATACTCATGCTGGGAAAGTGGGCAGCTGACCTGCTTTATACCACTGGCGGCGGCCATGGCGAAGGCCAGATGGCAGCCTATGTGATCGAAGTGGAAAGCGGCGATAGCGACGCAGAGGCCGAACCAGAGGCGGAAGGCCCGAGCTTTGAGGAGCTGCTTGCCGAGGCAGATATTGGCAAGGGCGCCAAGGTCTTCTCGAAATGCAAGGCCTGCCACAAGGCGGACGAGGGCGCACACGCCACCGGCCCATCGCTTTACGGTGTGGTTGGGCGCGAGATCGACGGCACAGACTTTGGCAGCTACACTGGCGCGCTTGAACAGGTGGGTGAAGTGTGGACACCTGAAAACCTCAACCATTTCCTGACCAAGCCGAAAGACGCGGCGCCGGGAACCTCGATGAGCTTTGCCGGGTTGAAGAAAGAAGACGATCGCGCCAACCTGATCGCCTATCTCGACAGTCTCGACGACTGATCACGAAAGATACGAATGCAAGAAGCCGCCCGGCATTGTCTGTGGCGGCTTTTTTATTGGCCCGTACCCGCACAATCACGCCGCTTCACATATTCTCAACTTGAATGTCGCGAGGTGACACCATTAGCTTATGCTAACGATAAATCGCCCCATGTTTACCGGGCGCGACAGGAGGATGAGCGATATGGCGAAATCAGCGAGCCAGGCCCGAACAATCGACCCGACCATCTGGATGATGCGGGGGTTGATGATTGTCGGGTTGATGATGACGCTTTTACCGGGCGCGGTGCGGGCGCAAGACAAGATCATCAAGAGCCACGGCTATTCCTATTTTGGAGAGCTGAAATATCCGGCAGATTTCGCGCATTTTGATTATGTGAACCCCGATGCGCCCAAGGGCGGCGAGATTTCTATCGCGGTGTCCGGCACGTTCAATTCGCTGAACCCCTATACCCGCAAGGGCAAGGCGACGGGCACGCAAATCTGGACGATCTATGAAAGCCTTCTGGGCGATGGCCCGGCGGATGCCTATGGCGAGGCCTATGGCGTGTTGGCAGAGAGCCTTGAGTATGACGAGGGCAAGACGTGGGTGATTTTCCACATGCGCCCTGAAGCCAAGTTTTCCGATGGTACGCCGGTGACGGCGCATGATGTGGTGTTTTCGCATTACCTGTTTATCGAGCAAGGTTTGCCGTCTTATGCCTTGGCGGTGAAGAAGCTCATTTTGAGCGCCGAGGCGCTGGACGATCACACAGTCAAGTTTACCTTTGCGGATGGAATTTCACGGCGCAGCCTGATTGATCAGGTTGGCGGCACGCCGGTGTTTTCGAAGAAATGGTATGAAGAAACCGGCGCGCGACTGGATGAATCGCGGCTGACGTATTCGCCGGGGTCGGGGCCATATATCGTTGATGAATTCGATGTTGGTCGGCGCATTACATACAAGCGCAACCCGGATTATTGGGGCTGGCATTTGCCGCGCAATGTCGGGCGGCATAATTTCGATCGCATCCGGATCGAGTATTTCGCCGATGATTCCGCGTCATTTGAGGCGTTCAAGGGTGGTGTTTATACCCTGCGCACCGAAGGTGACCCGAAGAAATGGGCCACCAGCTATGATTTCCCGGCGGCCAAGCAGGGCAATGTTGTTGTCACCACGCTTCCTGATGGCACGCCGCCGACGCCAACGGGATTGGTGTTCAACATGCGGCGCGATGTGTTGAAGGACAAGCGGGTGCGTGAGGCGCTGTCGCTGGCCTTTAACTTTGAGTGGACCAATGCGTCGCTGCAATATGATCTGTTTGCGCAGCGCAATTCGTTTGTCGAGAACGCGCCGCACGAGGCCAAGGGCGTGCCCGACGGGGCCGAATTGGAGTTCCTCAAATCGCTGGGCGATCTGGTGCCGCCGGAGATATTGAGCGAACCGGCGGTGATGGCGCATTCTTCAAAACCCGAGCGACCGCAGGACCGCAAGAACCTGCGCCGCGCGTTGAAGATGCTGGGCGAGGCAGGTTGGAACGTGGATGACACGGGCAAGCTGCGCAATGCCGAGGGGCGGACGTTGAACATTTCGCTGTTGCTGCCCGCCAGCGTGTCTTCGACGCTGAGCGCCGCTGTGGAGACTTATGTGCAGAGCCTGCAACGCATGGGGGTGAATGCCACATTTGATCAGATCGACGACGCGCAATACACGCTGCGGACGCGCGATTTTGACTATGACATTATCTATGATGCCTATAGCAGCTTCCTCGCCTCCGGGACCGGGTTGATGCAGATGTATGGCTCGGACGAGGCGGCGATCAGCCTGTTCAACCCCGCCGGGCTGGCCAGCCCTTTGGTGGACGCGATCATCAAACGTTCGCTTGAAACAGAAAACCGCGAGGATGAGCAAACCGCTTTGATGGCGCTGGATCGGGTGTTGCGTTGGGAGCGGTTCATGGTGCCGATGTGGTACAAGGACAAATATTGGGTGGCCTATTGGGATATGTATGAACATCCCGAAGAAATTCCGCCGCTGGATTTGGGGATTCTGGATTTCTGGTGGATCAACCCGGAAAAGGAAGCCGCGCTCAGAGCGTCGGGCGCGTTGAGGTAGCGGGCGGATGGGAGCCTATTTTGCACGGCGCTTGTTGTTGATCATTCCGACGTTGTTCGGGATCATGATCATTAACTTCTCGCTGGTTCAGTTTGTGCCGGGTGGCCCGGTTGAGCAGGTTCTCGCGCAGCTTCAGGGCGGCGGGGATGTGTTTGAGGGATTTGCCGGGGGCGGCGGCGATACCGGCAACACTGGCCTGAATAACGACGATTTCTTCCAAGGCTCGACCGGGGACGAGAAATACGTCGGGGCGCGGGGGCTGCCCAAGGAATTCATCGACCAGTTGGAGAAGGAATTCGGCTTTGACAAGCCGCCGCTGGAACGGTTTGGCATGATGATGTGGAACTATATGCGGCTGGATTTTGGCCAAAGCTATTTCCGTTCGATCAGTGTGATTGATCTGGTGCTGGAAAAGATGCCTGTGTCGATCACTTTGGGGCTTTGGAGCACGCTTCTGGCCTATCTGATTTCGATCCCGCTGGGCATACAGAAGGCGGTGCGCGATGGCAGTGCGTTTGATACATGGACCAGTGGCGCGATTATCGTCGGCTATGCGATTCCGGGGTTTTTGTTTGCGATCCTGCTGCTGGTTCTGTTCGCGGGCGGGTCGTATTGGCAATGGTTTCCGCTGCGCGGGCTGACCAGTGATGATTGGGACAGCTATAGCCCGCTCTGGAAGGTGTTAGATTACTTCTGGCACATTGCGCTGCCGGTGATTGCCTCGACGATTTCGGGGTTTGCCACGCTGACCCTGCTGACCAAGAACAGCTTTCTTGACGAGATCAAGAAGCATTATGTAATGACGGCGCGGGCCAAGGGATTGAGCGAGGGGCAGGTGCTTTATGGGCATGTGTTCCGCAACGCGATGTTGATTGTGATTGCGGGCTTTCCGTCGGTTTTCATCGGGGTGTTTTTCGGCGCGTCCCTGATCATCGAGACGATCTTTTCGCTGGATGGATTGGGGCGGCTCGGCTTTGAGGCGGCGATTGCGCGGGATTATCCGGTGATGTTCGGCACGCTGTTTATCTTTGGCCTGATTGGCCTGGTGGTCGGGATCATTTCGGATGCGATGTATGTGCTTGTCGATCCGCGGATTGATTTTGAACGGAGGGAAGGCTGATGGCGCTTTCGTCTCTCAATCAGCGGCGCTGGCGCAATTTCCGGCGCAACAGCCGCGCGTTCTGGTCGCTGATCATCTTTCTGGTGCTGTTTACCATCACGCTGTTTGCGGAATTCGTGGCCAATGACAAACCGATCCTGCTGAAATATCGCGGCGATCTTTATATGCCGATCTTTACCTTCTATCCCGAGACCGCCTTTGGCGGTGATTTCCCGACCGAGGCGACCTATACCGACCCGGAGGTGAAATGCCTGATCGAGAGTGGCGGGCTGGAAGATTGTTTTGACGATCCCGAGGCGGTGTTTGAGGACGCACAGGATGGCATGGTCAACGGTGAGGCGATTGAGAAGGGTTGGGCGATCTGGCCGATCATACCTTATTCGTATGACACACCGGTGGACCGGTTGGGCGCGGCGCCGCTGCCGCCAGGCGAAGGCAATTACCTCGGTACCGACGATACCAAGCGCGATGTGCTGGCGCGGGTGATCTATGGTTTCCGCCTGTCGATCTTCTTCACCCTGATCGTGACGGTTCTGTCGAGCTTTGTGGGGATCATGGCGGGGGCAGTGCAGGGGTATTTCGGCGGCTGGGTCGATCTTATCTTTCAGCGGCTCATCGAGATCTGGGGGGCGACGCCGCAGATTTATGTGATCATCATCATGTTTGCAGTGTTCGGGCGAAATTTCTGGCTGCTGGTGTTCATTACGGTGCTGTTTGGCTGGACCGCGTTGGTGGGGGTGGTCAGGGCCGAGTTCTTGCGGGCGCGCAACCTTGAATATGTGCGCGCGGCCAAGGCGCTGGGGGTTTCCAACACAGTGATCATGTTCCGCCACATGCTGCCCAATGCGATGGTGGCGACGGTGACGATGCTGCCCTTTATCGTGACGGGGACGATTGCCTTGTTGGCCGGTTTGGATTTTCTGGGCTTTGGGTTGCCGTCTTCGGCACCGAGCTTGGGTGAGTTGACGTTGCAGGCGAAACAGAACCTGCAGGCGCCTTGGCTGGCCTTTACCGCGTTTTTCACCTTCGCCATCATGCTGTCGCTTCTGGTCTTCATTTTTGAAGGTGTCAGGGATGCGTTTGACCCGAGAAAGACCTTTCAATGAGTTTGCTTGAAGTGAAGGACCTGTGGGTTGGCTTTCGCCAAGATGGCAAGGTGAATCCGGCGGTGCGCGGGGTGTCGTTCTCGGTGGACCGAGGTGAGACCGTTGCCATTGTAGGCGAGTCCGGCTCGGGGAAATCGGTATCGGCGCTGTCCACTGTGTCGCTGTTGCCATCGAGCGCCGAAGTGAAAGGTTCGGTGCTCTATGACGGGCAGGAGATGATCGGGGCGGATGAGAAGTTGCTGCGCAAGGTGCGGGGCAATGACATCAGCTTTATTTTTCAGGAGCCGATGACGAGCCTTAACCCGTTGCACACGATTGAAAAGCAGCTGGTCGAAAGTATTGCGCTGCATCAGGGGCTGACTGGGGCGCCGGCGCGTGAGCGGATTTTGGAGTTGTTGGCCCGTGTGGGTATTCGCGATGCCGAAAGCCGTTTGGGGGCCTATCCACACCAATTGAGCGGCGGGCAGCGGCAGCGGGTGATGATCGCCATGGCGCTGGCCAACAAGCCCGACATTCTGGTGGCGGACGAGCCGACGACTGCGCTTGATGTGACCATTCAGGCGCAGATTCTTGAGCTTTTGGCGGAGTTGAAGCGGTCTGAGAATATGGGGCTGTTGTTTATCACCCATGATCTGGGGGTGGTGAAACGCTTTGCCGACCGCGTTTGCGTGATGAAGGACGGTGAGATTGTTGAGAGCGGCGAGACGGCAGCGCTGTTTGCCGACCCGCAGCATCCCTATACCCAGAAGCTGTTGGGTGCGCATGCGGTGGGGCAGCCGGGGCCGGTGCCGGACGATGCCAAGGTGTTGGTGCAAACCGATCGTCTGAAGGTTTGGTTTCCGATCCAGACGGGTTTTTTCAAGCGCACAACCGGGCATGTGAAAGCAGTAAACGATGCCAGCATTTCGGTGCGGGCGGGAGAAACCCTTGGCATTGTGGGCGAGAGCGGGTCGGGTAAGACCACGCTGGCGCTGGCGATCATGCGGCTGATTTCCTCGGAAGGGGGGATCACCTATCAGGGCGAGGATGTGCGCAAATGGAGCACGCGCAAGCTGCGCGATTTGCGGCGCGAAATGCAGATTGTGTTTCAAGACCCTTATGGATCGCTTTCGCCGCGCATGAGTTGCGAACAGATCATCGCCGAGGGGTTGGGTGTGCATGGCAAACCCGATGGGCGCGTAGAGCGCGAGTTGGTGGCCGAAGTGATGGCGGAAGTCGGGCTGGATCCGGCGATGATGGATCGCTATCCACACGAATTTTCCGGCGGCCAACGGCAGCGGATCGCGATTGCACGCGCGATGATTTTGCGGCCCAAGCTGGTGGTTCTGGATGAGCCGACAAGCGCGCTGGACATGACCGTGCAGGTGCAGATTGTCGACCTGCTGCGCGATTTGCAGCAGAAATACGGGCTGGCATATCTGTTCATTTCACACGATCTGAACGTGGTGCGGGCGATGAGCCACAAGATGGTGGTGATGAAACAGGGCGATATCGTTGAGGCGGGATCGGCGCGGGATCTGTTCGAGAATCCACAAACAGAATATGCGCGCACCCTGCTGGCAGCGGCACTGGATTTGAAGACAGGCTAGAGCGCGGGAAGGTGGGCAGAATGCCCACCCAGCGCACGTTTCAGATCGCTGAGCTGTGGCCTGCTTTGGACAGGTCGTAGGCATCAAAGGCGCGCGCAACCATCCGGGTCAGCGGGCGGGCGGCAAGCGGGATGACCAGCCCGTCATCGGTTACTTCGAGCAGACCGTCGAACTGAGAAACAACCCGGGCGAGCATCGAGGACAGCTCGGTGCGGGAGATTTCGTGATCGCGCAGGATCTCGGCCGAATCGATGCGGAAATCACACATCAGCATTTCGATCATCCGCGAGCGCATTTTGTCGTCCGCCGTGAAGACGTGGCCGCGCGAGGTCGAGAAACGGCCATCGCGGATTTTGCCGGTATGGGCTGATGTAGCCGGGGCGTTTTGCGCGAACCCTTGGGGGAAGCGCGAGATTGACGAGGCGCCGAGGCCGATCAACGCTTCGGCAGGATCATCGGTATAGCCCTGGAAATTGCGCCGTAATGTGCCGTTGTTCTGGGCCACAGCCAATCCATCGCTCTTGAGCGCGAAGTGGTCGATGCCGATCTCAGCATAGTCGTCCCACAGGAAGAGCTTGCGCGCGGTCTCAAACAGGTCGAGCCGTTGTTGTGGTGTCGGTAGCTTGTCGGAGGGGATCAGCTGCTGTCGTTTGGCCATCCAAGGAACGTGAGCGTAGCCGTAAAGCGCCACGCGATCAGGGGCGAGCGCGAGCAGCTTTTGCACACTTTCGGTGATTCGTTCGTTCGATTGATCCGGCAGGCCGAAAAGGATGTCGGCGTTGAGTGAATGTACGCCACGTGCCCGAATTTCAGTCACGGCGTCGCGCGTTAGCTCAAAACTCTGCATTCGTCCGATTGTTTTCTGAATTTCTTCATCGAAGTCCTGCACCCCGATCGAGGCACGATTCATGCCCGCAGCAGCCAGCGCATCGAGACGCGGACCGTCGATCTCATTGGGGTCGATTTCGACCGAGAATTCATAATTCTCGGCGAATGGTGCGACATCCGCGATGGCGCCTGCGAGTTCGGTCATCATCGGTGGAGTCAGAAGCGTCGGCGTGCCACCACCCCAATGCAGACGGGATAATCTTACGCCAGCGGGCAGTTTTGCCTTGAGCAATTCGATCTCGGCCAGCAGGGTTTTGAGGTAGGCGAGTACTGGTGCGTCGCTCTGTGTGCCCTGGGTGCGGCAGGCGCAAAACCAGCAGAGACGCCGACAAAACGGCACATGCACATAGAGCGAAACCTCACCGCCGGGCGCGATTGCGCTGATCCAGGAGGTGAATTCTTCGGGGCCGACCGAAGGGGTGAACTGCGGTGCCGTTGGATAGCTGGTATAACGCGGTACTTTCGCGTC
Source organism: Rhodobacteraceae bacterium LMO-JJ12 (assembly GCA_021555075.1). Lineage (NCBI taxonomy): Bacteria > Pseudomonadati > Pseudomonadota > Alphaproteobacteria > Rhodobacterales > Paracoccaceae > Rhodobacteraceae bacterium LMO-JJ12. The sequence continues at coordinate 227,368 of JAKGBX010000002.1, forward strand.
AAATAGACCAAGATCGGCGAGTTGTGTTTTCGTTATCATGCGTCTACCTTAATGGTTCATGACAAGCATCCTCCTTGATGCATATCAAGCGCGCGAACCGTAAAATGCTTAAAGATAAAACTGCAACCACTCAACACGCTTGCGTGGACTGTCCGATCCGGTATCGGGCGGTTTGTTCACGTTGTGATGCGGATGAGATCGAAGAGCTGGAAACGTTCAAATATTACCGCTCGTTCGAGGCGGGACAGACTGTTGTCTGGTCGGGTGACCGGATGGACTTTGTCGGCTCGGTAGTGTCGGGGATCGGGACGTTGACCCAGACGATGGAGGATGGGCGCACGCAAATGGTTGGCCTGCTTCTGCCCAGCGATTTTGTTGGCAGACCGGGGCGCGACGGGGCGGCCTATGACGTGGTGGCGACCACTGATCTTGTGATGTGCTGTTTTCGCAAGAAACCATTTGAGAAAATGATGGAGAGAACCCCGCACGTGGCGCAGCGCTTGCTGGAAATGACGCTTGATGAGCTGGATGCTGCGCGCGAGTGGATGCTTGTTCTGGGCCGCAAGACGGCGCGTGAGAAGATTGCCAGCCTGTTGTCGATCGTGGCGCGGCGGGGCGCGGTGTTGAAGCCAGAGGACCGGATCGGACCGATGGTGTTCGATCTGCCCCTTACCCGTGAGGCAATGGCCGATTATCTGGGGCTGACGCTGGAAACCGTGAGTCGCCAGATCAGTGCTCTGAAACGTGACGGTGTGATCCAACTGCAAGGCAAACGGAACGTGACCGTGCCGGATTTTGCGCGTCTAATGGAAGAAGCTGGCGATGACGCTGATGGCGGGATGTTGGCCTGAAGTCTGGTCTGATCGCGAGGGGAAGGTGGGCAGACTGCCCACCCTTCCAAGTTTAGAGATCAATGTGCCATGAACACCGGCAGATCGGCCTGTTCGAGCATATAGCGGGTCGCACCGCCCAGGATGGCTTCGCGGAAGCGTGAATGGCCATAGGCACCCATCACGATCAGATCAGCATTGATATCAGCGGCATGACGTTTGAGAACATCCGATACGCGCGGAAGTGTCTTGGAAAGCACGTCGACCTCTGCACGCACCCCATGACGCGACAGGAATTGTGACAGCATGCCACCGGGATCTGAGCGATAGGGGCCATGCACTGGCGGGTCGATGACTACGACATGCACGTTTTCGGCGGCTTTCAGCACTGGCAGCGCAGCACGCACGGCATTCAGCGCCTCACCGCTTTCGTTCCAGCCGATCATCACGCATTTCGGGCTGGGGCGCGGGGCGCCGCTATCCGGGACCACGAGAACCGAGGCCTGTCCCTCAAACAGCGCTGCCTCGATCACCGGTTCAAGTTCGGCACCGTGGGTCTTGCCATAGGGTTTGGGCAGAATCACCAGATCCGAGAAGCGCGCGCGTGCGGCGACGTGGCGCCCGAGATCGGCCAATTGTGCAACACCGCTATCGGTGCTCCAACGGATATTTGATCCGGCAAGCAGGGACTTGCATTTCTCTTCGATGGCTTCGGCCTCTTCCTGGGCGCGATTGATGGTTTCCTGAAGTACCATTGCGTTGGCTCCGGCATAGTAATAGCCGGTCTGACTGCGATCGACGCCAAGACAAAGAACTTCAAGATGGGCGTCCGCCACATCGGCGATGGCAATGCCGTGCGTCAGCACGTTTTCGGCGAATGCCGGGTCTGTCAGTACTGAAAACAGGGTTTTGTAGGCCATGGTCCTCTCCAGTGGGTTGTTCTATTCTCACGCTCGGCTTAATCCGCCGAAGCAGTGCACAACTGTGATGCCTAACAGGAAACCGGACGGGCAATTTTGATGCAGATCAAGGTGAGCGGGCAGTGTCTGCTTCATTAACATGGTAGCCAAATCCTCCAGTGCGGTAAAACGAGTCGCGCGGGTAAGACGAAGGGACTAAAAATGGGTAATTATATCAAGCTGATCTTGTTTGGCTTGGTCACGCTTTTTGCGCTGATCGCAGCTTCCTATGCGCGTGATTTGGCCTACATGGTCAATGCTTTGGAAGTGGCGCTGGTTGCATTCGTGGCTTTCATCTGGACGTTGCGCCACACCGATGAACCGCGCGTCATAGCCGATCTGTCGGGTGAATACATGGACGGGCCGGTGCGCGCCGGTGTCATACTGACCGCCTTCTGGGGTGTTGTCGGTTTTCTGGTGGGCGTAACGATCGCGTTTCAGCTGGCCTTTCCGGCGCTGAACTTCGAATGGGCGCAGGGTTATATCAACTTTGGACGGATGCGCCCGCTGCACACCAGCGCGGTGATTTTCGCCTTTGGCGGGACCGGGCTGATCACCACCTCATTTTACGTTGTCCAGCGCACCAGCGCCTCGCGGCTCTGGGGCGGAAACCTGGCTTGGTTCGTATTCTGGGGTTATCAGCTTTTCATCCTTCTCGCCGCGACCGGCTATCTTCTGGGGGCAACCCAGTCGAAGGAATACGCCGAACCAGAATGGTATGTTGATTGGTGGCTGACGATTGTCTGGCTGGCCTATCTCGCAGTCTTTGTCGGCACGTTGATGAAGCGCAGGGAGCCGCACATCTATGTGGCCAACTGGTTCTTCCTGTCATTCATCATCACCGTGGCGATGCTACATGTCGTCAACAACCTCAGCATCCCTGTTTCGTTCTTTGGGTCGAAATCGGTTCAGGTTTTCTCGGGCGTGCAGGATGCCATGACGCAGTGGTGGTATGGCCACAACGCCGTGGGCTTCTTCCTGACAGCGGGCTTCCTGGGGATGATGTACTATTTCGTGCCCAAGCAGGCCGAGCGTCCGGTGTTCTCGTATAAGCTGTCGATCATTCACTTCTGGGCGCTGATCTTTCTATATATCTGGGCCGGTCCGCACCACCTGCACTATACCGCGCTGCCCGATTGGGCCGGCACGTTGGGCATGGTGTTCTCGATCGTGCTGTGGATGCCGTCATGGGGTGGTATGATCAACGGGTTGATGACGCTGTCAGGTGCCTGGGACAAGCTGCGCACTGATCCGGTCATCCGGATGATGGTGATCTCGATCGGGTTCTATGGCATGTCGACCTTTGAAGGGCCGATGATGTCGATCCGTGCGGTCAACTCGCTCAGCCACTATACCGACTGGACCATTGGTCACGTCCATTCCGGCGCGTTGGGCTGGAATGGCATGATCACCTTTGGCGCGCTCTACTTCCTTGTGCCGAAACTGTGGAACCGTGAGCGGCTCTATTCGCTTTCGCTGGTGAGCTGGCACTTCTGGCTCGCTACGATCGGTATCATTCTCTACGCCGCCTCGATGTGGGTGACGGGGATCATGGAAGGTCTGATGTGGCGTGAAGTAGATGCCAATGGCTTCCTCGTGAACTCGTTCGCCGAAACTGTGGCTGCGAAATTCCCGATGTATGTCGTGCGCGGTCTTGGTGGGGTTCTGTTCCTCGCTGGTGCAATCGTCATGTGTTACAACCTCTGGATGACTGTGAAACGTTCGCCGGCTGTTCAAGCCGACAACAGCGCAGTCCCGGCTGAATAAGGAGGGCCGGAGACATGGCAATTCTCGACAAACACGCGATCCTTGAGAAAAACGTAACGCTTCTGGCCATCTTTGCCTTCTTGGTGGTGACTGTCGGTGGCATCGTGCAGATCGCGCCGCTGTTCTGGCTGGAAAACACCATCGAGGATGTAGAGGGCATGCGCCCCTACACCCCGCTCGAGTTGGCCGGGCGCGACATCTATGTGCGGGAAGGCTGCTATGTGTGCCATAGCCAGATGATCCGTCCGATGCGCGACGAGGTCGAACGCTATGGCCATTATAGTCTGGCGGCAGAGAGCCAGTATGACCATCCGTTCCAGTGGGGCTCAAAGCGGACGGGGCCAGACCTTGCCCGTGTTGGTGGGCGCTATTCGGATGAATGGCATGTGGACCATTTGCGCGATCCGCAATCGGTGGTGCCGGAATCGGTGATGCCGAAATACGGTTTCCTTGAAGATACGCTGATTGACGGGCGATACATCGGTGATCTGTTGAAGACACATGCCTTTGTGGGTGTGCCCTATACCGAAGAGATGATCGAAAACGCCAAGGCCGACTTTGCTGTGCAGTCAGATCCTGACAGTGATTATGACGGCCTGATGGAGCGTTATGGCGAAAAGGTTCAGGTGCGCAATTTTGACGGGCGCCCGGGCATTTCGGAAATGGATGCGCTGGTGGCTTATCTGCAAATGCTCGGCACGTTGGTTGATTTCTCGACCTTCACGCCAGATGCGAGCCGGTAAGGGGGGGATAGAAATGGAAACCTATTCTCTTTTACGTGAGATCGCAGACAGCTGGGTTCTGCTCGCTCTTTTCGTCTTCTTTGTCGGCATGGTTATTTGGGTCATGTTCCGGCCGGGGAGCACGAAGACTTATAAAGACGTGGCAGATATCCCGTTTCGGCATGAAGACAAGCCCGCGCCCGCGCGGTCAAACCATAAGCCCGCGCCCCGCCGGGGCGAAAAGGAGGCGTAAGACATGGCAAAGAAACCTCAACAACAGCAGAATGATCCGGAAACCACAGGCCACAGCTGGGACGGGATCGAGGAATTTAACAACCCGTTGCCGCGGTGGTGGGTCTGGGTCTTTTATCTGACGATTATCTGGGGCCTGGCCTATACCATCGCCTATCCGGCATGGCCGGGGATCAAGGGTGCGACGACAGGTCTTCTGGGCTGGTCAACGCGCGGTGATGTGGCCGCCGAGATCCAATCGGTGGAAGCCAAGCTTGCTCCGATGAACGACAAGCTTGCCTCGGTCGAATTGGCCTCTATTGCGGATGATGACGCTTTGCGCACTTACGCCACCTCTGCCGGGGCGGCTGTTTTCAAGACCTGGTGTGCGCAGTGCCATGGATCGGGCGCAGCGGGCGCAAAAGGCTATCCCAACCTTCAGGACGATGATTGGCTTTGGGGCGGTGACATGGAAGCGATTCATCAGACGCTGACCGTAGGTATCCGCAGCCCGGATCACGAAGACACGCGGATCAACGACATGGCCGCCTATGGCCGCGACGAGTTCCTTGAACCCGAACAGATCGAAGAGGTGGTCAACTATGTGATGTCGCTTTCGGGCGAGGCGCAGGATCCGTCGAAGGTTGAAGCGGGGCAAGTCGTTTTCGAAGACAACTGTACATCCTGCCACGGCGAAGACGGGCAGGGCGATCGCGATATGGGAGCGCCCAATCTGACAGATGCTATCTGGCTCTATGGTGACGGTTACAAAACCATATACGAGACTGTGTTTAACGGCCGGGGTGGCGTGATGCCAAACTGGAATACGCGGCTCTCCGAAGCGCAGATCCGCGCTGTCGCCACCTATGTCCATCAGCTTGGCGGTGGCGAATAAGAAGAATTCCGGGGGGCGCAACCCCCCGGATATGGCACCGGTCATTCCGTCCTGTTCGCGCGTTTCCTGGAAGGCCGGTGCCAACTTTCTCCTGAAACATGATCGCCAGGTCAAGCCCGTCCGGTCAAGCCTGCCGCTTGCGCAGGCGTTTTTCGTTTTGGACGGTTGGCTGCCAAAGCCCAAACCCGAGACGCCAGAGGCGTGGTTGATAGACGATGGGATCAATCATCGCGCTGCTTGAGTTCAGGCCGTGGTGTGGGTTCAGGACGGCGCCAATACGCGGGGGCGTCCCAACGGACTTCGCGCTGTGGCACCTGACGGCTGGCGATATTGAAAGCGTTGGCCCATACTGTAAACATGTCTTACCCTTTCGATTTGTGTTTCTGCCCTGGATATTGCACGGAAGACTATATGGGCGTGACTCAAAGCGATTGCCTTGGTGTAAGGTGAAGTTACAATGATTGACTGGCTCCGACTGCCCCCCTTGGCTGCGTTGCGCGCCTTCTCTGCCTATGCGGAGACCGGTAGCCTTACGGAGGCAGGAGTGCGGCTGAATGTGACCCACGCGGCAATCAGTCAGCAAATCAGGGGGCTGGAGGAGCGCTTGGGGGTCAAATTGATCGAGCGCAACGGCCCGCAGACCGCGTTATCAAGCCAGGGTCAGAGGCTGGCCTTGGCGCTTGAGCAAGGTTTTGAGACAATCTCGGGGGCGGTTGAGGAATTGACCGGGGCAGATGCCGCGCGGCCCGTGCAGGTTTCTGTGACGCCGACATTTGCGTCGTTCTGGCTGATGCCGCGGCTGGCCGATCTGCGGGCGCGTCATCCTGAGATCAGCCTGATGATCGACGCGTCACCGGCGCTACGTCAACTGCGGTCTGGTGAATTGGATGTGGCGATCCGTCATGGTCTCGGAGATTGGCCGGGGATTGATGCGGAATACCTGTTGTCATCGCCCATCGCGGTGGTTGCAGCACCATCGCTGGTGGGGGACGGAGAGATTTCAGGGCCGGAGGAATTAACCCGGTATCATTGGCTTCACGAGACCGGGGTGAACGAAGCCAGCCAATGGTTGGCGCAACATGGGGTGACGCAGGAATTGGCCGCCGGGGCAACGGCGCTTCCGGGCAATATGGTGGTGGAAGCGGCGCGATTGGGGCAAGGTGTGGCGATTCTTTCGCTGCCTTTTATTGCAGATGATGTTGCAGCCGGGCGTTTGCGTCTGCTGTTCGAGGACGAGCTCGACAAGGGATATTACATCGTCAGCCGCCCCGGAATTCAGCGTAAGGCCGTGCGCGATTTCCTGCGCTGGCTGAGGCGTCAAAAGGTCGCTTCAAAGAAGGGGTGACACGGCATGCCGAAAGCCACATCTAATAGGTGCGTCAAAAATGTAGAATTTGATGCAGGTCAAAGCCGAAAAAGTGTCGGCCTGTGAAAACATCGCTGAAGGCGACCACAAAGAGCAGGATGTGCCAGTGTCCCAAGCCGAACCCCAAAAGCTCTATGCCGCGCGCGAGCCGGTATTTCCGAAGAAAGTCTATGGCCCGTTTCGCAATCTGAAATGGATCATCATGATCGTGACGTTGGGCATTTATTACCTGACGCCGCTGATCCGTTGGGACCGAGGCCCGAGCCTGCCGGATCAGGCGGTTCTGATCGACATTGCAAACCGCCGGTTCTATTTCTTCTGGATCGAAATTTGGCCCCATGAATTCTATTTCATTGCCGGTCTTCTGGTGATGGCCGGATTGGGGCTGTTTCTGTTTACTTCGGCACTTGGTCGGGTGTGGTGTGGTTATGCCTGTCCGCAAACGGTATGGACCGATCTGTTCATCCTTGTCGAACGTTGGATCGAGGGTGACCGCAATGCGCGCCTGCGGCTGCATCGGCAGAATAAATGGGATTTTCGCAAGTTTCGTCTGCGCATGTCCAAATGGATAGCCTGGTTGATAATCGCGGTGGCGACGGGCGGGGCGTGGGTGTTCTATTTCGCTGATGCGCCGACGCTCGCCTATGATCTGGTGACGCTGAACGCCCACCCGATCGCCTATACCACGATTGCCGTGATGACCGGCACCACCTTCTTCTTCGGGGGCATCGCACGCGAACAAATCTGCATCTATGCCTGCCCATGGCCGCGCATTCAGGCGGCGATGATGGATGAGGATACGCTTGTCGTGGCGTATCGCCATTGGCGTGGCGAACCGCGTGGCAAGCTCAAGAAGGGCCAGGAGGTGGATGCGTCACAGGGCGATTGCATCGACTGTATGGCCTGTGTGAATGTTTGCCCTGTGGGGATCGATATTCGCGATGGTCAGCAGCTCGAATGCATCACCTGCGCTTTGTGCATCGACGCCTGTGATGACGTGATGGCCAAGATCGGCAAGCCGCGCGGGTTGATCGACTATATGGCCTTTACCGATGAGACTGCCGAGATTTCGGGCGGCAAGGCCAAGAACATCTGGAAGCATGTGTTCCGGCCGCGCACCATGGTGTATACTGCGCTGTGGTCATTTGTCGGGATTGGTTTGATTGTCGCGCTGTTTATCCGTTCGGATATCGATATGACGGTGGCACCGGTGCGTAATCCGACTTATGTCACACTGTCTGACGGTTCGATCCGCAACGTTTACGAGATCAAGTTGCGTAACAAACATGGCGAAGAGCGCCCCTTCCAGCTTTCGGTTGCTGGCGATCCGGGTTTGAGCCTTCAGATCGAGGGCAGCACGTCTGACACGATCATGGCGCCGGCGGATACGGCCTTTCCGGTGCGGGCCTATGTTGTGGCACCCAAGGGATCGGCACCGGCGGAAAGTCAACGTGTTGAATTCCGCTTCTGGGTGGAAGATGAAATTAACGGTGAGCGCGCGTATAAAGATACCGTGTTCAACGGAAAGGCAAACTGATGTCGCAGAATGGGCAGAAGGCCAGAGAAATTACCGGGCGACACGTCTTTATCGGATTTGTAGCGGCTTTTGCTCTGATCATTGGAGTGAATCTGTTTCTGGCCTATAGCGCGGTGCAGACTTTTCCGGGGCTTGAGGTGAAGAATTCCTATGTCGCAAGCCAGGAGTTTGACAAGCGCAAGACGGCGCAGGAGGCGTTGGGCTGGACCGTGAGCGCCGAGTTGCAGGGCGAACAGTTGGTGTTGTCGATCATGGACGCCGATGGCCCGGTCGAGGTGCGTGCGCTGCATGCGGTGTTGGGCCGCCCGACCCAGGTCAAAGATGATGTCGAACCTGTCTTTGTGTTCAATGGGATGGCCTATGTCGCGCCGATGGAGCTGGCTGATGGCAATTGGGATATCCGAATGGAGGCGATTGCCAAGGACGGCACCGAATTTAGCCAACGCGTGAAAATGTTGGTGCAAAGGTAAGACATGACGGCCACGATCCGCCCTGGTATTTCCGCCTGCCCGGCCTGCTCTGCGGCGCCGGCGGCCGAGGCTCTGGCGGCTGGAGCGGTAGCGCAAAAGGATGTGCGTATCGCCTTGAGCGTGCCGACAATCCATTGTTCTGCCTGTATAATTGCGGTCGAAAAAGCGCTGGCCGATTACCCGGGAGTGCAGTCGGCGCGGGTGAACCTGACGCTGAAACGTGCGACGGTTGAGGCCGACCCGGAGGTCATGCCGCAGGATCTGGTCAGGCTGCTTGAGAGCAACGGGTATGAGGCGCATGAGCTTGATGTCGGCACGCTGAGCGCGACGCAGACCGACAAGGCGGGGCGTGAATTGCTGATGCGTCTGGCGGTGGCCGGGTTTGCCTCGATGAACGTGATGCTGCTCAGCGTTTCTGTGTGGTCGGGGGCGGCGGACGCGACGCGCGACATGTTCCATTGGATCAGCGCGGCGATTACCTTGCCGACGATCGCGTTTTCAGGCCAGCCGTTTTTTCGCAGCGCATGGGGGGCCTTGTCGTCTAGGCGGCTCAATATGGATGTGCCGATTGTGTTGGCGATCCTTCTGGCGTTGGTCACATCGCTTTGGGAGACGTCGCTTTCGGGCGAACATGCCTATTTCGATGCCGCGCTAACGCTGACTTTCTTCCTGTTGGCGGGGCGCTATCTGGACCATCGCACGCGGGCGATTGCGCGTTCAGCGGCCGAGGAGCTTGCCGCGCTGGAAGTGCCGCGAGCGATATTGGTGGTGGATGGCGAGGAACGGCAGGTGCCGATTTCCGAGGTCAGCGTGGGTGATCTGATCCTGGTGCGTCCGGGTGGTCGGATGCCGGTGGATGGCGAGATTGTCGAAGGGCATTCCGAGATTGACCGCTCGTTGCTGACCGGCGAGACGTTGCCGGTTTATGGTGGTCCGGGTCGCGCGGTTTCGGCGGGGGAAGTGAACCTGACCGGGCCGCTGATCGTGAAGGCGACCGCGGTGGGTGAGGAGAGTTCGCTTCACCGGATGGCCGATCTTGTCGCGATCGCGGAATCGGGGCGTTCGCGTTACACCTCGCTGGCGGATCGTGCGGCCAAGCTCTATGCGCCGGGGGTTCATATCCTGTCTGGCTTAAGCTTTGTTGGCTGGTATCTTTATACTTGGGACGTGCGCACAGCCCTGAATATTGCCGCTGCTGTATTGATCATTACCTGTCCTTGCGCGCTTGGGCTGGCGGTGCCTGCGGTGACGACGGCGGCTTCGGGGCGGTTGTTCCGGCGTGGCCTGCTGATCAAGGATGCCACCGCGCTGGAGCGGCTGGCGCAGGTCGATACGGTGGTTTTTGACAAGACCGGCACGCTCACTTCGGGAATGCCGGAACTTATCAACCTTGATCAGATTTCTTCGCGCGATGTCTCGCTTGCGCTTGCCTTGGCGCAAGGGTCATCACATCCGCTCTCTGTTTCTTTGACTAATGCGGCGCGTGCGGCCGGATTTGAGGCGGCAGAGGTGGGCGAGATCACCGAGGTTCCGGGTTATGGCACCAAGGGCGTGTGGCAGGGGCAGGAGGTGGCACTTGGCCGGGCAAGCTGGCTAGGGGCGGAAGCCTTGTCGCGCACAGCGGCGTGGCTCAGGGTTGGGGATTCACCGGCCACTGCGTTTGAGTTTTCCGACCGGCTGCGCGAAGGCGCGCAAGAGGCGGTGGCGGAGCTTTTGAAAGCGGGCAAGGAGGTTTACCTGATGTCGGGTGATACGACGCCTGCGGTCGAAGAGATGGCCCATCGTTTGAACATTCCACATTGGTTGGCCGAGGCGCTTCCGGCGGACAAGGCCGCGCGGGTGCAGGCGATGACCGATGAAGGCAAGCGGGTGCTGATGGTTGGTGACGGGCTGAACGATACTGCGGCTCTGGCCGCGGCCCATGTTTCGATTTCGCCCGCGAGCGCGCTGGATGCGGCGCGCGTGGCCAGTGATATCGTGTTGCTGGGGAGCGATCTGCGCCCGATTGCCGATGCGCTGGACACCGCAGGATCGGCTATTCGCCGTATCCGCGAAAATTTCCGTATTGCCACGCTTTATAACATCATCGCTGTGCCGCTGGCGGTTGCGGGTTTTGCCACGCCGCTGATTGCTGCCTTGGCCATGTCGACCAGTTCGATTACCGTGTCATTGAACGCGCTGAGGCTGAGGTGATCTTATGAATATTCTGGTCTATCTGATCCCGATTTCTCTGATTCTGGGTGGCGTCGGACTTGCGTTCTTCGTCTATACCCTGCGCAGTGATCAGTATGACGATCCTGAAGGAAATTCGCGGCGCATTCTGTCGGATGAGTATGACGACAAACCGAAGCAGTAAGAACGATCGCGACCCGGGAAGCATTTCCTACAGGGAAAGCACCTCTTCAAGATCGGTCGCTTCGCCGCTGGTTGAATCGAGAAGCGTGCCCCCCAAGAGCCAGTATGCGGCGAGCGCAAAAAGGACGGCTATGATCGCTACGAGCAACCAGCGAAAGCTGGCGCTGTCGCGATATCGCGTTTGTGGGGTGTCATCTGTGTTATCGCTCATGGCGGGTTCTCTTGCGTTGGTTCATGGGGCCAACGCCGCACATGGCAGAGGGTTCCAATTTCGCACAAGGGCAGGATCGCCCGATCAGTTTAACCGATAACAAGCGCGCGCTGGTCTTCCATTCCCATGGAAAGGAGGAGGGGCGCGTTGTCTTGCGCTTGTTTGAAGTCTGTCTTGTTGGTCATGCCGCGCCAGTGCGACGCGAGCAGGCATTGCGCCACCGCGCCACCCAGCGTGGTGCCGGGGCCGAGCACGATAAAGACATCCGGCATGAATTCGCGTGCGGCAACGCGAATGGACGCGGCGAAATCATAGGGTTTGGTCACTTGATGATCGAGCGTGTATTGGTGCAAGGCAGCAGGTTCTGTAGATCTGGGGCGCCAGGTCGCACCGCGACCATCGATCAAGGCGAGCTGTGGGTCGCCAAAGAGGCTTTCGTGCAGACGCGTCTGACCTTCTTTTGCGACGGGTTGTTGAAGGGCGGTGTGAAAACCGCCATGGCCGGGCAAACGCATCGGATAGCGCTCTTGAGCCACCGGCATATCGCTCTGAAAGGCATTCAGACCGGCTTCGTTTCCGGCCAGAACCAGCATGCCTCCGAGATCAATCGAAAGCGCCAGAACATGATCGTTGCGGGAGTCAATCTCGGCGATTTTCGCCTCGATTTTTGCACGTGCGCCGGGGATTGGCTGCCAATTGTCATCGGTGAAGGGATAGATCAGTTGGCCACCGATCATGTGGTCATGCATCAGTCTGCCCATGGTGTTGACTACCGTAAGGCCGCCGATTTCGTCGAGTGCCCCGGAGCAGGCCAGCGCGATATACCAGCCCATCGAATTGCCGGTAACGCCAAGGATATCGAATTTCTCGCGGTCAATGGCAAGGAAGTCGGCGTAAGCACAGGCGTGGATCAGTGCGCTGGCATTGTCGCCGCGCGTGTGGGTGGCGCCGGAGAATTGCGATAAGCTGTCAAGCTCGCTCAGCGTGGGCTGACCCTGCTTTGTGCGGTAGGTATCGAAGCGTTGGATGAGGGCGCTCTGATTTGAATGGTGGCGGGAGAGATAGCCCAGTTCAGCGCGATTATAGGTGCCACGACCGGGGGCGACGACTATGGCCGTCTGTTTCATTTGGCGCTCCAGAGCTTGCGGGCGGCCTCGGTGATGGAGGCGCGTGAGGGCATGGTGGCGGCGTAAGCCGGGCCGGTGGCGATGAAGCTGTCATGGGCGGCGAGGCGCGCGTGAGGCAGGGCGGTTTCCTCGTGCAACAGGGCCATGAGGGCTTCGGAGATGTTGCCCGAGCGGCGGCATTCATCGACGATCAGCACTTTTTTGGCACCTTTCAGAGCGGCGACGATGCCTTGGACTGGCAGGGGGGCCAGCCAGCGCAGGTCAATGATGCGGGTGTCGATACCGAGCGCAGCGAGGTCGGCGGCGGCCTGAGTCGAGAGATAGCGGCCATTGCCATAGGTGAGGATAGCGAGCGGGCCGGAGCCGTGCACGCCGACTTCGCCCAATGCGATGCGGCGATCGGGCGAAGGATAAGGCGCCATCCAGCCGCCGTCTTTTTCGTCGAGAAGATCGCGCATCGGATAGAGCGCGATAGGCTCGACCATGACCACGACGCGCTGTTCCTCGCGCGCAAGGCGGACGCATTCGCGCAGCATCATTGCCGCGTCGTCACCACGCGACGGGCAGGCGAGGATCAGGCCGGGAATATCGCGCAGCACGGCGAGCGAATTGTCGTTATGAAAATGCCCGCCGAATCCCTTCTGATAGCCCAGCCCGGCGATGCGCAGAACCATCGGATTGGTGAACTGACCATTGGAAAAAAACGGCAGGGTCGCGGCCTCGCCACGCAGTTGATCTTCGGCGTTGTGCAGGTAGGCGAGAAATTGAATTTCCGGCATCGGGATGAAGCCGTTATGGGCCATACCGATGGCCAGACCTAGGATCGATTGTTCATCAAGAAGCGTGTCGATCATGCGGTCGGGACCGAAGCGGTCGATCAGCTTTTGGGTGACGCCGTAGACGCCGCCTTTGCGGCCAACATCTTCGCCCATCATGATGATTTCGCCGTGCTCTAGCATCAGATCCGTGAGCGCGAAGTTGAGCAGCTTGGCCATCGGCTGTGGTGTGTTCATTGCTTTGAAATCGTTACCAAAAGCGGCTTGTCGCGCTTGCGGGGAAGGGCCGTTTGACGGGGCGCATTCGCGTTTGGGCGGGATCAGCGCGGCCATGACCTGCTCGGCGGATTTAAGGCGGGGGCGTTTGATCGCCTGGGCCGCAACGCGGGTGCATTGGTCTTCGGTTTCGAGGTAAATCGCGAGGGCCTCGTCAGGGCTGAAAACGCCCTTGTCGATCAGCAGACGGGCGGAGTGCAGGAGGGGGTCGTCGGCCTCCCAGCCTTCGAAGATTTCCTTGCTCAGATAGGCCTGTTGCAGGTCAGAACCGGCGTGGCCGTAGAGGCGCACGGTGGAGAGGTGCAGGAAGACCGGTTTGCGCCGGGTTCGCGCGTAGTCGGCTGCCTCTTGTGCGGTGCGGTAGGTGTCATAGAGGTCGAGGCCGTTGGCGTGGAAATACTTGAGGCCGGGACGCGAGGCGAAATTGGCGGCGACCCAGCCATCGGGCGTGCGCACCGAGATGCCTATACCGTTGTCTTCGCAGACAAATAGCAGGGGCAGGGGGATGGATTGAAATGCCGTCCAACAGGCGGTGTTGATGGCGCCCTGAGCGGTGGAATGGTTCGACGATGCATCGCCGAAGGAGCACATGACGAGGCCGTCTTTTTGCAATGTGCGATGCTCGGGCGGGTGGCGGTTTGCGAGGCCAACAGAATAGGCGGCGCCGATGGCTTTGGGGAGGTGAGAGGCGATGGTTGAGGTCTGCGGTGGAATGGTTAATGCCTTGGAACCAAGGACTTTATGGCGTCCGCCGCTGATTGGATCGTCGGTCGACGTGGCGAAACTGAGCAGCATGTCCCAGGCGGGGGTTGTGCCCGGAACCTGCGCGCTGCGCATGGTTTGAAAGGCGCCGTCGCGGTAGTGCAGGAAGGCCATGTCTGTCGGGCGCAGGGCCGCTGCGACGGCGGCCATGCCTTCGTGACCCGAGGAGCCGATCGTGTAAAAGCCTTCGCCCGCCGCCTGCATCTTGCGCGAGCGGCGGTCGAGGTTGCGCGAGAGGCATTGTGCGCGAAAGATCGCAACGGCCTGCGGGTCGGTGAGCGGGCCGGAGGCGGGCGCGCCGGTGGGTAACGTGCCTTGAGCGAGCCTGTCGCGAAAGGCTTTGTCGACGATATCTGCGCGGTCCATTTCAGTCTCCCGAATTACCGCTCAGAATAGGCGAGTGCGGCCCGGCGGCAAGGGTAAGCCGCCAGGTTTTGGAAGATGTGGCTGTGCGCCGGGGGAACGGGCGCGGGAAGGACATGAAAAAGGATAGAGGGCGCGGGTTATCGAGGTGTTGCCGGGGCGTGCGGTGGCGCGATGTAGAGCGCCGCCAAACGGTTTCTGGGAGGTGCGCAGTTTCAGGCACGTGGGCCGGACGGTTGGGCGCGAGATTCAATTGACTGAGCGGATCATCTTGCGTTCGAGCACCCGCAGAACGGTGCGCAGATCATGGCCACGGCGCAGGATCTGACCATCCATGCCGACAACCGAATACTGCCCCTGTTTGTTGCGTAATTTTGGTTGCTTTTCAATGCGATAGAGGGGGAATTCAGCAGTGCGCCGGAAAATCGAGAAGACCGCGGAATCGCGCAAGCAGGAGATACCGTAATCGCGCCATTCACCGGCGGCGACCATGCGACCATAGAGCGAGAGAATGACGCTGAGTTCGGTGCGGTGAAAGGCCACCTGAGCGGGTTGAGCGCCGGGAAAGGGCGTGGGAGTTTGAACCGTCATGAGGCTCAGTCTCATGCCGATTCGAGGGGAAATCAAGCCCAATGGTAAAGCCAGCGACCCGATGGGTTAACGCCGGGGGCACGGCGCGAATCAGGGGGGTGACCGGCGGCTGCGCTCTGGCTGTCAGCCGTATGACATACGCAGACGTATGGTTGGGCGTCTGTAGGGGTTAACCGACCGTACGCTGGGGAGCGTTGCTCGATGGCGGAATGTTTGGCGGGTGTCAGCCGCAAGTGAACTTTTGAATGATGCCGTTCGCGTCGGTCAGGACGTTGAGCCTGTCAGGGCGGTGATCCATTGTAACGGCTGTGTTCGGAGCGACGATGCGTACGGTCTTGGCGGCTGAGAAGTCTGCTTCTGCCGCCGGGGTGCCCACAAGCGGCAGATAGCGCGCGGCGTTGCAGTTATCATCGCTGGGCGTTGTGTCGGGGTTTGGCTGGCAGGCGGCAAGTGTGCCGACGGTGGCCAGTGCGACCGTGAGTGGGAGGAAGCGGGGCATTCTTGCGGTCTCCAGATTGCGTAACCTGCTGGCGGGTGGTTGCTTATCTGTGGGGGCGGGTGTGATTATTCAAGTCGGTTGTGCGCTTTCAATTGAGCGCGGGATCGCCGCCGACATCAAGAGCGTCGGAGTCGGGCCGTTGGATGGGGGAACGCGCGAATGGTGACAGACGCGTATTGTATCCGCGAATGGATTGACGCAGTCTTGGGCGAAATATTGATCAGGAGAGCATCATGCGGACGAGAGCGGCTGTGGCATTGGAAGCGGGCAAGCCTTTGGAGATTATGGAGGTCAATCTCGATGGTCCCAAGGCGGGTGAGGTTCTGGTGGAAATCAAGGCGACGGGGATTTGTCATACCGATGAATTCACCCTGTCAGGGGCCGATCCCGAGGGGCTTTTCCCCGCCATTCTGGGGCATGAGGGCGCGGGGGTTGTTCTGGAGGTGGGGCCGGGTGTGACCAGCCTTGAACCGGGTGATCATGTGATCCCTTTATATACCGCTGAGTGTCGCGAATGTGACTATTGCCTGCACCCCAAGACCAACCTTTGCCAATCGGTGCGCGAGACCCAGGGGCGCGGCGTGATGCCGGACGGAACAAGCCGATTTTCGATGCTCGATGGAACGCCGATCCTGCATTACATGGGCTGTTCGACGTTTGCCAACCACACGGTTTTGCCCGAGGTGTCATTGGCCAAGATCCGCAAGGATGCGCCGTTTGACAAGGTTTGCTATATCGGCTGTGGCGTGACCACGGGGATTGGCGCGGTGATCTATACCGCCAAGGTCGAGATTGGCAGCCGGGCGATTGTGTTTGGGCTGGGCGGCATTGGGCTGAACGTGATTCAGGGGCTCAGGCTGGCCGGGGCGGATCAGATTGTGGGGGTCGATTTGAACCCTGACAAGATCAAGATGGCGACGCATTTCGGGATGACCGATTTCGTCAATCCAAGCGAGGTGAAAGGTGATCTGGTTGGTCATCTGGTTGAACTGACCGGGGGGGGCGCGGATTATACGTTTGATGCCACGGGCAACGTTGACGTGATGCGCACGGCGCTGGAGGCCTGCCACAAGGGGTGGGGTGAATCGATCATCATCGGGGTGGCACCGGCGGGGGCCGAGATTTCGACGCGGCCGTTCCAACTGGTCACTGGCCGTAGCTGGCGCGGGACGGCGTTTGGCGGGGCGCGAGGGCGCACCGATGTGCCCAAGATTGTTGATTGGTATATGGACGGCAAGATCGAGATTGACCCGATGATCACGCACCAGTTGAAGTTGGAGGATATCAACAAGGGGTTTGATCTGATGCATGCGGGCGAGAGTATTCGCAGCGTTGTGGTTTATTGATCGCGCGGAGATCTCGGCCATAAGCTTTGAGTGGAAATGAGAGACAAGCCTCGCGGGCGATGACACGCGGGGTGGCGAACCCGGCTTTCAGTATCGCAGTTTATCCCGGCCAAATCGCAGAACCCCGGAGTTGCGCGCGACCTCAACCAATCGCCGCCCCGGGGGGGGGGCGTGTCGGCGATCGCGCGGCGGCCTGCGGCCTTGACACGGCGCGGGGCGGTGCGTGATTTGTCCTGCAAAGCGGTGGTTGCCCAGTGTTTCGTGAAAGAAGGACGATTGAGATGGTGGTGATGCGCGAGGCAATGCGCGGCGTGGATGATGCGGCGGTCTGGGCGGTTTTGCGCCCGAGCGTTGAGGCGGGGGATACGTTTTGCGCCGATCCCGAAGGGGGCATGGCGGGTGGGTTGGCCTATTTCTGGCCCGAGAGTGCGCGTGTATGGCTTGCCGAGGTGGACGGCGAGATTTTGGGTTGTTGTTATTTGCGCCCCAACCAGACGGGGAATGGCGCGCATGTGTGCAATGCGGGGTATTGCACCTTGCCCGAAGCGCGGGGGCGTGGCGTAGCGCGCGCGATGCTGGCGCATTCGCTGGACGTGGCGCGAAGCGAAGGCTATCGCGCGATGCAGTATAATTTCGTGGTCGAGACCAACCACCGGGCGATTGAGACGTGGGAGCGCGCCGGATTCGCAATCGTCGGGCGGCTGCCGGGGGCGTTCTTGCACCCCGCTGAGGGCTATGTCGATGCGTTGGTGATGTATCGCGATCTGACGACGTGAGTGCCTTTGATTGGGGCGGCGATTGGGGGGGCGGCGAAACGCGGCGTCGGGACTGCTCTGAGACCTTTTCATGCGGGCGCGTCGTGGCCTAAGCTGTTCGTGAACAGATGAAGGATTCTTGCGATGGCGTATTACGACCTCGGTTCATATTCGCGAACAGTTTCAACCAACTCGAAGAAGGCACAGAAATGGTTCGACCGGGGGTTGGTGTGGACCTATGCCTATCACCACGAAGAAGCCATCGTGTGTTTTCAAAAGGCGCTGAAGGCAGATCCGGGGTGCGCGATGGCGCATTGGGGGATCGGGTATTGCATCGGGCCGAATTATAACAAGCCGTGGGAAACCTTTGAGGACGAAGAAAAGCCCGAGTGCATTTCGCTGGCGCGGTCATCGATTGATGCGGCGAACGCGTTGCTGGATCAGGTCACGCCGGTGGAACGTGCGCTGATCACGGCGCTGCGCGCGCGCTATCCCGAAACGTCAGAGGTTGAGGATTATAACCCGTGGAATGATGCCTTTGCCGATGCCATGCGCAAGGTTCATGCAGAGTTCAGCGACGATCTGGATGTTTGCGCGGTGTTTGCCGAGGCGATCATGAACCGCACGCCGTGGGAATTGTGGGATTTACCAAGCGGTCAGCCCGCCGAGGGTGCCGATACGCTTGAGGCTATTGCCCTTTTGGACAATGCGTTTCAGACCCTGCCGGGGGCGTGGGAACATGCGGGATTGCTGCATATGTATATCCACCTGATGGAGATGTCGCCGCACCCGGAAAAGGCGCTGTGCCATGGTGATGCGCTTTCTACGCTGGTGCCGGATGCAGGGCATTTGCTGCATATGCCGACCCATGTGGATGTGCTCTGTGGCGATTACATGAATGTCGTTTTGCGCAACGAGGCGGCGATTGTGGCAGATCGGAAGTTTTTGAAGGCCGAGGGGGCGGATAATTTCTATTCGGTCTATCGGTGCCATAATTATCACTTCAAGATTTATGGCGCGATGTTCATGGGGCAGCCGAGTGTGGCGTTGGAAGCAGCGGAGGAATTGATGGCAACCTTGCCCGCCGACACGCTGCGCCCGATGGCCGATTGGTTTGAGGGGTTCATCCCGATGAAGCAGCATGTTCTCATCCGGTTTGGGCGTTGGCAGGACATTATGGATCAGGAATTGCCAGACGACGAAGAGCTCTATTCTGTGACCATCGCCATGATGCGGTATGCCCGCACGGTTGCCTTGGCCAATCTGCACAGGATTGACGACGCAGAAGCGGAAAAAGCCAGGTTCTATGAGGCGGTTGAGCGCGTGCCGGAAAGCCGGATGCTCTTTAACAACACCTGCCGGGACATTCTGAAAGTCGCCGAGCAGATGATGCTGGGCGAGTTGGCCTATCACAAGGGCGACCACGAGGCGGCGTTTGCGCATCTGCGTCGGTCGGTCGAGATTGACGATAACATGCCTTATGACGAGCCTTGGGGTTGGATGCAGCCGACGCGCCATGCGCTGGGCGCGCTGTTATTGGAGCAGGGGCAGGTTGAGGAAGCCGAGGCGGTCTATCGCGCCGATCTGGGGCTTGATACGACGTTGAGCCGGGCCTGTCAGCATCCCGGCAATGTCTGGAGCCTGCATGGCTTGCACGAGTGTCTGACCCGGCGGGGCGAGAGCGTTGAGGCGCCCCATATCAAGCTGCAACTTGACAAGGCAGTGGCGCGCGCCGAGGTGGTGATCAAGGCGTCGTGCTATTGCCGCCAACAGAGATTGTCGGCGGCGTAAATCGCGCCAGCAAGGGCTTTTCGGTGCGGCGCGTGGGGCGTAGGATCAGAGCAACACGAGAGGGTTTGATATGACCGACGCGACGCCGCTTTTGGCGGTTTTGATTGATGCCGACAATACGTCGCCAAAATGGACCAAGGCGATTTTTGAGGAGATTGCGGGGATCGGCGAGGCCAGTGTGCGCCGGGTTTACGGCGATTTTTCCAGCCGCCAGATGACCGGCTGGAACAAGGTGCAGGCCGAGTTCGGCCTTGTGCCACATCACCAGCCTGCCAACACCGTGGGCAAGAATGCCAGCGATATTGCGTTGGTGATTGATGCGATGGACCTGATGCATTCGGGCCGGTTTGACGGGTTTGTTCTGGTCTCGTCTGACAGCGATTTTACCCGCCTGTCGAGCCGCATTCGCGAGCAGGGGCTGGATGTCTTCGGCATCGGCGCGCAAAAGACGCCCGAGGCGTTTCGCAAGGCCTGCAAGCGGTTCATTTTTCTTGAAAACCTGGAAGGGGCGTCGAGCGACGACAAGCCAGCCGCCGAGGCCAAGCCAAAGGCGAGCCCGCAGTTGGCCGAGGCGCGTGCCTTGATTCTCAAGGCGATGGACAGCATGGATCAGGATGAAGAATGGTATAATCTCGGCCGGTTGGGGCAGATGATCTTGGCGGCGCATTCTGATTTCGATACGCGGACCTATGGGCGCAAGAAGCTGAGTGAGTTGGTCGGTGATCTGAAGGTTTTCGAGACACGGCGCGGCACGGGCAATCAGCTTGAAATCCGGCGGATTGACTGAGGCATCGTCTTAGACAGCATAGCGTGCCAGAAACGTCTCGACTGCAGCTTCGACGACGGTTTCAATCTCGGCGTCGGAAAACTCTGATTGCACGCCCAGCACGGCGCGCAGCCAGAGATTGGTTTTCGCCAGATCCGAGAATTGTTCGGCGGCAAGCGAGAGGTTGTCGATCTTCAACTCGCCCCGATCTACGGCCAGCGAGAGCACTTGTTCGAGCCGCTTGCGCCCCATTTCCGGGCCGGATTCATAGAAGGCGCGGGCGATATCGGGGAAGCGGTCACGCTCGGCCAAGCAGATGCGAAACATGGATTGTGCAAATTCCGAAAGCAGGAAGCGCATCACCCGGTTTGCCGCCACCCGAAGCACATCGCGAATCGGGCCTGAGAGATTGACGCTTTGCACCGCTTCGTCGGCCATGCGGTGGCATTCCGAGCGCGCCACTTCGGAAAACAGCAGCGCCTTGTCGGGGAAATAGGAATAGAGCGTCGCCTTGGAAACCCCGGCGGTGCGCGCGATTTCATCAACGCTTGCGCCTTCAAAGCCATCGGCCATGAACACTTGCCGCGCACCTTCGACCACCTGATCGAATTTACGGCCTGTTCGGTTGATTCTGGCGAGTGCTGCGGGCATGAAACGCTCCGTTTTGGATGCTGGACAAGACTAAGCCGACAAGACTGAACTGGCAAGTTCAGTTTCGATAATCGAGATATGTTCTGGCTTGTCTGTCAGAGCCTGCGGGCCTAAGTTGGAGCGCAATTCCAAACCGCGAGGCAGGCATGCGATTTCTCACCCAACGGCGACGGTTTTCCGATCTGAACGAGCAGGAAATTCTGGCTCTGGCGATTTCATCGGAAGAGGACGATGCACAGATCTATCGGATGTATGCCGAGCGGTTGCGCGAAGATTTTGCCGATACCGCCAAGGTGTTTGACGGCATGGCAGCGGAAGAAGACGGCCACCGCCAGCGGTTGATCGAGCTGCACCGGAGGCGCTTTGGCGAGGTGATCCCGCTCATTCGGCGCGAGCATGTGGCGGGATATTATGCGCGTCGCCCCGTCTGGCTGATCGAGAACCTCGGGCTTGAGCGGATGCGCGACGAGGCGGCCGCGATGGAACATGACGCCGAACGCTTCTACCTGGCGGCGGCAGCGCGCAGCAAAGACGCGGCGACACGCAAGCTTCTGGGCGATCTGGCGGTGGCAGAGGCAGGCCACCAGCACACGGCGCAACATCTGGAAGACAAGTTTCTCGGCGAAGATGCGCGCGCAGAAGAGAATCGCACCGCACACCGGCAATTTGTTCTGACGTGGGTGCAACCGGGACTGGCCGGATTGATGGATGGCTCTGTTTCGACCCTAGCGCCGATCTTCGCTGTGGCCTTTGCCACACATGACACTTGGACCACCTTCCTGGTCGGTCTCGCGGCCTCGGTGGGGGCGGGTATCTCGATGGGGTTCACCGAAGCCGCCAGCGATGATGGCCAACTCAGCGGTCGAGGCAGCCCGCTCAAACGTGGCTTTGCCTCTGGCATCATGACAACGGTGGGAGGGCTTGGCCATGCGCTGCCCTATCTGATCACGGATTTCTGGACCGCAACGGTGATTGCCTTCATCGTGGTTTTCGTCGAGCTTTGGGCGATTGCCTGGATCCAGAACAAGTTCATGGAAACCCCGTTTTTCCGGGCGGCGTTTCAGGTGGTGCTGGGCGGCGCGCTGGTCTTTGCAGCAGGGGTGCTGATCGGCAGCGGGTGAAGCCTCTTGCGGCTATCCTGAATCCGGGATCATGGAAAAACCCGCGAGCGTTCAACATTCTGTGCGCCCTGCATCAGTTTCGGAATCGGGATTGGATGCAAAACGCTTTACAGCGCACCCCGCCCTTCATCTTGCCAAAAATATCCAAATCCAAAACGGCGCAACCGGCGTGACGCCAATAGACCGGACCCGGTCGGTCAGTCTGGTAGGGCCGAGCATGGCGAGGCCCCCCCGCGACGCCGTAAGGCGGCGCAAATCCTGACTGAGACGCCGTAAGGCGGCGCAAGTCCTTGTTTGGATATCAGCCCGGCCCGATCATGAAACATGCGACATTGCGGGCCTGCAAGCGGAGACAGGCCAACTCGGCGGTATCGCGGTCGAGGCCCATGAAATTCGCATCATACCCGCTCTTGCGCTGGATCACGCGGCGCAGGGTGCCGTCGAGCGTTTCCATCTCGTTGAGGGCGGTTTTCAACAGCACACGTTCAGCCTGATAGCGGCTGTTGTAGCGCCCGACATTGATGCCCCAATGGCGCCCGCCGGATGTGCTGACGCGGGTGATGATCTCGGGTTCCGGCGTGGTGTTGGCGGCGGGGGTCGCCGCCGACGCCATGACCAGATCCTTGGGTCGTGCCTTGGGTGTGACGGTGGGCGTTCGGGCGGGTTTGGCCACCGGTTGGGACGCCACAGTTGCCTGCACTTCGGCCAGCGCCGATTGGACGCCGTCTTGCAAACCGGCAACCAGTACCGGTGCGGCGGGCTCCTGACCCGGGCGCGCCTTGGGGCGCAGGCTCTTGGTGACCGCCGTGATCAGGCGGATTGTTTTGCCTGCGCTGCGCGGTGCGGATTTTTCCGGCTCGATATCGGCATAGACCGGTGCCGAAGGCTTGCGTAGCGGCGTTTTGGATGGGGCGCGGCGGAACCCGAGATCGAGCAGTTCAGCCACTTTGGCGTTGCGCGACGCCGAGGAGCGGCCACCAAACACGGTGGCAATCACGCGTTCGTTGCCCCGTTCAGCCGAGGCCACGAGGTTGAACCCGGCGGCGCGGGTATAGCCGGTCTTGATCCCGTCGGCACCCTTGTAGGCGGCCAGAAGGCGGCGGTTGGTGTTGGAGACTGTCCGTATCCCCGCATCAGTCGATTGGCGGGAGAACAGGTTGTAATATTGCGGATAATCATAAAGCAGGTGACGGCCCAGCATGGTCATGTCGCGCGCCGTCGAAAGGTGGCCGCTCTCGGTCAGGCCGTGGGCGTTCTTGAAGGTTGTGCGGGTCATGCCCAGCGCCTTGGCGGTGCGGTTCATCCGGCGAGCGAATTTCGCTTCCGAACCCGAGATCGCTTCGCCAATCGCGGTGGCGCAGTCATTGGCCGATTTGACCGCGGAGGCGCGGATACAATAGCGCAGAGAAATGGTTTGCCCGGCTTTCAACCCCAGTTTCGATGGCGGTTCAGCGGCGGCGTTCTTGGATATGTGGAGTTTGGTGTCGAGTGTGATTTCACCGCGCTTGATCGCTTCGAAGGTGATGTAGAGCGTCATCATCTTGGTCAGCGAGGCCGGATGTAACCGGGTGTCGGCATTGCGGGCATGCAGCACCTCGCCGGTGCGCGCATCTATGACCATCGCGGCATAGGGCGCTGCCTTGGCCGAAAGCGGCACGACGACCAGCATCCAGATGGCTGCAATAATGAAAATACCGTTACGTACGGGGTGCCTGCCACGCATGCGCATGGTGTCTAACCTTCTACTGCCTCAATCGCCGCCGGTTTTCCGACTGGCATTTTATCTGCTGGAACAAACCTAGCACGGGGGGCGTTAGAATTAAAGATTAGATTTCAATTGGATAGGCAGAACATTTTTCCACATCTTGGGGCGCGCACACACGCACCCCCTAGATGGGTGATTGTGGCGGGAATGTGGCGGCGGTATTTCGCGGGAAAATCGCGGCGCAGGAAAAACCCGCGCCGCTAATGCTACGTGGGTGCGTATCAGATCACTTTGACGCACAATTTGCCGACATTCTTGCCCTCTAAGAGGCCCATGAAAGCGCGCGGGGCGTTTTCAAGGCCATCGACGATGTCTTCGAGATATGTGAGTTCGCCGGAGGCCAGCATCGGCACCACTTCTTTCGCAAAATCGGGGAAGCGATCAAAATGGTTCGAGATGATGAAACCCGTGGCGGTGAGATGCTTGACCAACAGCGTGCTCCAGAAGACGGGGAACCTGTCGGGGCCTTCGGGCAGGTTGGTCGCGTTATAGCCCGCGATCATGCCGCAGACCGGTATGCGCGCGAAGCGGTTCAGCAGTGGCAGGACAGCTTCGAACACCTTGCCACCGACATTCTCGAAATAGATGTCGATACCATCGGGGCATTCAGCCGCGAGGGCCTTGCGCAGGGACGAGGCATCGTCATAGGCACGGTGATCAACTGCGGCGTCAAAACCGAACTTTTCGGTCGCGAGTTTGCATTTGTCGGCGCCGCCGGCGATGGCGACGGTGCGCAAACCGCGCGCCTTGGCGATCTGACCGACCATCTGACCGACGGGGCCGGTGGCAGCGGCGACGACGAGGGTTTCACCCTTTTTCGGTTTGCCGATTTCTGTCAGGCCATACCAACCGGTGAAGCCGGGCATGCCCAGAACGCCGAGTGAGGTTGTGATCGGCACGGAGGTGTCGAGTTTGCGCAGCATGTTGCCGGGCTGAACACCGTGGGTGGTCCAGCCGAACATGCCGAATACCATATCGCCGGGCGAGAATTGCGGGTGGTTGGACACCAGAACCTCGCCCGCGCCGCCGCCTTCCATCATGCCGCCCAAAGGCACCGGATCGGCATAGGATTTGGCGTCGTTCATGCGCCCGCGCATGTAAGGGTCAAGCGACATGTAATGGACGCGCACCAGCACTTCGCCGTCGCCGGGTGTGGGAACAGGGCGGGTTTCAAGTTTGAAATCCTCATCCTTGGGAGCGCCAACCGGGCGCTGGGCGAGGGTGATGCATTGCATTTGATCAGTCATGGTTTTCCCTTTCCGGAACGGTATTTGAAATTTGCGGTTGCTGTGGCAATGAGGGTGCCATGTTCGTCTTTGATCTGACCTTCGGCGAAGGCGACCGTGCGGCCACCACCGATCTTGCGCCCCTCGGCGATGAGGGTTTGACCACGTGCAACCGAGAGATATTGGACGTTGAGGGCGAGTGTCATCACCAGCTGCTTGTTATCCGGGTCGCCAGTATAGCAGACGGAATAGCCAAGCGCGGTATCAAGCAGCGTGGCCATGACCCCGCCATGAGGAATGCCGTAGCGATTGCCCAGGTGATCCAACATCGGCTGGGACAGGCGGCAATAATCCTGGGCCCATTCGTCGATGCTAAACCCCAGGTGGGCTTGGAACGGGTAGGGCGGTTCGCGCAATTTGTCGTCCATTTCAATCCTTCGGGTCGTGGGTCAGACGGTTTTGGCAGCATCAAGCCCGGCGCGGGCGAAGATGGGGACGAAACCGCCAAGTTTCTTGGCGCGTTCAGGGTTGGAGGCGTTGCCATCGAGCGCACGTTTCAGCACGCCTTGGAGAATGCCGCCCATGCGGAAAAAATTGAACGCGAGGTAGAAGCCGAACTTGTCTATGCCCGGAAGGCCGCGTTGGGCGCAATAGGCGGCGACGAATTCTTCGTCGGTCATGAGACCTTCGGCGGCGCGGTCGACACCTGCCAGCCCACGCCCTTCGTTGCCCGGTGGCATGGCCCATTGCATGATCACCGCACCAACATCGGCAAAGGGATGGCCGATTGTCGAAAGTTCCCAATCGAGCACTGAGAGAACGCGTGGCTCTTCGGCATGCCAGAGCATGTTGTCGATACGATAGTCGCCATGCACCAGAGTGCGTTGCCCATCATCGGGGGGGATGTTGGATTGCAGCCATTCCGACAGTGCCTCCATCTCGGGGATGTCGTCGGTCTTGGAGGCATCGTATTGCTTTGACCAGCGCCCGACCTGTCGTTCGAAATAGTTGCCCGGCGGGCCGTAGTCGGAAAGCCCGACCGCGTCGATATCGACCGAATGGATCGCGGCCAGAACCCGGCACATTTCATCCATGATCGGGCGGCGCGCTTTGAGCGGCACGTCGGGTAGGCGGGGGTCGTCAAAGTGGCGACCTTCGATATTTTCCATGACGTAGAAGGCCGAACCGATAACCGAGTCGTCTTCGCAGAGCAGGTGCATTTTGGCGACCGGCACGTCGGTATCATAGAGCGCCTTTTGCACGCGGTATTCGCGATCAACCGCGTGGGCGGATTTGAGCAGCACCCCGGGTGGTTTGCGGCGCAACACATAGGCTCCCGAAGGCGTGGTGAGCCGGAAAGTGGGGTTGGATTGCCCGACCGAGAACTTGTGCAGCTCTATCGGGCCTTTGAAGCCCGGAAGATGGGCAGTGAGGTATTTTTCCACCGCGTCGAGATCGAGTTGGGCGGCTGTGTTCGCGCTCATGTGCGCCTCCCTAAAGTGTTTCGGGATGAAGCTGCGTTCGAGCTTGATCTCGAAACGCGCGCAACATCAATGGGTTCGGAATGTTTTGCCACATTGATTGGTTGGGTAAAGGGCAAAACATTTTAGCTATATGTCATGAGCCGCTCTTGGTTGGCGGCGTTGATATGGGGTGTTTCGTTGAAGCCGTGCAGGTAGCAGGCCTTGGCGGAGTAGATGAAACGGGTGACAGAGCAATTCTTGGTCTGGAGTTGCAGCTTGACCTGTTGGCCGGGACCGCAATCAAGCACCTGTGAGATGATCCGCCCCATGGCACCGCCCGAAGAGATGGCAATGGTTTGGGCATGGGTCGGGTTCATCGCGCTCTTGAGCGCATCAGAGGTGCGGGTGGTGAAGTCTGCCCATGTCTCGGGCGGATTGGGAATCGCGTCCTGCTCCCACTCCAGAACGGTTTCGCGCAGGGTGCGGAAATGGCTTTTGCGTTCGGTGTGCATGTTTTCGGGGGCGGGTTGGCCTGCGTATTTGGCATTGAGAAGCGCGGTGAAGTCGAATTCATCGAACCCTGCGTGGATTTGCGGCGTGGCCTCGATCTCCATGCCTTCAAGGATGCCTTCCAGCGTCTCGCGGTGGCGGGTGAGCGTGCCGACCCAGAAAGCCGAGGGTGCCACGCCCTGGGCCTTGAGCGCGCGGCCAAGTTCACGCGACTGTTCATGGCCAAGCGGTGAGAGCTTGTCATAATTCGCGGCCCCGAAGGATGCCTGGGCATGGCGTATGAGGAAAAGCTCAGCCACGGCAGAGCCTTTCGCGGGCGGCGGCATATTCGGTGGCCAGACGGTCGACCAGCGTTGCGGCGGGCACCACTTCCTTGACCGCGCCGATGCCCTGGCCCGAGCCCCAGATTTCTTTCCAGCTTTTGGGCTTTTCGCGGTCTCCGCCGAAGTTCATTTTGGTCGGGTCGGAGGTTTCGAGATTGTCCGGGTCCATCCCGGCGCGCGCGATGGAGGGTTTCAGGTAGTTGCCATGCACGCCGGTAAAGAGGTTGGAATAGACGATGTCTTCGGCACCGGAAGACACGATCATGTCTTTGTATTCGGGCACCGCGTTGGCCTCATCCGTGGCGATGAAGGGTGAGCCGATATAGGCGAGATCAGCGCCCATCGCACGGGCGGCGAGGATCGAGGGGCCATTGGCGATGGCGCCGGAAAGAGCCAAGGGGCCGTCGAACCATTCGCGAATTTCTGAGATCAGGGCGAGGGGGGATTGCGCGCCGGCATGGCCGCCCGCACCGGCAGCGACAGCGATCAGGCCGTCTGCGCCTTTTTCAATCGCCTTTTTGGCAAAGCGGTTGTTGATGATGTCGTGCAGGGTGATGCCGCCACAGGAATGCGCCGCGTCGTTGACCTCGACCCGCGCGCCCAGTGAGGTGATCCAGATCGGGACGTGCCATTTGGCGCAAATCTCAAGGTCACGATCAAGGCGTTCGTTTGAGCGATGCACGATCTGATTGACCGCGTAGGGTGCGGCGGGGGTATCCGGGTTGGCCTGATTATGGGCGTCGAGTTCTTCGGTGATGCGCTTGAGCCATGCTTCCAGTTGGATCGGATCGCCAGCGGCTTCGCGGGCGTTGAGGGCCGGGAAGGAGCCGACGATGCCGGCCTTGCATTGGGCGATGACCAGATCGGGGTTGGAAATGATGAACAGCGGTGAGCCGATCACCGGTATGCGGAGGTTTTGAAGCAGGGTGGGCAGGGTCATTTTACAAAGCCTTGGAAAGTGAAGGTGCGTGCAAGCACGCACCCTCATTAGATTGGTGTAAGTTGCGTGAGTTCACGCAGCTTTCATGGGATCACAGAACCTCGAACAGGCCCGCCGCGCCCATGCCGCCGCCGACGCACATGGTGCAGACAACGTATTTCACGCCACGACGTTTGCCTTCGATCAGCGCGTGGCCGACCATGCGCGCGCCCGACATGCCATAGGGATGGCCGATGGAAATCGCGCCGCCGTTGACGTTGAGGATTTCTTCGGGGATGCCCAGCACGCGGGCCGAGTGCAGCACCTGAACCGCGAAGGCTTCGTTGAGTTCCCAGAGGCCGATATCGTCCATCTTTAGGCCATGCGCAGCGAGCAATTTCGGCACAGCATAGATCGGACCGATGCCCATTTCATCGGGCTCAAGCCCGGCAGCCATGACGCCGACATAACGGCCCAGCGGGGTGAGGCCGCGTTTTTCGGCTTCCTTGGCTTCCATCACCACGGCGGCAGAGGCCCCATCGGAGAGTTGCGAAGCGTTGCCTGCGGTGATGAATTTCCCCTCTTTGATCTCCTGGCCGTTTTTGAACACCGGCTGGAGGCTTTCGAGGTTCTCCATCTTGGTGCCGGGGCGGTTACATTCGTCTTTTTCGATGGTGATGTTCTTGAACGAGATTTCTTTTGTCTCTTTGTCCATCACGCCCATGCTGGTGGTCATTGGTACGATTTCGTCGTCGAATGCGCCAGCTTCCTGCGCGGCGGCGGTGCGCTGTTGGCTTTGCAGCGCATAGGCGTCCTGATCTTCACGGCTGACGTTGTAACGCTTGGCTACGACTTCGGCTGTTTCCAGCATCGACATGTAGAGCGCGGGTTTGTGCTGCATGATCCATTTGTCGGCCATGTGATCGGTGCGCATTTTTTCGTTTTGAACGAGCGAGATCGATTCAACGCCGCCGCCGATTGCGATGTCCATGCCATCCATCACGACTTGTTTGGCGGCGGTGGCGATGGCCATCATGCCGGAGGCGCATTGCCGGTCCATCGACATGCCCGCAACGGTCACGGGAAGGCCAGCGCGGATCACGGCTTGGCGGCCGATATTGCCGCCGGTCGAGCCTTGTTGAAGGGCGGCGCCGACGATGCAATCGGAGATTTCCGAGCCATCAAGCCCGGCGCGCGACACGGCGTTGGAGACGGCATGGCCGATCAGGGTTTGGGCCGAGGTGGCGTTGAACGCGCCGCGATAGGCTTTGCCGATCGGGGTGCGGGCGGTGGAGACGATGAGTGCTTCGCGCATTTGGTTTAGTCCTTTTTGTCGAGAGAAATGCCGCGCAACTTTGCGGCCATCGAGATGTATTTGTTGGTTTGATCGAAAGCGCCGGGCATTTCTGTCTGGCCTTTGGGATCGCGGATGCGCGCCATGTTGGCGAGCACGGCTTCGGGGGTCAGTTCGTCGTCCCCAAGTGCGACACCCGCGGTTTCGTAGATTTTGGTTTCGGCAAAACAGCCGCCGCCCGCGCCGAGGATCATTTTTGACGGTGCGTTTTCGCTGACCAAGGCAAGCAGGCCCGGCGTAATGGTTTCGGGTTTCAGAAGCGGGAGAACTTCGGGAGGGAGCAATTCTTCGGTCATCCGCGTGGCAGCCGTGGGGGCGAGCATGTTGATATGCACGTTCTTGCGGATACCCTCTTGGTAAAGCACGTTCATCAGGCCGAGCATTGCCGCCTTGGCCGCGCCATAGTTGGACTGACCGAAATTGCCATAGAGGCCGGAGGCCGAGGTGGTCAGAACGATGCGGCCATACTCACGCTCAAGCATGTGGCGCCAGAGGGCGTGGGTGCAATTGACCGAGCCCATGAGATGCACATCAAGCACAACGCGGAAATCATCGAGGGTCATCTTGGCGAAGGTTTTGTCACGCAGGACACCGGCGTTGTTCACCAGGATATCTACATGGCCGAATTCGGCGATTGCGCTGTCGACCATCGCTTGCACTTGTTCGGCATCGGCAACATTCGCGCCGTTGGAAATGGCATGGCCGCCCGCGTCGCGGATTTCCTGAACCACGGCCTTGGCGGCGTCGGAAGAGCCGGTGCCGTCGGCGGCTACGCCGAGATCGTTGACCACAACCTTGGCGCCACGCGCGGCGAGACCGAGCGCATGGCTGCGGCCCAGGCCGATGCCCGCACCGGTGACAATGGCAACGCGGCCATCAAAACGCAATTCACTCATTTCTTTTCTCCGAAATAGCGACGACCGATCCATTCCGCGACCAGCGCCGGTTTTTCCTGACCTTCGATTTCCATGCTGACCTCGGTGATGGTGGTGACTTCGCCGGGGCGGCTGTCATCCAGGCTTTTGATCGCGAAGTGGGCGCGGATACGCGAGCCGGCCGGCACGGGCGAGAGGAAGCGAACCTTGTCAAAGCCATAGTTGACGCCCATCACCAAGCCTTCAATGGCGGGCATTTCATAGATCATCGCCGAGAGCATCGAAAGCGTGAGAAAGCCGTGCGCGATGGTGGTGCCGAAGGCAGTATTCGCGGCGCTGACGGGGTCGACATGAATATACTGCCAGTCTTCCGTGACATCGGCAAAAGCGTCGATACGCTTTTGATCCATGGTGTACCAGCCGGAAGTGCCAAGGGGCTTGCCGACAAGGGCTTTGAGTTCGTCGAGTGTGAGGGTGCCGGGCATGTCAGAGATCCTCGTTGAAGAGATTGCCGGGGGCGTTGGACTGCATCCCGCCGGAAAGCGGCAGGATGGCACCAGAGAGATAGGCGCCGCCACGGCCACAGAGATATTGCAGCGCGCCCGCGATATCTTCGGGGGTGCCAACACGGCCCAGGGGAACGCCGGTTGCGGCCTGGGCCTGACCTTCTTCTGAGGCAAGCGCGAAGGCAGTCATTTTTGACACGAACGGCCCCGGTGCGATGGCGTTGACGGTGATGCCCTGGGAGGCGAGATCGTTGGAAAGAACGCGCGTCATGTGATGCACGGCGCCTTTCGAGACGGCGTAGGAATAGGTGGCCGTGCCTTTGGGGATGTCGCCCATGACAGAGCCGACATTGACCACGCGCGCCGGATCGTCGGCAGCAGAGGCGGCCTTCAAGAGCGGCAGGAGCGCTTGGGTCAGATGGAACATGCCGGTGACGTTGAGCGTGAGAAGCTTGGTCCAGGCGTCGTAGGGATGTTCGCCCAGCGGCGCGCCCCAGGTGCGCCCGGCGTTGTTCATCAGGATATGCAGGCGTTCGGTGCGCAGTTTGACCTCTTCGACGATGGCGTTGATGCCCTCTTCGGTGCCGACATCACCGCCAAAACCTTCGACCGAGCCGGGCAGGCCGAGTGCGTTGATCTCTTTCGCTACGGCTTCGCAGGCGTCGGCCTTGCGCGAGCAGATCAGGACGCGCGCGCCGGCGGCGGCGAGACCTTCGGTGGCCATGCGGCCGATGCCGGTCGCGCCGCCGGTGACGAGGGCCGTCTTGCCGGTGAGATCAAACAGGGCGGATGGTGTCATAGTGCTCATTGCGGGTTCCATTTCATTGTGGTGTCGGCGACGCGGAGTGGGGTCCGGGACGGTGTCTTGTGGTGTGGCGACGGGCTTAACATTCTTCAATGCTCAATTACACAGGTGGCTTTCAGTTGGGTTCTCAAAGGCCGCGCGACTCGGCCACGATTGCGGCGTGGTGGCCGTAATCGCCGAGCCATTCTGCACCAACGCGGGCGCGTTTCATGAAAAACCCTGCGTCATAGTCATCGGTCATGCCGATGCCACCATGCATCTGGACGCCTTCCATCACAGCGAGCTTGGCGGTTTGGGTGGCGCGGGCCTTGGCGAGGCTGACGAGGGTTTGGGCATTTGCCGGGTCGCTATCAAGCGCGCGGCCAGCGGCGGCGATGGCCGACGCCGTCACTTCGATCTCGGCAAAGAGATGTGCGGCGCGGTGTTGCAATGCCTGAAAAGAGCCGATGGTGCGGCCGAACTGTTTGCGCTCTTTCAGATAGCCGATGGTCATCGCCGAGATGCCGGCGGAAAGACCCGAGAGCTCAGCGGCCAGCGCGGCCTGCCCGGCACGCAGACCGGGGGCGAGGGCGGCAAGGCCATTGTCGACATCGCCCACCACGTCTTCGCCAGTGGCGTTGACGCTATCAAAGTCGATACGGGCGAAATCGCGGGAATCAATGCTCTGGATCGGGTCGGTATCGAGCCCGGCACGCGCAGCGTCGATATCAAACAGGGTGAGGCCGAGGGGATCGCCCGGTTTGCCCGAGGTGCGGGCCAGCACGAGGAGGCGCGACGCGGAAGCGCCATCGGCGACGAAGGTCTTGTGGCCCGTGAGGCGGAAGCCATTGCCATCGGCTGTGGCGGGCAATGCTGTGGCGGCCGGGTTGTGTTTGGCGCCCTCATCAATGGCCAGCGCGTAGGTAGTTTCACCCGAGGCGATAGCCGCGAGGTGATCCGAGGCGGAAGCGCGCAGGGCGTTTGCGGCGATCACGGCGCTGGACAGGAACGGTGAAGCGGCCAGCGTACGGCCCATTTCCTCAGAAAGGATGCCCGCCGCGCGGTGGCCCATATCGGCACCACCGTGGCTTTCGGGAACCATCACGCCAGCCCAGCCCATTTGCGCCATTTCGGCCCAGAGTTCGGGCGCATAGTCGCGTCCCGCATCGCGGTTTTTGCGCAATACGGAAAGCGGGGCGAATTGATCAAGAAACCCACGGGCAGCGTCGCGCAGGAGGGTTTCGTCTTCGCTGTCGGAAAGCTTGTCCATTTTGCTCTCTCCTTATTTCGCGGGCAATTCGAGGACACGTTTGGCGATGATGTCGAGCATCACCTCGGACGTGCCGCCTTCGATCGAGTTGGCCTTGGAACGCAGCCAATCGGCGGCCGATCCGGCCTCCCAGTCGAGCGCGTTCGACCCCTGGGCCGACATGAGAACCTCCTGGCGGCGCTTGTTCAACTCGGTGCCGTAGTATTTCAGCATCGCGCTGGCGTGGCCGACGCCCTGACCGGCCTCACTCATGTCCTTGTACCGCTCCATGGTGAGGGCGAAGGCCATGGCATCGACCTCAAGTTCCATCGCTTCGGCGCGCAGCACCGGATCATTGAGCGTGCCGGGATCAAGCGTGCCCATCATCTGGGCCAGTGTGTCACCCGAGGTGAGGCCGCCACCGCCGCCGCCGATCATCTCGCGCTCATGCGTCAGCAAGTATTTGGCAACGTCCCAGCCGCGGTTCTGTTCGCCGACGATAGCGCCTTCCTTGGGCACCTTGACGTTGTCAAAGAAGGTTTCGCAGAACGGCGATGCGCCAGAGATCAGGCGGATCGGGCGGGTTGTGACGCCTGGGGTCTGCATGTCGATCAGCATGAAGGAAATGCCGAGATGTTTCGGCGCGTCACGGTCGGTGCGCACCAGGGCGAAAATCTTGTCGGCCTTATCGGCGTAGGAGGTCCAGATCTTCTGGCCGTTGATCAGCCAGTGATCGCCCATATCCTCGGCCCGTGTCTGGACACTGGCGAGGTCGGAGCCTGCGCCGGGTTCGGAGTAGCCCTGACACCAGCGGATCTTGCCTGCGGTGATGTCGGGGAGATGCGCGGCTTTCTGCTCGGGGGTGCCGAATTTCAAGAGCGCCGGGCCAAGCATCCAGATGCCGAAGCTTTGCAACGGTGAAGGCGCGCCCGCCTTGGTCATTTCCTCGCGCAGGGCTTTTTCCTCGCCGCGCGTGAGGCCGCCGCCGCCATATTCGCTCGGCCAGCGCGGGCAGGTCAGGCCCCGTTCGGCGCAGCGTTCAAGCCAGAGGCGTTGCGCGTCAGAGGTGAACACCCAATTGCGCCCGCCCCAACAGATGGTGTCTTCGGTGGTGGGCACGCCACGCAGCTCATCTGGCAGATTGGCGGCTATCCAATCGGCGATCTCGGACCGGAAATTTTCCAATGGGTCTGACATGGTGGCTCCTCCCCTGCGGTTTCGTTCAGCTAGGGCACACTGGAATCAGGGTCTGACGCAAGGGGGCAGGCGGTTTGACGACACGTCATGAATTTATGCCGTGGCGTCGGAAACTGCGGCGATCAGGCCATTGGGTGGGTTTGCCCCCCGCGATTTGGCCATAGGGCAAGAAAGCCGCCCGAAGGCGGCTTTCGAGTTTAGCGTTGATCCGGCAGCTTGTAGTCGCCGAGGTTCTTGCGAAGCGTCAGCTTGGACACCTTGCCGGTGGCGGTCATCGGCAATGCCTCGACCCAGACCAGATCATCGGGCAATTGCCATTTGGCGAAATGCTCGGCCATGTGGGCGTGGATATCGGCCAGCGAGGGGCGCTCTTCGCCTGCGGGCACGGCCATCAGCACGGGGCGCTCGTCCCATTTCGGGTGCGGCACGGCGATAACCGCGCAATTGGCGATGGCAGGATGTGACATGGCGGCATTTTCCAGATCAATCGAGGAAATCCATTCGCCGCCTGATTTGACCAAGTCCTTGGCGCGGTCCTGAAGAGATAGGAACCCGTCGGGTGTGATGATAGCCACGTCGCCCGTGCCGAACCAACCATCTGCGTCCATCGCCGCTTTGGTGGCGTCCTCATTCTTGAAATAGCCTGAAACGACGGCATTACCGCGCACGTAAAGTTCGCCTGCGGCCTTGCCATCATGGGGAAGGGGGTTGCCCGCATCATCGACGATCTTGAGTTCAACACCAAACACGCGGCGACCTTGCAGCGCCTTGTAGTCGATCATTTCGTTGAAGGGTTTTTCCTGAACCCAACGCGGCATGGTGCCATGGGTGCCGATGGGCGACGTTTCGGTCATGCCCCAGGCATGGACAACATCCACATCCTGTTTTTCAAACCCCTCGATCATCGAGCGTGGCGCGGCAGAGCCGCCGACGACGACATGGTTGAAGTTCTCCGGCTTGACGCCCTGTGCCTTGATTTCGGCCATCAGACCGAGCCAGACAGTTGGCACGCCCCAAGCGGAATAAACCTTCTCATCGTTCATCAGCTTCCACAGCGACGGCCCATCAAGCGCGCCGCCCGGCATGATCAGCGAATGACCCATGAGCGGGCCGAAATAGGGCAGGCTCCACGCGTTGACGTGAAACAGCGGAACCACCGGCAGGATTTTCGATTCCGGCGGAATGGACGGCCCGAGCGTCATCGCGACATAGAGCGCGTGCAGAACCGTCGAGCGGTTGGAATAAAGCGCGCCTTTGGGGTGACCGGTGGTGCCGGAGGTATAGCAAAGACCGGCGGCGGTGTTTTCGTCGAACTCGGGCCAGGTGATGGTGTCGGGTTGCTCGGCCAGAAGCTCTTCATAGCAGAGCGCGTCGAGCGAATTTTCCGGCATATGGGCGCGGTCGGTCAGGATCACATAGGTGATGCCGTCACGCAGGTGGCTTTTCACCGCTTCGAGGATCGGCACGAAGGTGGTATCGACGAAGATCATCTCGTCTTCGGCATGGTTGACGATATAGATCATCTGTTCGGCCGAGAGGCGCGGGTTGATCGTATGACAGACGGCACCAATGCCCGAGATACTATAGTAGAGCTCAAAATGGCGATAGCCGTTCCAAGCCAATGTGGCGACACGATCACCGTTCTTGATGCCGCGGGCTTTGAGCGCATTGCCAAGCTGGGCCACGCGTTTGCCGGTTTCGGCGTAGGTCTGACGGTGGATGTCACCTTCGGTGCGCACCGACACAATTTCCGAATTGGGGTACATTTCGGCAGCGTAGGTAATGATATCGCTGATCAGCAGCGGGCGCTGCATCATCATGCCAAGCATGTCTGGTCCTCTCAGTTGGTGATTTCTCCCTGGAAGGGAAAGACTAAGCCGAAGGGCAAGGGGATGGGAAGAGGAATTGCTGGCCTCTCGGGAAAAGTGACGTTCCGGCATTCGCGGCGGGCAGGTCTTGCGGGGCGGGCGGGCGCGGGCCTAGGCTGTGGCTCACGCCGACAGGAGAACGATATGAAAGCCATAATCTGCAAGGAATTCGGTCCGCTCGAGGATCTGGTGCTGGAAGAGACCGCCGATCCAAGCCCCGGTAAGGGCCAGATCCTGATCCGGGTCGAAGCTGCGGGGGTAAACTTTCCCGATGGGCTTCTGGTGCAGGGGCTCTACCAATTGAAACCGCCAACGCCGTTCATTCCGGGCATGGAGGTGGCCGGGGTTGTCGAGGCGCTGGGCGAAGGGGTCACGCGGTTTGCCGTCGGGGACCGCGTGGCGTCGCGCTCGGCGCTGGGCGGGTTTGCCGAGAAGGTGGCCGTGTCCGAGGCGCAGGCCTTTGCCATGCCCGATAACATGGACGGTGCCGATGCCTGCGCGATGATGGTGGCGTTTGGCACCTCGCATCACGCCCTGAAACAACGCGCCAACATGCAGCCCGGCGAAGTACTGGTTGTGTTCGGAGCGGCGGGCGCGACCGGAATCGCGGCGGTGCAGATCGGCAAGATCATGGGCGCGCGGGTGATCGCCGTGGCCTCGTCAGAGGACAAGCGCAAGCTGGCGTTGGAAAGCGGTGCGGATGAAGCCATTGGCTATGACAACCTGAAGGACGAGATCAAGAAGCTGACTGGCGGCAAGGGCGCTGATGTGGTCTATGACGTGGTTGGCGGCGAAGCGTTTGATGCGGCCACGCGATTCATGGCGCGCAACGGGCGGCTTCTGGTCATTGGCTTTGCGGGCGGCGATATCCCGAAATTCCCGGTCAACCTTGCGCTGGTCAAGGAATACGCCGTCGTTGGCGTGTTCTGGGGCAATTTCACGATGTATCAGCCCGAGGATTACGCGGAGAATATGAAAGAGCTGTTCGGCTGGTATGCGGATGGCAAGATCACACCGCTGATCGAAGGGCGCTATCCGCTGGCCGAGGCATCGAATGTGCTCAAACGCATTCTCGACCGGGGTGCCACAGGCAAGATCGTATTGGTGCCCTGAAACGGGGCGTCGCCCTTGATCAGGCTCGGGTTTTGAGTGTTTCAGAAAGGAAAATGCCGGGTGTGAGCGATGTCTCCTCTCGTGCTTCATCTTTCCAAAAATACTCAAAACCCAAACCTCGCGCTCTTCGCAACAGCAATGGAGGGGCGCGCGGGGCATCTCTTGGGTGGCCGAGCGAAGCGAGGCCCCCCGGCGACGCCGTCAGGCGGCGCAATACCTCGGGCTCAGAGCCGCGGTGCAAAGCTATCGCTTTCGGGCGCGCCAAGGGTTGGAATTTTCGCCTAGCTTGATTTCTCTAATTTCGCTAGACCACCGCAGTCTGGATTAATGACCGCGACACCACCTTTTTGGCCAGAACCGGAGACCTCATGACCGCCACGCATAAAATCATTGATACGAAAGAGATGCCCGATGCGCTGGCCCCGGTGATCGAAGCGCTTTGTGAAGTTGGGCGTGATGTGGCGATGATTATTGCAAAGGGTGCTCTGGCGGGTGCGCTGGGCAAGGGCGTGGGCGAAAACACTGATGGCGATCAGCAAAAGGCGCTGGATGTCATGGCGGACGAGATGTTTGAGGCAAGGCTGCGCAGCACTGACGTGCGCTGGTATGCAAGCGAGGAGCAGGAACATGTGCTCACGCTGAACCCAAAAGGCAACTATGCTCTGGCGATTGATCCGCTGGATGGGTCGTCGAATATCGACGTGAATGTTTCCATCGGCACGATCTTTTCGATTTTCAAAGCCGTGGATGACCCGGAGAAGAGCTTCTTGCGCAATGCACGTGAACAGGTGGCGGGCGGGTATATCGTCTATGGTCCGGCGACAGCACTTGTGGTTACCTTTGGCGATGGCACGCTGATGTTCACGATGGACCCCGAAAGCCGCAGATTCGTGTTGACCGAACGGCGCATGCAGGTGGCGCAAAGCACCAAGGAATTCGCCATCAATGCGTCGAACTATCGTCAATGGCGCAAGCCTGTGCGGGCCTATATTGATGATTGCCTGGCGGGAGAGACCGGCCCGCGTGACAAGAACTTCAACATGCGCTGGGTGGGAAGCCTTGTGGCGGAAGCGCATCGCATCCTGACGCGGGGTGGGGTGTTTCTTTATCCCGGCGACGCACGCTCTGGCTATGAGAGCGGGCGGCTGCGCATGATCTATGAATGTGCGCCGATTGCCTTTCTTGTCGAACAGGCCGGAGGACGGGCAAGCGATGGGCATGGTGCGTTGCTTGATGGGCAGGCGAGCACGCTGCACGCGCGCACGCCGCTTGTCTTCGGCTCGGTTGAGGAGGTTGACCGTGTGTCGGCCTATCACGAAATGTCGGATGACGAACTCGCGGCATTGTTTGCTGAGCGCGGCGCGCTCTGAAGCCGTTTGCATGAAATGGTGGCGCTTGGTGTAAAAAAGCGCACAAGAAATGGTGACGAATTGTCGGTTGGCTGTGGCTAACGGGCGGTTTCGGGGTTAATTCATGCCGGGAGGGCAGGTGCTGCGCCGTTGCGCCGCTTGCCGGGTATTTTGCGCGAAGGCGCACAGACATTGCTGAGGATGAAGGAAAGACGATGGCTCTGATTACGCTTCGACAATTGCTCGATCATGCTGCTGAGAACGACTATGGCGTTCCGGCATTCAACATCAACAATATGGAGCAGGGGCTTGCCATCATGCGGGCCGCTCAAAAGACCAATTCGCCGGTGATCATGCAAGCCAGTCGCGGCGCGCGGGGGTATGCGGGTGACATCATGCTCAAGCATATGATTCAGGCTCTGAGCGAGATGTATCCCGATATTCCGCTCTGTATGCATCAGGACCACGGCAACAACGAGGCGACCTGTCTTTCCGCGATCAAGCACGGCTTTACATCGGTGATGATGGATGGATCGCTGGAAGCGGATATGAAGACGCCAGCGGATTGGGATTATAACGTCGCAATCACCCAGAGGGTCAGTGAAATGGCGCATTGGGTCGGAGCGAGCGTTGAGGGTGAGTTGGGCGTTCTTGGTTCGCTGGAGACGGGTCAGGCGGCGGAAGAAGACGGCTCGGGGGCTGTTGGCAAGTTGAGCGAAGATCAATTGCTGACTGACCCGGACGAAGCCAAGGATTTTGTCGCGCTGACCAAGGTTGATGCGCTGGCGATTGCCTGTGGCACCAGCCACGGCGCTTACAAGTTCAGCTCAAAACCGACGGGCGAGACATTGGCGATCAAGCGGATCGAAGAGATCCACGCCAAGATCCCCAATGTGCATCTGGTGATGCATGGGTCGTCCAGCGTGCCGCAATATTTGCAAGACCTGATCAACGAAAACGGCGGCGAAATGCCCCAGACCTACGGCGTGCCGGTGGAAGAGATTGAGCGCGGCATCAAGTCGGGTGTGCGCAAGGTCAATATCGACACGGATAACCGCATGGCGATCACAGGGACCTGGCGCAAGATTGCCAAGGAAAAACCGACCGAATTTGACCCGCGCAAATTCATGATCCCGGCGATGGACGAGATGCAGAAGCTTTGCGAGGACCGGTTTGAGCGGTTTGGCACGGCGGGCAATGCGGGCAAGCTCAAGCCGATTGATCTGGACGAAATGGCGAAACGCTATGCCGCCGGGTCGCTTGATCCATAAGGACACGGTGGGTGGTTTGCCCGCCTGACGACAACGAGGTTCGACATGACATTTGACCGGTCCATCAAGATCGCCCCTTCTATCCTGAGCGCGGATTTTGCCAACTTCGGGCAAGAGATTCAGGCGATTGAAGCGCAGGGTGCCGATTGGGTGCATGTGGATGTGATGGACGGGCATTTCGTGCCGAACCTGACCTTTGGGCCGCAGGCGGTAAAGGCGTTTCGCCCGCATGTGAAGACCTTCATGGACGTGCATCTGATGATCGCGCCGGTGGACCCCTATATCGACGCCTATGCAGACGCGGGGGCCGATATGATCACCGCGCATCTTGAGGCCGGGCCGCATATTCACCGCACTTTGCAGGCGATCAAGGCGACCGGAAAGATGGCGGGGGTGAGCCTTAACCCCGGCACGCCAGCCGAGGCGATTGCGGATGTATTGGACCTCTGTGACATGGTTCTGGTGATGACGGTGAACCCCGGTTTTGGCGGGCAGAAGTTCATCCATTCGGGCGTTGAGAAGACCCGCAAGATTCGCCAGATGATCGGTGATCGTCCGATTCACATACAGATTGATGGCGGAGTGACGACCGAAACGGCGCCTTTGGTGGCGGCGGCGGGGGCCGATGTTCTGGTGGCCGGATCGGCGGTATTCAAGGGCGGATCGGTTGAGAATCCGGCCGCATATGGCGAGAATATCCGCGCCATTCGCGCAGCGGCCGAAGGGGCCGTGCAGGGCTGAGCGTTAAGCTGCGCTATGCCGAGACGTCGGTAAGCGAATTGGACAGTTGGAAGGTTTTGTCATGCGCGCGATAGTCTTTGATCTTGACGGCACGCTGATCGACAGCGCGCCGGATATTCACGCCGCGGTCAATGCGATGCTGGTCGGTGAAGGGTTGGCGCCGCTCGACCTGCCGACGGTGATTTCCTTTGTCGGCAACGGGCTGCCCAAGCTGGTCGAGCGTGTCATGGCGGTGCGTGGGATTGATAGCACGCGTCATGGTGATCTGACGCAGGTGACGCTGAGCCATTACAACGCGGCGAGTTCTGATCTGACACGGCCCTATCCGGGTATGGTGGCGGCGCTGGAACGGTTGCAGGGGGAGGGGTTTGTTCTGGGGCTTTGCACCAACAAGCCTGAGGCTCCGGCGCGCAAGATTCTTGAAGAGATGGATTTGGCGCAGTTTTTCGGCGCGGTGCTGGGCGGCGATAGCTTGCCTGTGAAAAAGCCCGACCCTGAGCCGCTTAGGGCGGTGTTTCGCGCCTTGGGCGTGGAGAGCGGGCTTTATGTCGGGGACAGCGAGGTTGACGCCGAGACGGCCAAGGCGGCGGGCGTGCCGTTTGCGTTGTTCACGCTGGGCTATCGCAAGACTCCGATTGAGGATGTGCCACATACCCATGCGTTTGACGATTTTGCGGCGCTGCCGGGAATCGCGGCGCGGGTGATGGCAGAGGTCTGAGCGGGCTGTCAGAGACCGATATCGCCGAGTTTCGAGAGCAGGTCGGCGGCGTTGCGGGCGGAAAATTTACGCAACAAACGGGCGCGCACGTCTTCGATGGTGCGCGGGGACAGGCCGAGAGTGCGGCCGATTTCCTTGGAGGTGAGGCCGCGTGAGAGCCACGTCACCACTTCGCGTTCGCGCGGGGTGAGTGAAGGGCCGTCTGCATGGGGCGCGATGCGTGCAAAGCTCATCACCACCTGCGCCAGT
Source organism: Rhodobacteraceae bacterium LMO-JJ12 (assembly GCA_021555075.1). Classification (NCBI taxonomy): domain Bacteria; kingdom Pseudomonadati; phylum Pseudomonadota; class Alphaproteobacteria; order Rhodobacterales; family Paracoccaceae; species Rhodobacteraceae bacterium LMO-JJ12. Next base: position 269,015 of record JAKGBX010000002.1, read on the forward strand.
GGATCGTCTGGCGTGAGTGTCTGGGCGCGAAAGCGGCACCAGAAAGGCGTGCCGTCGGCGTGATGCATCATGCGTTCATCCGAGTATTCAGCGCCGCTGGACAAGGGGCCAAGCCCGACATCACGGATCGAGCGAAACTCGTGATCCGAGCTATAGAGCATGCGGAAGCTCTGGCCGAGGAGGGCTTCGCGCTCGTATCCGAACAGACGCGCAAAAGTGGCGTTGCAGGCGCGGATCACGCGAACTTCGGTGAGCACGAGACCGATGGGCGCGGCGTCAAATGTGAGTTGGCTGAAATGATCCAAGAGGTTCAGGCTCCCGTGAAACTACGGTATTGATACCGTAGGGGTGAGAAGGGCATGGTTTATCATCCGATTGCAAGGAGTGGATCATGGATATTGCCGATAAGTTGATGCGCGAGATTGAGGCGCGGCGCGACGATCTGGTGGAGTTGACGCAGGAATTGATCCGTATTCCGACGTTGAATCCGCCGGGGGATTTTTATCGCGACATCTGCGATTTTCTTGATCGCCGGCTTGTGCGGCATGGGTTTGCGACCGAATTGATCCGCGCCAAGGGGGCGATTGGGGACAGCGACAAGCATCCACGCTGGAACTTAATTGCGCGTAAAGAGGGAGCGCGCGCTGGCGAGTGTGTGCACTTCAACAGCCATATTGATGTGGTCGAAGTGGGTAAGGGTTGGACGACGGACCCGTTTGGCGGCGAGGTGAAAGACGGCAACATTTACGGGCGCGGGGCCTGTGACATGAAGGGCGGCTTGGCGGCGAGCATTATCGCGGCGGAGGCGTTTATCGCGGTATGTCCGGATTTCAGCGGCGCAATCGAGATCAGCGGCACGGCGGACGAGGAATCGGGCGGGTTCGGTGGCGTCGCCTACCTCGCGGAAAAAGGCTATTTCAACCCCGAGCGGGTGCAGCATGTGATCATTCCGGAACCGCTGAACAAGGACCGGATTTGTCTGGGGCATCGCGGTGTGTGGTGGGCCGAGATTGAGACCCATGGCGAGATCGCGCATGGCTCGATGCCGTTTCTTGGGGATTGTGCCGTGCGCCATATGGGGGCGGTGATGCATGAGATGGAGAGCAGCCTTTTCCCTGCGCTGGCGATGAAACGGACCGATATGCCGGTGGTGCCGGAAGGGGCCAAGCAATCGACGCTGAACATCAATTCGATCCATGGTGGCGAGAACGAACAGGCGGACGATTATACAGGTTTGCCAAGCCCTTGTGTGCCCGATAGCTGTCGTATGGTGATTGATAGGCGGTTCCTGATCGAGGAGGATATCGACGAGGTTCAGGAAGAGATTCACGGGTTGTTGCGGCGGGTGCAGGAGGGGCGTGACAACTTCCGCTATGACGTGCGCGAGTTGCAGCGGGTGTTGCCAACGATGACCGAAAAAAGCGCGCCTGTGGTGCAATCGGTGGCGCGAGCGGTGGCGGCGGTGATGGGCAAAGAGGCGGAATATGTGGTCAGCCCCGGCACCTATGACCAGAAGCATATCGACCGGATCGGGCGGCTGAAGAACTGTATCGCTTATGGGCCGGGAATCCTCGATCTGGCGCACAAACCTGATGAATATGTGGGTATTGATGACATGGTGGAGAGCGCGCAGGTGATGGCGCGGTCGCTGTTGGATTTGCTGGGCGGTAAATGAATCACCAAGCCACCGCCCCAAAGGGTTAATGCGATTTTTCTGCAAGAAACCGGGGGGTGATCGGCGGGCACCGGCTGGCTGAAAGGCGTATGACATACGGTTACGTATGGTGAGGCGGGGAAAAGGTAAACGTAGCGTGCGGGGAAAAACAGGCAACGCGACTATCACGGTGTTGCCGGGGCGCGCTATCAGGACGCGTGGTATTTAGGCGTTATCGCGGGCAGAGAGGTCTGACGCTTGAACTGTCCGGGGTTTGGGTGGAAACTGAAATCAGAATCTGCTGGCTGCTTGAAATGGCCGGGGAACAAGGGAGACGACAAATGACTTTTCTGAAAATGGGCGCTGTCAGTGCGCTTGCGATGATGGTGGCGGGGGCGGCTTTTGCCAAGAGTGATATCTCGGTGGCAATGCAGCTTGAACCGCCGCATCTTGACCCGACAAGTGCTGCGGCCGGGGCGATTGACAGCGTGCTTTATTCCAATGTTTTTGAGGGGCTGACACGGTTTGGCCCGGATGGCAGCGTGAACCCGGGATTGGCGCAGAGCTGGGAGATTTCCGAGGATGGGCTGGTCTATACCTTCCATCTGGCCGAGGGGGTGAAGTTTCATGACGGATCGGCGATGGACGCGGAAGATGTGAAATTCAGCCTTGATCGTGCCCGTGCCGAGGACAGCGCGAATGCACAAAAGGCGCTGTTCGGGTCGATTGCCGAGGTTGAGGCGGTGGATGCCACGACCGTGAAAGTCACATTGAGCGAGCCGAATGGCAGTTTCCTGTTCAACATGGCCTGGGGCGATGCCGTGATCGTGGCACCCGAGAGCATCGAGAATATCAAGCAGGCGCCGATTGGCACCGGGGCGTTCAAATTCACCAATTGGGTGCAGGGCGACAACATCACGCTTGAAAAGAACGGTGATTACTGGGGCACGCCTGCCAAGCTCGACAAGGTGACGTTCAAGTTCATCAGCGACCCGACGGCGGCTTTTGCCGCGGTGATGGCCGAGGATGTGGACGCATTTGTCGGCTTCCCGGCACCCGAGAACCTGCCGCAATTTGAGGCGGATCCGCGTTTTCAGGTGATCCTTGGTAATACCGAGGGTGAGACCATCCTGGCGATGAACAACAAGCTGGCACCGTTCGACAATGTGAAAGTGCGCGAGGCGGTGGCCCATGCGATCGACCGTCAGGCGATCATTGACGGGGCGATGTTTGGCCTTGGCACGCCGATCGGGACGCATTTTGCGCCGCACAATCCCGACTATGTCGATCTGACCGGGATGACGCAGTATGACCCGGAATTGTCGAAGAAACTGCTGGCTGAGGCCGGGTTTGCCGACGGGTTCAAGACCACGTTGAAGCTGCCGCCGCCGAGCTATGCCCGCCGTGGTGGCGAGATCATTGCGTCGCAACTGCGCGCTGTGGGGATCGAGACCGAAATCAGCAACCTGGAATGGGCGCAATGGCTGGAACAGGTGTTCAAGGGCAAGGATTTCGGGCTGACCATCGTGAGCCACACCGAGCCGATGGATATCGGTATCTATGCGCGCCCGGATTATTACTTCCAGTATGACAGCAAGGCGTTTCAGGATCTGAACAGCGAATTGAGCGTGGAAGCGGACCCGGCCAAGCGCTCGGAGCTTCTGAAGAAAATGGAGCAGATGATTTCCGAAGATTACGTGAATGGCTATCTGTTCCAGCTGGCCTTTCCGACAGTGGCCAAGAAAGACGTGGTCGGGCTTTGGAAAGATCAGCCGACACAGGCGACCGATCTGACGGCGGTTCATTGGGCCGAGTGACGGCTGGTTGTTAAAAATTGGAGGCTTCCGCCGGATCAAACGGTGGGAGCCTCCGGCGGGGATATTTCGGGCAAGATGAAAGCAGGGGCGGTGTTTATGGGGCGAGTTAGCAGGCGATGCTGAGATATGTGGCGAAGCGCCTGGTCTCGCTTGTACTCTCGCTGATCGTGGCGAGTTTGGTGATATTCCTGATGGTCGAGGTGGTGCCCGGCGATCCGGCGTCGTTCATGCTGGGGCTGAATGCGACCGACGAGACGCTGAATGCGCTGCGCGAGCAACTGGGGCTGAATGGCACGTTGGTTGAGCGGTATTTGTCGTGGGTCGGAGGCATGGTTCGGGGAGATTTCGGCACCTCTTATACCTATCGCACGCCGGTGGCCGAGATGATCGGCGAGCGGATGTGGATTTCGCTGCCGCTGGCGCTTTTTGCGCTGACGCTTTCGACCCTGATCGCGTTTCCGGCGGGAATCTGGGCGGCGAGCAAGCGCGGGTCACTGGTGGATACGGTCGTGATGGGGATCACCCAGTTGGGTGTGGCGATTCCTAATTTCTGGTTTGCAATGCTGATGGTTCTGGTCTTTGCCATCAACCTGCGATGGTTCAACGCGGGCGGGTTTGCCGGGTGGGACGCGGGGTTTTTCGTGGCGATGAAGAGCCTGACCCTGCCCGCCATCGCGCTGGCCTTGCCGCAGGCGAGTATTTTGGCGCGGGTGATGCGGTCGTCCTTGCTCGATACGCTGAGCGAGGATTTCGTGCGCACGGCGCGGGCCAAGGGATTGAACAAGCGTCAGGCGTTGTGGCGGCACGCGCTGCGCAATGCGTTGATCCCGGTGTTGACGATCATCGGGTTGCAATTCTCGTTCCTGTTGGCGGGGGCGATCATCATCGAGAATGTGTTCTTCCTGCCGGGATTGGGGCGGCTGGTGTTTCAATCCATCAGCGCGCGCGATCTGATCGTGGTGGAATCGGTGGTGATGCTGTTGGTCTTTGCCGTCGTGATGGTGAATTTCGCGGTTGATATCGCCTATGCGATTGTTGACCCAAGGTTGAGGACACGGGTTTGATCGGGACCGAACAAAATATGGCGCGCGCAGCACTTGGGAACCGGACGCTGATGCTGGGATTCGGGCTGACCATGGTGTTTGTGCTGGCGGCTGCGTTGTCGTTTCTCTGGGTGCCTTATGATATCGAGGTGTTCGATATTCCCAACAAGATCAAAGGGCCGAGCGGGGCGCATCCGCTGGGCACCGACCATTTCGGGCGCGATATTCTGACCATGATCATGGTGGGCGCGCGCACCTCGATTGCCGTGGCCCTGGTGGCGGTGGGGATCGGCATGGGGCTGGGCGTGCCATTGGGGCTGGCAGCGGCGGCGCGCAGGGGGTCGCTTCTGGATGAGGTGATCATGCGGGGCAACGATCTGGTTTTTGCGTTTCCCAGCCTGTTGATCGCGATCATGATTACGGCAGTTTTCGGGGCGAGCGCGGTGAATGCGATTATCGCCATCGGAATTTTCAACATCCCGGTTTTTGCGCGTCTGGTGCGCGGTGCGGCGCTGTCCCTCTGGACGCGCGATTATGTGCTGGCGGCGCGGGTGTCGGGCAAGGGGGCGGCACGGATCAGTTTCGAGCACATCCTGCCGAATGTGACGAATTTGCTGATCGTGCAGGGGACGATCCAGTTTTCGTTGGGCATTCTGGCCGAGGCGGGGTTGTCGTATGTGGGGTTGGGGGCGCAGCCGCCGACGCCGAGTTGGGGGCGGATGCTGGCCGATAGTCAGACGATGATTTCATTCGCGCCGCATATGGCGTTGTTTCCGGGGATGGCGATATTGCTGACCGTTCTGGGGTTGAACCTGATGGGGGATGGGTTGCGCGATCTGCTTGATCCCAAGCTCAGGAGGGCGAAGCGATGAGCCTTTTGGAGATTGCGGGGCTGGATCTGTCGATTCATGGCACGCCGATTTTGAAGGGTGTGTCGTTTGATGTCGCGCCGGGGCAGATTGTCGGTGTGATCGGCGAGAGCGGGTCAGGCAAGTCGATGACGGCCTTTGCGGTGACGCAATTGCTGCCCGAGGGGGCCGTGTGCCGCGGGCGTGTGACGTTGAATGGGCACGATATGTTGTTGCTGGAGGAACCTGCGCTCTGTCGGCTGAGGGGGAGCGAGGTGGGCATGGTGTTTCAGGAGCCGATGACGGCGCTGAACCCGATCCAGCCGATTGGTGCGCAGGTGGCCGAGACGATCCTGATCCATGAAGATGTGAGCAGGCACGAGGCGATGGCGCGGGCGCGCGAGGCGCTGAACCGGTGCGAATTGCCGGAAGAGAAGTTCCCGATGAGCCGCTATCCACATGAATTGAGCGGCGGGCAGCGGCAACGGGTGGTGATCGCGATGGCGATTGCGCTGCGCCCTAAACTGTTGATCGCGGATGAGCCGACGACGGCGTTGGATGTGACCACGCAGGCCGAGGTTCTGGTGCTGCTCAAGCGGTTGGTGCGCGAAGATGGCATGGGGTGCATGTTGATCACCCATGATCTGGCGGTGGTGGCCGATATGGCCGATGAGATCGTTATCATGCGCCAGGGCGAGGTGGTTGAGGCGGGGGCGACGGCAAAGGTGTTTGCCGAGATGAAGCATCCCTATACCCGCGCGCTGTTCGAGGCGTCGGGGCATCAGCCGGAGCGCCCCAAGGCCGAGACGAGTGCGCCGCTTTTGCAGGTGCGAAACGTGGTGCGCGATTATGCGTTGCCGCGCACCAAACTGTTTGGTGCGCAAGAGTATTTCCGGGCCGTAAAGGGCGTGAGCCTGACCATCGAGAAGGGCGAGAGCCTTGGGCTGGTCGGTGAGTCGGGGTGCGGGAAATCGACCCTGACGCGGGCGATATTGGGGTTGGAGCAGGTGCAGTCGGGGGAGATATTGCTGGGCGGTGAGCCAGTCTTTGCCGGGCATGCGCCCAACCGCGCGGTGCGGCGCAAGATGCAGGTGGTGTTTCAAGACCCCTATGGCAGTTTCAACCCGCGTTGGAAGGTGGCGCCGTTGGTGGCCGAGCCGTTCCATCTGCTTGATGCGCGGCCCGATGATTGGCGCGAGCAGGTGGCGCAGATGCTTGAGGCCGTGGGCATCGGGGCGGATGCGATGGAGCGCTATATCCACGAATTTTCAGGCGGGCAGCGGCAGCGGATTGCGATTGCGCGGGCGTTGATCTTGCGGCCTGAACTGGTGGTTTTGGACGAGGCGGTGAGCGCGTTGGATGTGAGCATACGGGCGCAGATATTGGACCTGTTGGCAAATTTGCAGCAGGAGTTCGGGCTGTCTTATCTGTTTATCAGCCACGATCTTAGCGTGGTGCGCAATGTGACCGACCGGGTGTTGGTGATGCAGGCCGGGGAGATTGTGGAAGAAGGGGTGACGGGCGATGTGTTCGACAACCCGCAGCATGACTATACCAAACAGTTGATCGCCGCCGCGCCGGTTTTGCCCGAGACAAGCGCGGCGTAGGCGGGTTTTGCGCGCGCTGACAAAAAGAGAAACCGCCCCGGCGGGGCGGCTCGTCGCTTTTTTGATGGCGTTGCCGGGTGGCCGTGTCAGGTCAGCAGGGCAAGCAGGATGATGATCCAAATCGGGACACCGATCAGCCAGAGTAATATCGCACCCATTGGTTTCTCCTTCCTTCTTTATGTCCAGCGACCAAAGCGGGCAAAGGCACGCCCTTCGTCGCGGTGTTGTCCGCCCATTCCGGCGGCCCAATAGGCACCAGCGCCCGCAATCATCAGCGATGCGGCCAGAACGAAGGCCGAAATTACCGAGTATTTGCGCGCGGTTTCCGCCATGGCTTGGGCCTCGGCTTCGCTGACGTCGGCCTCTGCGGTGGTTTGAGCGGTGTCGGTGGTGGCACCGTCGATGGTGGAGGCAACCGCGGTGGCGGTTTCGGTTGTGGCCTGAACGGCGGTATCGGCGCTGGCCCCCAGCAAGAACGCGCCGAGCAGGATCGCAACGCCCCAGACGGCGAGGCCGTGGATGCCATCGCGAACGCCCACTTCGTCGGCGTTGGCGGTTTCAATGCGGCGGCGCATCCGCCCGGCGATATAGCCACCGGCCATGAAGCTTGAGATCGTGGTCCAGAGCATCCACGACCCAACGGCAATCAGGGCGGCCATTGCAGAGCCTTCGCCAGCGTAGGGCGAGACCAGTGTGAGGCCGAGCGCTGCGCCAAACGTGGTAAAGACGAAGGCAATCGCCGAGGCGACGACGCCGCCGGCGAGGATCGAAGACCAGTCAACGTAGCTGCCCTCTTGGGCATAGGCCGGGGCGGTGGCCTGGGTCAGTATTTCTGTTCGTTCCGACATCATGTCATTCCTTTCGATTGAATGGTCATCGGAGCCTTATCCCAGGCCCAACAAGGACAAGATCGCCAATACGACGACCACAAGACCGACAAGATAAATTATTCCGTGCATTCCTGTTCTCCCGTTCAGTGTGACTTTGGTAGGCGTACGAGTTTGTGCGTGTGAGGCACGTTGGTTAACGCGTTGAACACGGGAATGTTCCGTCGCGTGAATTGCGGCTGGTGCGCTGGGAGGGGCCGCTTTCGGTTGAACAGTTCAGGAGCCTGTGCAAAACCCGGCGCAGGACAACACGGGTTGGCGCGCCGAAAAAGTGCGACCAACAGTGCGGATGATGCGCGGCAGGTCTGGTCATTGACGGGCGGTTGGTGAAAGCTCTTCTTGACTGCGGGTGCCGCAAGTTTTGGAGAGAATGAATGAGCTTGGATGACCTTTGGTTTGATCCGTCGAAATGTCTGATCAACGGTGAATGGGTGCCCGCCGAGGGGGGCGGCACGTTGCCGTTGATGAACCCGTCGACTGGCGAGCAGATCGGAGAGATCGCACGCGCGCAGGCGTCGGATGTGGATGCCGCCGTGGCGGCGGCGCAGGCGGCTTATGACAGCGTCTGGTCGCGCACACCCGCAGCGGAGCGGGGGCGGATTCTGACCCGGCTTGGGCGTTTGGTGGAAGAGAAGGTTGACGCGCTTGGACGGCTTGAGGCGTTGGATGTCGGCAAGCCCTTGAAACAGGCGCGTGCCGATGCGGTGGCGCTGGCGCGGTATATGGAGTTTTACGGCGGGGCGGCTGACAAGTTGATGGGGGATACGATCCCTTATCTTGATGGCTATACCGTTTATACGCTGCGCGAGCCGCATGGCGTGACGGCGCATATCGTGCCGTGGAACTATCCAATGCAGATCATTGGGCGCAGCGTTGGTGCGGCATTGGCGGCGGGCAATGCCTGTGTGTTGAAACCGGCGGAAGATGCGTGTCTGACGGCGTTGGCCTTTGCTGATCTGGCCAAGGCGGCGGGGCTTCCCGATGGGGTGCTGAACGTGGTGCCGGGTCTGGGGTCTGAGAGCGGTGCCGCGCTCAGCGGGCATTCGGGGATTCATCACGTGAGCTTTACCGGGTCGGTCGCGACGGGCGCGATGATTCAGGCGGCGGCGGCGAAGAATGTGGTGCCTGTGACGCTGGAGCTGGGCGGGAAAAGCCCGCAGTTGGTGTTTGAGGATGCCGATATCGAGGCGGCGCTGCCGTTTCTGGTGAATGCAGGAGTGCAGAATGCCGGGCAGACCTGTTCGGCCAGCTCGCGCATTCTGATTCAGCGCGGGATTTATGACGAGGTGGTCGGACGAATGGCCGAGCGTTATGGCGCGTTGCGCGTTGGGCCAGCGATGGATGATCTTGAACTGGGGCCGCTTATTTCGGCCAAGCAGAAGGGGATTGTTGGCGGCTTCATCGAAAAGGGCCATGATCTGGAACTGGCCGGGCAGGGGCAATTGGTGAATGCGCCGGACGGGGGCAATTATGTCTGTCCGACGTTGTTTGCCGGGGTCGGGTCAGACCATGCGTTGGCGCGCGACGAGATTTTCGGCCCCGTTCAGGTGGCGATTCCGTTTGATGACGAGGAAGAGGCTGTCGCGATTGCCAATGGCACCGATTACGGGCTGGTAGCGAGCGTGTGGAGTGCGAGCGGCGCGCGGCAGATGCGTTTGGCGCGCTCGATCCGGGCGGGGCAGATTTTCCTTAACAACTATGGCGCGGGTGGGGGTGTTGAGCTTCCGTTTGGTGGCATCGGCAAGTCGGGGCATGGGCGCGAAAAGGGGTTTGAGGCGCTTTATGGCTTTACCGTTCTGAAAACCGTGGCGGCGTTTCACGGGTGAGGGAGGGTAGCGATCCACGGCTGGCTGCGGTCACGCAGTTGGCTTACGACGTGCGCGCATTTCTTGAGCCGCATTGGGAGCGGTGGCATCAAAAATCGGGGTCGCCCGAGGGGCGGCGCACAATTTCGGAAGGCACCTGTGGGCGCTCATCCCGGTTCTTGTGCGAGGTTCTGCGCGCCGAGGGTTTTGATGCCGAAATGGCGTTTGGATCTCCGGTGGAATGCGATTGCGGGTTTAATGCCCCCGAGGGTTGGAAGGGGCATGTTTGGGTCGAAATACATGATCCGGCTTGTCTGATTGATCTGACGGCGGATCAGTTTGGCGCGGCGGCGGTGATCGTTTGTTCGCGCGATGATCCGCGATATGTGCGCGGTCAGGATGTGGCCGGGCCGGGGTGGCGTGCCGAACGGCAAAGGTTGGCGCGTGAGATGATGAAACAATGGGTGCGAGAGCGGCGGGGGGGCGGTTTGGATGTTGCCCCTGGCGCGCAGGGCGCATCGGATTTGCAGCATGAAAAGAGGAAAGGTGAGCAATGAGACTTGAAGGTAAGAGAGCGATCATCACGGGCGCGGCAAGCGGCTTTGGTGCGGGGATTGCACGTAAATTTGTGGCCGAGGGCGCACAGGTCTTGATTGTGGACATGAACCATGACGGCGCGATGGAGATGGCCGAGGAATTGGGCGAGGGATCGTTTGGGTCGGCGGCGAACGTGGCCGATGGGGCGGATGTGGCCCGCGTGGTGAGCGAAGCGCAGGAGGTGTTTGGCGGGGTCGACATTCTGGTCAACAACGCCGGCGTGACGCATTTGCCGACGCCGATGGAAGATATCAGCGAGGAAGATTTCGACCGGGTTTTTGCGGTCAACTGCAAGTCGATTTACCTTTTTGCGCGCGCCTTGGTGCCAGTGTTGAAAAAGCAGGGCAGCGGCGCGGTCTTGAACGTGTCGTCAACCGCAGGGCTGAGCCCACGCCCGAACCTGAGCTGGTATAATGCCTCGAAGGGTTGGGTGAACGTTGCGACCAAGTCGATGGCAGTTGAGCTGGCGCCATTTGGCACGCGGGTGAACGCGATCAACCCGGTGGCGGGCGAGACGCCTTTGTTGGCGAGTTTCATGGGGCAGGACACGCCGGAAGTGCGCGCCAAGTTCCTGTCGACCATCCCGCTGGGCCGGTTTTCGACGCCCGAAGATATGGGCAACGCGGCGGCCTTCTTGTGCAGCGAAGAAGCCAGCATGATCACCGGCGTGTGCATGGAAGTTGATGGCGGGCGCTGTATCTGAGCGCGCCCGCTTATCCGTCGCGTGAACGGGTGCGCCGGGCGGCAGTGCCGATCCTCTGGCGCACCTCCAGCGGCTCGTTGGCGATGGCATCGACCAGCGCGCGAAGTTCTGCCCGCACGCCGTGAAGCTGATCGACGAGAGAAATCAGCACGCCAAGCGCATCTTCGTCGAGGTCGAACTGTTCGGTGAGGTCGCACAAAAGCTCCATGCGGGCCAGATCAAGCCGACGATAGACCGGGCCCCGATCAGAATAAACCGGGGTCACGATCCGGGCCTCGACAAAGGTGACAAGCTGTGACCGGGTGAGGCGCGTGACGCTGGCGATGGCTTCGTCTTCGGAAAAGAGATCGGTCATATCTTCATCCCCTTGCGTGGGTCATAGTGGTTAGTCTTGCGCCAGTCCTGCATGAAGTCGGCGAGGGCATCATCAATTTTGGGCGGCGCAACGATACGCAATTCAACCAGTTGGTCGCCGCGTTTGTCCGAGCCGATGGCAGAGGCGCCACGGCCGCGCAGGCGCAGGGTCTGGCCGCTGTTGGCCCCTTTCGGGACGGTGAGATTAACTGTGCCGTCGATGGTGGGCGCCTCGACCTTGCCGCCAAGCACGGCTTCGTCAAAGGTGATTGGCAGGGTGATCAGAATATCGTTGCCGTCGCGGCGAAACAGCGGGTGGGGCCGCACGCTGAGCGTGATGAGGGCGTCGCCGGGCGGGCCTTTGCCAAAGCCGGGATCGCCTTTGCCGCGCAGGCGGATCGTCTGGCCATCGGTACTTCCCTTGGGGATCTTGACCTTGAGCGAGGAGCCGTCGGGCAGGGTGATGTGGGTGTCGCCTCCGTTAACCGCATCGAGAAACGCCACCTCAAGCGCATAGCGCCGGTTCTGGCCACGGATATCGAAGCTTTGATTGGCGGAGCCTTGACGCCTGCCGCCGCCTTGCTGGCGCAGAAATTCGGCAAAGATGTCGGAGGCGTCGTCAAATTCCGGGCCGCCGCGGGCAGAGCGGTAGGGGTTGCCGGGGTCTTCGGCGTATTCGCGGTAATATTGGCGTTGTTGCTGGTGGGGGTGTTGTTGTTGATGGCGTTCGGCGCCGCTTGCGTCAATCTCGCCCCGATCAAACCGGGCGCGGGTTTCGGGGTCTTTCAGCAGGTCATAGGCATGTGACGCGGCCTTGAACCGGGTCTCGGCGTCGGGATCGTCGGGGTTGAGGTCAGGGTGGCTGGTGCGGGCGATCTTGCGATAGGCTTTTTTGATCTCCGCATCGGTGGCGGATTTCGTCAGGCCAAGGGCTGCATAAGGGTCGTCGCTCATCTGGTCCTCGCAAGAGTTGCCGATTTACCGGTTTTGGCCGGTGACAGAATGCTAAAGAGATGGCGGCTTGGTGGCTTTGATGCAAGTCATAGCCGGGTTGATCAACCAACCCGGTAAAGGAGTTGCACAAGGCCGGTGGGGAAGACGACGTTTTTACCGATCATGGGGACCGCGCAATGGTGGGTGATCCGAGGCGCATAGGCGCCAAGGCTGTATTCAGCAGGAAGTGCCGGGGGGCAAGCCAGTATTGCCAGTGCTTGCGCCCCACGATGGGGCGTGCAACGTAAGCGACGGAGTTGAAGGGAGTTGCCGATGCGCGCCGATCTGATCCTGCTGACGTTCGCCTATGTCCTGAGCCAGTTCTACCGCGCGTTTCTTGCCGTGCTGACCGAAATTCTCGAGGTGGATATCGGGGCGAGCCCTGAGGCGTTGGCGACGGCGTCGGGGTTTTGGTTTCTCGCTTTTGCGGCGATGCAGTTGCCTGTTGGCTGGGCGCTGGACCGGGTCGGGCCGAGGCGGACGGTTTCCGTGCTGTTGTTGATTGGCGGGGCGGGCGGCGCGGCGGTTTTTGCCGTGGCGCAGACGCCTGCGCATCTGTCGATTGCGATGCTGCTTTTGGGGGTTGGGTGTTCGCCGGTATTGATGGCATCCTACTATATCTTTGCGCGGGTCTATTCGCCGGGCGTGTTTGCCACGTTGGCGGCGGTGATCCTTGGGGTGGGGAGTGTCGGCAATCTGGCCTCGGCGCTTCCGACGACGTTGGCGGTTGAGGCGATTGGCTGGCGTTCGGTGCTGTGGATCATGGCGGGGGTGAGTGCCGCAACGGCGGCGGGCTTGTTCGTGATGGTGCGCGACCCTGAGCGGGTGGTGAGTGACGAGAAGGGTTCGGTTCTCGATCTGTTGAAGATGCCGGCGCTGTGGCTGATCTTTCCGTTGATGTTTTTCCAATATGTTCCGGCGGCGGGGCTGCGCGGGCTGTGGATCGGGCCGTATTTCACCGATGTGTTCGGCGCGGGTGCCGGGCCGGTGGGCAATGTGACCCTGATCATGGGGGCGGCGATGATTGCGGGAACCTTCTTTTATGGCCCGCTCGACCGGATACTGGGCACGCGAAAATGGGTGATTGTGGGAGGCAACGTCATGTCGCTTGCCGCAATCACGGCCCTGGCCATGTTGCCGCATGACGTGATGTGGCGGGCGGTTGTTCTGGTGGCGGCGGTGGGTTTCTTCGGGGCGTCCTTCCCGGTGATGATGGCGCATGGACGTAGTTTCTATCCGCCGCATCTTGTGGGGCGGGGGGTCACGTTGATGAACCTTTTCGGAATTGGCGGTGTCGGGGTGATGCAGGTGATTTCCGGCAAGGTTTACAGCGTGGTCGAGGGCGCGGAACGTGGCGCGCAGTTTCCTTATCAAGTGCTGTTCGGATTTTTTGCGGTAACGGTTTTGGTCGGTTTGGTGATCTATCTCTTTAGCGAAGATCGCACCGGCTAGGAGCGAACGGGGGCAAGGAGATGCCCCCGTCGCGGTCGTTCAGGCCCGAAACAGTGGGCGCGCGACGACGATGGTGAGCGCCAGCACCAAGACCTCTGCCACCGGGCCAGCCAGCCAGATGCCCCATTCGCCGATGAGCAATGGCAGCAAGACTATGAGCGGCAGGGTGAAGAGATAGGCGCGCGACAGGCCTAGAAGCCCGGCGCGACGTGCGTCGCCTATCGCCTGATAGTAGGTGGCAATCATCATCATTGGGCCAAATAGAAACATGGTGGCGGTATTGGCCGGAAGGATGCGCGCCAATTCGGATTGAATCGCCGGATCATCGACAAAGATCGCGCCGAGATGGGGCGCAGAGAGAGCGAAGATCAGCTGAACCGCGACGCAGTAGATGAATGCGAGGGTGATCGCATGGGACAGGCTTTGACGCGTGCGGGCGATTTCGCCTGCGCCCTGGTTGTTTCCGGCGATGGTTTGAAACGCCATGGCCAGCCCCAGAAGCGGCAGGAAGGTAAAGGTAATCAACCGGGTGATGATTCCGAACGCGCCGCTGGTGGCGGCATAGGTGTCAGCCGCCCAGGTTTGGATCATGACAAGGGTCAGCCCCGCCGAAAGCGAGAGGCCGATATAGCCAAGGCTGTTGGGGGCTCCGAGCGCGAGAATCGCGGGCCAGTCTTTGGCGGTGGGGCGCAGGGCGGTGAGGGGTTGTTGTGTGCTTTGACGCGTCACGAGCAGTATTGCCAAGGCAAGACCCTGGGCCAAGGCGGTGCCATAGGCCGAACCGACCACACCAAAGCCAAGCCGCGCGACCAACAGCCAATCAAAGAAAATATTGAGCAGGGCCGAGAGCAGCATGATCACGGTCATCAGGGTCAGTTGCCCGCGCGAGCGCAGTGCGTTGACATTGATCGCCAGAATGAAGGTGAGCGGCGAAAACAGGATGACGATGCGAATATAGCTATGCCCCAGATCAGCCAGAAGCGGTGAGCCATTGGCCAGTTGGCGCGCGAGGGCCGGACCAAACAAGACATTCCCCAGCATGAGAAGGGCGCAAACCAGCAGAGCGAGACCAAGGGCAGAGGCGAGGGCAGAGGCCGCACCAAAGGAATCGGCGGCACCGATACGGCGGGCATAGACCGAGGAAAAGCCGCTTCCGACCAAGTTCGAAAGCGCCACGACGATCATGTAGAACGGAAACATCAGAGTTACGGCGACAAGAGCGTCGGCCCCGACATAGACACCGAGAAAATAGGCATCAACGACAGTAAACAGCCCGTTGATGGTCATGACCAGAACGATGGGCAATGCCGTTTTGGCGAATAGCGGCAAAAGCGCGCCGCGCAGATAGATATTGTCGCCTTGTGGCGTGGTCGAAAGATCAGACATCCAGAACCTCAATTCCATGTTCAGATGCGGGAGAAGAGTTGGAGCTCGCGTTTCCAACGGACCGCATGAAATGGAACGGTTCGCCAATGCTTCGAACTTCACCATGGCAAGAGCCAGCGAGCGGCGGGGGTTCGACGCCCCATGAGCGATGGGAATAGGGGAGCCGGGGGCACGCGTCAATCTATGGTGCGGGGGCGGGTGCTGCGGGTATATCAAGGCTGTTGCGGCAACATCACACGAATGGTGATGTGTTACGCTCTTCCCCCCGGCGCCGGGGCGGGCTATGAGGCGCTGTTATCCTAAGAAGGAGTCCTTTGAAATGGGCTATAACGTTGTTGTTGTCGGGGCCACAGGAAATGTGGGCCGTGAAATGCTGAACATCCTCGCCGAGCGCGAGTTCCCCATCGACAAGATTGCCGTGGTTGCAAGCCGCCGCAGCCTTGGCACCGAGGTGAGCTTTGGCGACAAGACCCTGAAGACGACAGATCTGGATACGTTTGATTTTACCGGATGGGACATGGCGCTTTTTGCTGTCGGTTCGGAAGCCACGAAGATCTATGCCCCCAAGGCCGCCAAAGCGGGTTGTGTGGTGATCGATAACTCGTCGCTCTATCGCTATGATACGGACGTGCCTTTGATCGTGCCGGAAGTGAATCCGCAGGCGGTGCATGGCTATTCCAAGAAGAACATCATTGCCAATCCGAACTGCTCAACCGCGCAGATGGTTGTCGCGTTGAAGCCGCTGCATGATCGCGCGACGATCAAGCGCGTGGTGGTGAGCACCTATCAATCGGTATCGGGTGCCGGCAAAGAGGGCATTGACGAGCTCTGGGATCAGACCAAGTCGATGTATAACCCGACCGATGACAAGCCGGCCAAGAAGTTCACCAAGCAGATTGCTTTTAACGTGATCCCGCATATCGACGTGTTCATGGACAGCGGTGAGACCAAGGAAGAATGGAAGATGGTCGCCGAGACCAAGAAGATCGTCGATCCCAAGATCAAGGTCACGGCGACTTGTGTGCGGGTGCCTGTGTTCGTGGGTCATTCCGAGGCGGTGAATATCGAATTTGAAGAGCATCTCGACGAGGATGAGGCGCGCGATATCCTACGTGAAGCGCCGGGTGTCATGGTGATCGATAAACGCGAAGACGGTGGTTACGTGACGCCGGTGGAATGCGTTGGCGATTTCGCCACGTTCATTTCGCGCATCCGTCAGGACAGTACGATTGATAACGGGCTGAACCTGTGGTGCGTTAGCGACAACCTGCGCAAGGGCGCGGCGCTCAATGCGGTGCAGATTGCCGAGCTTCTTGGACGTGAGTGCCTGAAGAAGGGCTAAGGCCGCTCGTTTCGGTTTTTTGGGGCAGGGGATGGTAACATCCGCTGCCCTTTTTTGTTTGGGTGGTCGGGGTATGGGCGAAAAGATTTCGAAATTTTTCCAAGGATCGGGCAGGTGCGCGCGTCATACCGTCATGCCCCTTTCCTTTACCGGTGGGTTGAGGTTTGATCGGGGCGAAAGATCAATATTGGAGATTTCGATTATGCGTGTTCTGCCCGTTGTTTTAGCCTTTTTCCCCACCTTCGTTCTGGCCGACGAAATCATGCTTACAAGCCAGATATCGGATGTGACGCTCTATCCGCAGGGCGCCAAGATCGTGCGGCGTGTGCCGTTTGAAGCGGCGGCGGGGCGGCACGATCTGCAACTGATCGACCTGCCGCAAGGCACACCGATGGAGACTGTGCGGGTCAGCCTTGAGGGGGCAAGCATGGGCGCGGTGAAGCTGCGCGATGATTATGTGCCGCCTGTGGCGGACCGTGAAAGCGATGAATTGAAGGCGGCACGCGAAAACGTTGAGCGGCTGGAAGAGGCGATGCGGGCCAAGGCCGATGAGGCGCAGGCGATACGCGCCGCCGGGGAGGCCGCCGATACGCGCATTCAGTTCCTGCGTCAGCTTAGTGAGGGCCAAGCGCTGAACGGGGTGGGGGCCGACGATCTGCGCAACATTTCCCGCATGGTGGGCGAAGAAACTCTGGCGGCGCGTCAGGCGGCATTGAGCGCCGAGGGGCAGGCGCGCGCTGTGGACCGCGAGGTGAAAGAGTTGGCCAAGGCGCTGGACAAGGCGCGCCAAGCGGTTCAGGCGTTGGCGCCCGAGGGCGAGGCGCGCAATCTCGTGCAAGTGTCGGTGAGTTCTGATGCGGCGATGCAGGGTGTTCTTGAGATCAGTTATTATGATTGGCGCGCCAGTTGGTCGCCGGTTTATGATGCTTACCTCGACCGGGAGGCGGCAACCGTCACGTTGAAACGCGGGGCGCTGGTGCGCCAGAATACCGGGGAAAACTGGGCCAATGTGGCGGTGACAATGTCGACCAATGCGCCGGAAGGGGCGGTCGCGCCCGAGAGGCTTTGGCCAGATTTCAGGCGGATCGTAGACCCGGCAGAAGTGCAGCCGACAGCGCGGATGAAGCGCTCGGATTCCGCTGTTCTGGGCGCGATGGTCGAACCCGCGATGGAATCGCCCGTGATGGTAGAAGAAGCCACGGCAAGCTTTGACGGGTTGAGCGTGAGCTATGACTATCCCGGCACGCTGGCATTGGCATCATCGGCCGATACGGTGCGGCTTGCGCTGGGCGAGTTGAGCTTTGACGCCGAGATCAAGGCCGTGGCGGTGCCGAAGCGGGACCGGACCGCGTTTCTGGTGGCGGAGTTCACCAATACCTCGGGCGAATTGATCCTGCCAAGCACGCTGACCCAGCTTTTCCGCGATGGTGATTTTGTCGGGGAATATGGCAACGGTGAGCCGATTGCGGCAGGGGCCGAGGCACGTCTGCCGTTCGGGCCGATCGAAGGGTTGCAGCTTAGCCGGGTGAATGAGCGCAACGAGGGGGATCGCGGGGTGCTGAGCCGGTCAAATGAGATCACCGAGAATGTGGTGATCGAGGTGGAGAACCTGACCGGGGAAAGCTGGCCTCTCAGGGTGCTGGATCAGGTGCCTTATTCTGAGCAAGAGGATTTGGTCATCACCTGGAATGCGCAACCGAGACCGACGCAGGTGGATGTCGATGATCAAAAGGGCGTTCTGGCGTGGGAAAGCGAGATTGCGGCGGGTGGGACGTTTGAGATTAACCTGAACTATTCGCTGCAATGGCCGGATGGAAAGATTTTGCGTTAAGAGGTGCGGCTGGCTCCGGGCATAAGCCTGGGGCCGCCATCCGGCTTAATTGCTTTCTGCCAACGACTTGAGGTTGGCGAGGCCTTTTTCGTAATCGGCGCCGATCCAGCCGTCCATCATCAGGCCCAGCCAACGGCCCATGGGGGACATGCCCATGTCGGTATCAAGGCTCCATGTGATCAGGGTATCTGAGCCCGCAGGTTCAAGAACAAAAGCGGCCTTGGCAGTGCCCATTTCTTCGCCGAAATCAAGATCGGTTTCGACACGTTTGGGCGCTTCACTGGCGGTGATCACCTGTTTGCCGTTGCCGACATTGGGGTGGTCGGACGACCATTCGAGGGTGTTGCCAATGCCCGAGTCGGGGCCGGAGTAGACCAGTTTTGCCTCGGGATCGCGCGACAACCAAGGCGACCAAGCCTGACCCGCCTGCAACGAATTGACCAGCGGGAAGACCGCTTCGGGGGCGGCATTTATGGTGATCGAGCGCGCGACGCTGACGTGGCGGGGCAGCAGGTAACTGACCGCGACCAATACTACAATCAGGGCGATGAATAATAGAAACAGGCGTCTGACAAACCGCATGAGCCGATCCTTTGGCAGGAGGGTAAGAGTGCAAATGATAGCACGTTTTCCCCCCTCCGGCGATGACCGGTGAACGCGACATAGTGGCAGGTCGGCAAGGGTCTCGACTCAGACCGGGCGAAAGCCGCCGATTTCGGGCAGATACTGTTCAACCGAGCCTTCACCGATGTCGTTCCAGAGCCCGTGCAGCGACAGGCGGCCTGTTTTGACCTCGTCTTGAACGAATGGGAAGGTCATCAAGTTTTCCAGGGAAACCAGCACGGATTCTTTTTCCAGCATTCTGGCGCGGTCTTCGGCGGGCGCATCCTTCACACGCTCGAATCCGGGGCGTAGAATGTCCATCCAGCGACCAACAAAGCTGGTCTTTTCTTCCAGTTCGGGCGCGTGGCCGGTGCACATATCAAGGCAACCCTGCACGCCGCCGCAATTGGAATGGCCGAGCACAAGGATATGCGCGACCTTGAGTTCGGACACCGCATATTCGATTGTTGCCGAGGTGCCGTGCTGCTCTCCATCGGGTTGATAGGGCGGCACAAGATTGGCGATGTTGCGATGAATAAAGAATTCGCCCTGATCAGCGCCGAAAATCGAGGTGACATGCACGCGGCTGTCACAGCATGAAATCACCATCGCGCGCGGGCGTTGGCCTTCATCTGCGAGGCGGTGATACCAGCTTTCATTTTCGGCGTAAGTGGTTGCTTTCCAACCATGAAAGCGTTGAACCAGATAGGATGGCAGCGGTTTGGCGTTTTGCATGTCGGCTCCCGTGTTGGTAGGCGAATTGCGCGCTGGATAGCGGGAATTCGCCGCGAATTCGAGAGAAATCAACATCCGGTCTAAACCATTTGGGAAGATTATTCAGGCCATGATCCCTCAAAGCCGTGGGGGCAAAGAGACGAAAGGGTGAAATCGTGACCGAGGTTACTGTTCTGGCACAGGATGAGGCGGTTCGTCTCGACGCAGAGAAACTTGAAGCGCTCTATAGTCAATTGGGCGATGTCAGCGCCGAAGATATCGTGTGTCGCGCGATGGAGGAGTTGGCGGTGCGGCTGGCGCAGACCGAGAGGTTCTATCGCGAAAGCCGACGCGTCGAGATGCGCAAGAGTGCGCGGTCAATCTCGGCCATTGCCGAGCAGATCGGTATGCAAATGCTGGCGCGGGTCGCGGGCCATGTGCGCCATTGCATTGATGAGGGCGACGAAACTGCGCTGGCGGCTGTGCTGGCCCGGCTGATTCGCGCCGGCGAACGATCGTTGAGCGAGATATGGGAGCAGCAGGATTTGTCGGTTTGAATGCGGGGCGCGATTGGGTGCGGGGCGGTGCGGGTTGCATTGGAGTGTCGGCGGCGGCCTGTCCGAATGAAAACGCTCTGCGGGGTTGCAGGCAGCGACCAGAGGAATAGGCTGTTTCTAAACAGACCAAACCTCGGGGAGTTGCCAGGATGGCAATGGAATTTGCTGAACGCGGAGCCAAAGCGCTGCCGCTTTATCTTTTGGAACAATCGGCGCTTGCAGACTGGTTAACGGATCAGCCCGACCGTGTGACCAAGTGGGTTAACAGTGCGGGGTTTGAGGCCAAGGTCGGGCAGGCCTTGGTGATTCCCGGCGATGACGGTGCGCCCGAGGCGGCCATCGCGGGTTATGGTGACGACACGGCGCGCAAACGCGGGCGGTTTCATCTGGCCGGGGCGGCGGCGAAACTACCCATAGGGGATTATCGTCTGGTCAGCGATCTTTCCGCGCCGGTATTGGAGCAAGAGGCGCTTGGCTGGCTTTTGGCGGGCTATGCGTTTGCGCGCTATGCCAAGGCCAGCGGGATCAAGGCGCGGTTGGTGGCACCCGAAGGCGTAGACGCGGCGCGGGTTGAGGCGATTGCGGCGGGGGAACGTCTGACCCGTGATCTGATCAATACGCCCGCCAATGACATGGGGCCGGTGGCGCTGGAAGCGGCGGTTATGGATCTGGCGAATGAGTTCGGTGCCACGCTGAACGTGATTCGCGGTGAAGCGCTTTTGGAGGAGAACCTGCCGATGATCCACGCGGTGGGTCGGGCTGCGGCGCAGGCACCGCGGTTGATCGACATGACGTGGGGCGAAAGCGGGCCGACGCTCACCTTGGTCGGCAAGGGTGTGTGTTTTGACACTGGCGGGCTGAATTTGAAACCCGGTGCCTCAATGGGGCTGATGAAGAAGGACATGGGCGGTGCGGCCACGGTTTTAGGGCTGGCGCGGATGATCATGGCTTTGGGGCTGGCGCTGCGTCTGCGCGTGCTGATCCCGGCGGTGGAAAACGCGGTGAGCAGCAATGCGATGCGGCCGGGTGATATTCTGATGAGCCGCAAGGGGTTGAGCGTGGAGATCAACAATACCGATGCGGAAGGGCGACTGGTTCTGGCCGATGCGCTGTGTCTGGGGGCGGAAGGGGCGCCCGATCTGATGATCTCGATGGCCACGCTGACCGGTGCGGCGCGGGTGGCTGTGGGACCGGACCTGTCGCCGTTCTACAGCGATGACGAGGCAGTCGTTGCAGCGCTTGAGGAGGCAGCGCGCGAGGTGGCTGATCCGGTCTGGCGGATGCCGTTCTGGGAGCCATATGAGGAGATGATCGAGCCGGGGATCGCCGATCTGGACAATGCGCCTGCGGGCGGCTTTGCCGGGTCGATCACCGCCGCGTTGTTTCTGCGCCGCTTTGCAGGAGGGGCTGGCCGCTACACCCATTTTGACATTTACGGCTGGCAGCCGAAAGCCGCCCCGGCGCGGCCCAAAGGTGGTGTCGGGATGGGGGCGCGCGCGATTCTGGGCGCGCTGCCCGAGGTGCTGGGGCTGTGAGCGAACAACCGAGCTTTGACCGGCGTGTAACCCCAAGCAACGGACGCGTTGCAGCGGCGCATCTGCGTGGAGTGGTTACGGCAGAGCGGTATGAACGCGGCGAAAAGCGTTCCGTTGCTGAGCCGGTGGTCGATCTGTTGCGGGTGCCGGGCGGGCGGCGTGAACGCCAGGTTTTGGCCGGGCAGGGCGTGACGGTTTACGATGAGCGTGATGGCTGGGCTTTTGTTCAGGCGGCGGCGGATGGCTATGTCGGCTATGTGCCGCGCCTCTCGCTTCAGCCGGCCATAACGGCGACACATCGCGTGAGCGCGCGCAGCACGCATACTTACCCGAATGCCGATTTCAAAGCCAATGAGATGGAGGCGCTGAGCTTTGGCAGCCTGTTACAGGTGAGCGGTGAGGAGGGACGTTTTCTGGAAACCCTTCGGGGATTTGTGCCGCGCGCACACCTTGAGCCGATTGACAAACCTGCGCGTGATCCGGTCGCCGTGGCCGAATTGTTCCTGGGCACGCCCTATCTCTGGGGCGGCAATTCCGGCTTTGGCATTGATTGTTCGGGATTGGTGCAGGCGGCCTGTCTGGCCTGTGGAATTTCCTGTCCGGGCGATAGCGACATGCAGGAAACGGCGCTGGGCGAGGCGTTGGGGGATCGCGCGGCGATACGTGGCGATCTCTTCTTCTGGAAGGGGCATGTGGCTTGGGTTGTGGACCAGGAAACGCTGTTGCATGCCAACGCGCACCATATGGCGGTATCGTATGAAGGGTTGAGCGAAACCGTGGCGCGGATCGAGGCGCAGGGCGGTGGCCCGGTGACGGCGCGCAAACGTCTGCTGGGGTGTTGATGCGCGAAGAGATTGCGGGCCGCGAAAGCGGGTTTGAAGAACTTCACTTGTGCGGGGCAGCGAGGCGGGGCATTGTCCTTGTCGCTTCTCTTTCCCAAAACACTCAAATACTGTCGTCTCCCAAAGCAATATCTTTGGCAGGAAAAGCGCCTCATTCAGGTGAATAACAGCCGAGCGTAACGAGCCCCCGGGGCGGTGCCGTCAGGCGGCGCAGCGCCTCGAAAACCCCACTGCCCGCCTCATTCGTGGCGCGAAAAAAACCGCTCGATATCTGCTTGGGTCGGGGTTTGGCCGGTATAGACCGCGACATAAGCAGGCATTTGCAACAACCGCTTTGAGGTGTCTTCGAAAACCTGCATCGAGATGTAACCGATCTGTGTGTAGAGCACCGTCATGGTGCGCACTTCGGCGTCTTTTTCGCCATAGCCAAAGCGCAGAAACATCGCCTTGACCGCATCCTTGCGGCGCGTATCGGCGGCTTCGAGCCGGGTCTGGAGCGCGGAATCGTTACGCGCCCAGTTGCGAATCGCCAGATCAAGCCGCGCATCAAACAGCGTGCTGTCGAGCCAACAATCGAACAGGTTGAACATCGCCTCGGTAATGGTTTCAGCATATGCCTCGCAGCGCGCCACCAGATTGCCGGTGTTCTTGTCTTCCCAACGTTCGATCATCGCTTCGAGAAGCGCGTCGCGGTCGCGGAAATGCCAATAGAATCCGGTGCGTGACAAACCCAGCCGCTTGGCAAGCGGCATTACCTTCACGGCCTCGACACCACTTTCGGTGAGCATGTCATAAGCCGCTGAAAGCCAGAGATCGTCGGTATTTGGGCTGCGCGTGGTCGTTTGAATATTCATGGCACCAGTTTAGCGGCAACGACATAGGTATACAAGAAACTTGACACATGTGTCGAGATCGCGTTCAGATTTTACCATTGGGACACTTCAAAGAGGAGGAAGGCATGGTAGAAGTCACCGAACGGCGCCGTCGCAAGCGCGGCAACGGCTCACAGCGCAGTGGCGAAGCAGGGCAAAACCCACATCTCGAAGTGCCTTTCATCACCCGCCGAATGCGCCCCTATGACATTCTTGACGAAACCCAGATGGACATGATCGAAGCCACCTCCGAGCGGATCATGGAAGAGATCGGGATCGAGTTTCGCGATGACCCCGAGGTGGTGGAGTTGTTTCGCGCACGCGGTGCTATGGTTGAGGAGACCGGCGAGAATACTTGGCGGCTGCGGTTTGCGCCGGGGTTGGTGCGCGAAATTCTGAGCACCGCGCCCGAGCGTTTCATCCAATATGCCCGCAATCCGGCCAATAATGTCGAGATCGGCACCGATGCGACGGTTTTTGTGCCGTCCTATGGTAGCCCCTTCATGTTGGATATGGCGGGCAATCGGCGCTATGCGACGTTGGAGGATTTCCAGAACCTTGTGAAGCTGGGACAGTCCAGCCCTTGGCTGCACCATTCCGGCGGCACCATTTGCGAGCCGACGGATATCGCAGTGAACAAGCGCCATCTCGATATGGTTTATGCCCACATCCGTTACTCAGACCGGCCCTTCCTTGGGTCGATCACCGCGCCCGAGCGGGCGGAGGATTCGATCGAGATGTGTCGCATCGTCTTTGGGTCTGAATTCGTGGATACGCATTGCGTCATCATGGGCAATTTCAACACTACCTCGCCGCTGGTGATTGATGGAATCACCAGTCAGGGCATTCGCACTTATGCACGCGCCGGGCAGGGTTCGATCCATCTGCCGTTTTTGTTGGGCGGAGCGGTGGCACCGCTGACCATGGCGGGGCAGGTGGCGCAGAACCTGGCCGAGACGTTGGTGAGCGCGGCGATTACCCAGTTGGAACGCCCCGGCGCGCCGGTGATTATTGCGAGTTTCCTTAATTCGATGGCGATGCGCTCGGGTTCACCCACGTTTGGCACGCCGGAACCGGCGATGGCCAGCCTTGCGATGGGGCAGTTTTCGCGGCGCTATAAATTGCCGCTGCGCTGTGCGGGGAGTTTCACGACCTCAAAGTTGCCGGATGGGCAGGCGATGCAGCAGAGCATGATGTCGATGTTGAGCGCGGTGCAGTCAGGCGCGAATTTCATTCTGCATTCGGCGGGGTATCTCGATGGGCTTTTGTCGATGTCTTATGAGAAATTCGTGATGGATTGCGACGTTCTGGGCGCGCTGCATTCTTATCTCAGAGGCATGGATGTGAACGAGGATACGATGGGCTTTGAAGCTTTGGCCGAGGGCGGGCCGGGCGCGCATATGTTTGGTAGCCAGCACACGTTGCGCCATTATCAGACCGCCTATTGGGACAGTGCGCTTGATGACAACCGGACCTGGGAAACCTGGGAAGAGGACGGCAAGGTGGACATGGCGACGCGGGCGCATCAACGCTGGAATATGTTGTTGGAACGCTATGAGCCGCCGAATCTTGATCCGGCGATAGATGAGGCGTTGTTGGCATATATGGACGAGAAAAAAGCGGCCATGCCGGACTTGTGGCACTGAATAAAGGAATGGAAATGTCGAACGATCCGCTGTTGCAGCCCTACCAGCTTAAACATCTGACCTTGCGAAACCGGATCATGACGACCAGCCATGAACCGGCCTATCCCGAAGATGGCATGCCGAAAGACCGTTATCGCGCCTATCACGAGGAGCGCGCCAAGGCCGGTGTCGCGCTTGCCATGACCGCCGGGTCGGCGGCGGTGAGCAAGGACAGCCCCCCGGTGTTCAACAACATTCTGGCCTATAAGGACGAGGTGGTGCCGTGGGTGCGCCGGTTGACCGATGCGTTGCATGAAAACGGATGCGCGGCGATGATTCAGCTGACCCATCTGGGGCGGAGGACGCATTGGAACAAGGGGGATTGGCTGCCTGCCGTGACCTCGACCCGGCATCGCGAACCGGCGCATCACGCTTTTCCCAAGCTGGCCGAGGATTGGGATATCGAGCGGATCATCGGGGATTTTGCGGATGCCGCCGAGCGGATGAAAGAGGGCGGGATGGACGGGGTCGAGATCATGACCCACGGGCATCTGCTGGATCAGTTCATCTCGCCCCTGACCAATGATCTGGACGGGCCATATGGGCGCGAGACGTTGGAAAACCGGATGCGGCTGACTACCGATATCATTGCCGCCGTGCGCGCGCGGGTGGGCGATGAATTCGTGATTGGCGTCCGCTTTGCCCCGGACGAGGCGCATGAAGGCGGGATCACGCCCGAGATGGGTGTGGAGATTGCCAAGATCCTGAAAGGCACCGGGCAGGTTGATTTTCTGAACGTCAATCGCGGGCGGATTCATACCGATCCGGCGATGACCGATATGATCCCGGTGCAGGGGATGAAGAACGCGCCGCATCTGGACTTTGCGGGTTCAGTGCGGGCGGCCACGGGGATGCCGACCTTTCATGCGTCAAAAATTCCCGATCTGGCCACGGCGCGCCACGCGATACAGGCGGGGCTGCTCGACATGGTGGGAATGACGCGGGCGCATATGGCGGACCCCTATGTTGTGACCAAGCTGATCGAGGGGCGCGAGGAGGATATTCGCCCTTGTGTCGGGGCCACCTATTGCCTGGATCGGATTTATCAGGCGGGCGAGGCGTTGTGCATTCATAACCCGGCGACCGGGCGAGAGACGACCATGCCGCATATCATTTCGCCTGCGAGGATGCGCAAGAAAGTTGTGGTTGTTGGCGCGGGGCCGGGGGGCTTGGAAGCCGCGCGGGTGGCGGCAGAACGCGGGCATGATGTGACGGTGTTCGAGGCCCAGCCCGATCCGGGCGGGCAGGTGCGGCTGACCGCGCTGAACCCGCGGCGGCGCGAGATGATCTCGATTATTGACTGGCGCATGGCGCAATGTGCGGCGCGCGGTGTTGAGTTTCGCTTTAACACCTGGGCCGAGGCGGGGGATGTCACGGCTCTGAACCCTGATGTAGTGATCGTGGCGACGGGCGGCATGCCCAATACCATCCTGCACGAACAGCAGGGCGAGGCCGAAAATGTCGTGACCGCGTGGGATATCATTTCAGGGGATGTGAAGCCGGGCGAGAATATTCTGATTTATGACGAAAGCGGTGATCATCCGGGCGTAATGGCGGCGGAAGTGGCGGCGAATGCAGGCGCCAAGGTTGAGGTGATGACGCCGGACCGGACCTTTGCGCCCGATATCATGGCGATGAACCTTGTACCTTATATGCGGGCTTTGCAGGATAAGGACGTGCGCTTTACCGTGACGCGCCGGTTGCTGAGTGTCGCGCGTGACGGGAATCTTTTGAAAGCGCGGATCGGGACGGATTATTCCGACCTCGTGCAAGAGGCGCAATATGATCAGGTGGTGGTGAACTATGGCACCATGCCGCTGGATGAGTTGTACTTTGCACTGAAACCCGAGAGCCGGAACATGGGCGCGGTGGATCATGATGCGTTGATCGCGGGCCGGGCGCAGGAGGTAGAGCGCAACCCGGAGGGGCAATTCATGCTGTTTCGAATCGGTGACGCGGTGAGCGCGCGCAACACCCACGCGGCGATTTATGATGCGCTGCGTCTGGTCAAGGATATCTGATGCGGTTGGGGTTT
The DNA here is from genome assembly GCA_021555075.1 of Rhodobacteraceae bacterium LMO-JJ12. Lineage (NCBI taxonomy): Bacteria > Pseudomonadati > Pseudomonadota > Alphaproteobacteria > Rhodobacterales > Paracoccaceae > Rhodobacteraceae bacterium LMO-JJ12. The sequence goes on from JAKGBX010000002.1 coordinate 296,177, forward strand.
ATCGGCACCGGCACGATCGCAAGCGCCGTGGTGCGCGGGGTTGCGGGCGACGGGCATCAGATTGTCGTGTCTGAACGCAGTGTGCCGCTGTCGTCGGCTCTGGCAGCAGAGTTTGACAACGTGTCGGTGGCGAATAATCAGGGCGTTCTGGATCAGAGCGACGTGGTGTTTCTGGGCCTGATGGCAGAGGCGGCGCGGGGCGTTCTTGGGGCGCTAGAGTTCAGGGCGGATCAGCGGGTGATCACCTTCATGGCGGGGGCCACGTTGAGCGAGGCGGACGCGATGGTACGCCCGGCCAGCGCGGTTGCGATCATGATGCCGTTTCCGGGGATCGCGACCGGGGGATCGCCGATCATGATGCAGGGCGACGCCGGGTTGATTGAGGAAATATTCGGGTCGCGCAACACGGTGTTCGCCTTGAAAGATGCAGACGAGATGGCGGCCTATCTGGTTGCGCAAGCGGTGCTGTCACCGGTGGCGCGGTTGGTGGGCGACGCGGCCGAGTGGCTGGGCGAGCGTGTATCAGATGCGGATCAGGGCGAGGCGTTCTTGCGCATGCTGGTTGCGTCGAGCCTGGCAGGCAGCGCCTGTGCGCCACTGATCGAGGCGTTGAACACACCGGGCGGTTATAACCAGCGGTTGCGGGTGCATATGGAGGAAAGCGGAATGGGCAAAGCGCTCACGGCCGGGTTGGACGGATTGGAGTAAATCAAGATGAGCAATTTTAAGCATGTTTTCCAGCCCCTGAAGCTGGGTCACAAGACGCTTCGCAATCGGATCGTTTTTGGGGCGCATACGACCAATATGGCCGAGGAGGGCCTGCCGGGGGAGCGGCATCTGGGTTATTATCTTGAGCGTGCCAAGGGCGGGGCGGCGATGATCGTGGTTGAGCCGATGCCGGTGCATCGCGCATCGGTGCTGACACGGGGCAATTTTCGCCCGGGCAGCGATGATGTGATCGCACCGTTTCGTGCGCTGACCGAGGCGTGCAAGGCCGAGGGCACGGTGATGATCCAGCAGCTTTACCATGTCGGCGCGCATGGTGATTGGGACAACTCATGGCACGCGCATTGGTCGCCTTCGGGTGGCCCGAGCTATCACGACAATGATGGCAGCCACGAGATGAGTGCCGCCGAGATTGAGGAGACGATTGAGGCGTTCGTTGAGGCGGCGGTGCGCTGTCAGAAAGCCGGGTTTGACGGGGTTGAGGTTTGGGCGGCTTATCATTGTCTGCTCGATCAGTTCTGGTCGCCTTGGTCGAACAGGCGGGAGGATGAATGGGGTGGGTCGCTGGAAAACCGGACGCGGTTTTCACGAGAGATTATGCGACGTATTCGGGCGGTTTGTGGTGAGGAGTTCATCATCGGGCTAAGCGTGAATGACGAGCCGGATGTCGCGGCGATGCCGAGTCGCGCCGAGACTGCCGAGATTGTCGGGCTGCATGATGACGATGGAAATATGGATTATGTGACTGTCGGGGCGGGCAGCTATCTCGATTTTTTCAAGATCATTCCAAGCTTTCAATATGGTGAGAAGCTGACGGCTGATCTGGCCAGTGCGATCAAGGCGCGGGTACATCGTGCGATGGTCACGTCAGAAGCCGGGATTCGCACGCCAGAGAATGCCGATACGTTGCTTGGGGAAGGGCAGGCCGATCTGGTCAGTATCGTGCGCGGGCAGATTGCTGACCCATGGTTGGTGAACAAGGCCGAAACCGGACGGGTCGAGGATATTCGCGGCTGTCTGTCGTGCAATCAGCAATGCTGGGGGCGGCGGAGCAGGGATTATTACATTTCGTGTCTGATCAACCCGTCTGCGGGGCATGAATTTCTGTGGGGTGGGGACCGGTTCACCAATGCCCAGACGCAGAAAACGGTGTTGGTGGTCGGCGGTGGCGTGGCGGGATGCGAGGCCGCGCGTGTGGCGGCAGAGCGTGGGCATCGGGTGATCCTGGCCGAGGCGAGCGATCGGCTTGGCGGGCAGTTTCGTTTGGCGGGGTTACAGCCACGGCGCGGGCAGATTACCGAGCTGATTGGCTGGTATGAACGGCAGTTGGGGCAGCTGGGGGTTGAGGTGCGATACAACGCCTATCTTGACGCGCAGGAGATTGCCGAGGTCGGTGCGGATGAGGTTTTGCTGGCGACGGGGTCTTTGCCGATGGGCACCGGGTTTCAAAAGGCGCTGCCGCATGTCGAGGCGATGCCGGGGGCCGATCTGGCCAATGTGGCGTCGCCCGAGGATGTGATGGGCCGTGCGGCGCGGCTTGGCAAACGGGTGGTCGTTTTGGATGAAGCCGGGAGCTGGCGTGGCTGTGGTACGGCCTGGCATCTGGCAGAGGCGGGCCATGAGGTGGTGTTGGTGACTCCTGATGCGATGGTGGCGCGCGAGTTGGTGCGTTCGGCCACCGATCTGCCGCTGCGGCGGGCGCTCACTGCGAAGGGGGCGGAGTTTGTTACCGAACATGCGGTGTTGCGTTGGACCGGGTCTGTGGCGGAGGTTGTGAACCTGTTGACCGGGGAGACGCGTGAGTTGGCCGCAGATGGGCTGGTTCTGGCCACCGGGAACCGGGCAGACGGCGGGTTGAGGGAGGATTTGGGCGCGCTGGGCATTGCGGCGCAGATGATTGGGGACGCCAACGCCCCACGTAACGCGGCGGCGGCGATCTATGAGGGGCGTCTGGCGGGGTTGAAGGTTTAACGAGCGGTCGGGTCGTGCGGTATCGCAACCTTGCTATTACGGGCATCGGCACTACATGGGGCAGACGAAGGTTCAGGCGTTTTGAGACAAGCCCGCGAGTCTGGTTTATCGCGGAATGCTTTTGGGCTGGCTCTGGCAATGCGGCTCTTGCCAAAGGCGCAGGCATTCTGTAAGGCGCTTTCTCACGGTCGGAGTGTAGCTCAGCCTGGTAGAGCACTGTCTTCGGGAGGCAGGGGCCGGAGGTTCGAATCCTCTCACTCCGACCAATAAATCAAGGCGCCCAAGGGCGTCTTTGTTGTTTCTGATCAACCCGCTGCGAATGTTAGATGACAGACATTCTTGCAGTGAAATCGGAGAAGCGCGGTTTGGCGCGCTTGAGATGTTGCGCTTTGTGCCGTGCTTGAGCGCGCGGGAAAGTTCAAATCAGATTGCGTGATCAGCCTTGATCATATCGGCGCATTTCTCTGCAATCATGATGGTCGGCCCGTTGGTGTTGCCGCTTATCAGGTTTGGCATGACAGAGGCGTCGGCCACGCGAAGCCCCGTAAGGCCGTGAACCTTGAGCCGGGGGTCGACAACGGCCAAATCATCTAGGCCCATTTTGCATGTGCCGACCGGGTGATAGACGGTATCGGCACGGTTGCGAATGTGCTGTTCCCATTCGGCATCCGTGGTGTTGTCGTTCACGCCATAGAGTTCCTTGTGCTTGTATTTGACCATGGCAGGGGCCTCCATGATCTGGCGGGTCAGCTTGGCGCCCCGGATCATGGTTTGCAGATCACGCTCATCGCTCAGGAACTTCGGGTCTATCCCTGGTGCCGCCAGCGGATCAGCGCTTTGCAGGAATACCTGGCCGCGCGAATAAGGGCGCAGGATGCAGACATGGCAGGAATAGCCATGGCCCAGATGCAGCTTGCGTGCATGATCGTCCACGATCGAGATCACGAAATGCGTTTGCAGATCGGGGCGGTCGATGGATGGGTCAGACTTGAAGAAGCTGCCGGCCTCGGCCATCGACGAGGCGATCATTGAATTGCCGTCCTTGCGCCATTTAAAAATCTCGCGCAGCAGTTTTACACTTGCGCGCAGTCCCAGCCCCAGATTGTCGGTATCCTTGGTCTTGTATG